>CALVHR010000030.1 GCA_944328495.1 uncultured Clostridia bacterium
TTTTCTGCTTATTTCCTTTTTTTGCCATAAAAATATGCACCTCCAAAAGTCTGTCCAACTTTTGGGGTGCATATCATGTCCGCCGTCCTTTTGTTTTTATAAACCTGCGCCTTTGCCGCTTCAAACAAAGCAAATCGCTCAGCACTCCGTCTTAATCAGCTTTTTTTGCATTTTTTCAACATCTTTATATAATTTTTCTGCAAAATCTTCGCCGCTCGCAGACTCATCCCCCAATAAGAAATTTTTTTCTTCCAACAGCGCGCTCACGCTGTCCGCCGCGTCGGACATGCATTCCAAAATTGCCTCCCGCATGCTCCGCGTAAGCCCTTCCCCCAAAGCAGCCCCATAACATCTTAAAAGCTCACGCTCTGCCTGCACAAGCCCGATCACTATTTCATGAGCATCCAAAATTTCCGTCTTTTCAGGTCTTTGCATCCGCTTGTTCCTCCCCGAATCCCCTCTCACATTTCAATGCGCGAAGAAGCGTGCCGAATCGGGCCGCATGCCCGTCCGCCAGCTTTTGAAGCCGTCCCGCAAAGGACGCATCCAAAATATGCGCCGCATAATCGCGTGCCCGCAGGCAAGCCTCATATTCCGCAATAAACAAACGCGCCAGCGCCGCCGATTCCTGTTCGTTGATCTGACAATACATATTCCCCTCCGTATGCAGTATGCGCCGCTTTTTCCCCTTTATGCCTGAAAAAAGCTTCCGCCGAAACGGAAGCTTTTTCTTTCCTGTCAAATTTGTTCCGCGACTTTTATCATACGATTTCCTCGCCGCGCGCATGTGCGCGGTTGCGGCGGATACGCACAAAAATTTTGGATATCTCGACAGCCACCAGCGGAAACAATGCCAGCCCGATACAGATCAGCCAGTCTTTCCATCCTATATAGACAAGACTGAACAAATCTTTTACCCCCGGTATGAACGCTACCGCAGCGACGATCGCCGTAGAAATGACCATCGCTCCAAACAAATATTTGTTATGTCCTTGGCCGGGTTTGAATACCGAATCCACATTGGAACGCTGGTTGAGCGCATGCGCCAACTGCGAAAGGGACAATACGATGAAAGTCATGGTCATCGCGCGATTGTGCAAATCCGCGTCTCCGCTGTAGAAATTGCCGCCCATGCCGATCGCATATGTCGCCAGCGCCGCAGCCGAAATAAACAGACCGTGCAGAACAATGCGGAAAATCATTCCGCGCTCGAACAGAGTACCGCTCTTGACCGGTTTTTGTTTCATTACATTGGAATCGGCCGGATCGATGCCCAGCGCGACTGCGGGCAGCGAATCCGTCGCAAGGTTAATCAACAGAATGTGCACGGCAAGAATGGGCATCTGCCAACCGAATACAACGGCAAGCAGCAAAATCAGTATTTCCGAAATATTGCCCGCCACCAGGAACTGAATGACCTTTTGAATGTTGCGGTACACACGGCGCCCTTCGCGGATCGCATGCTCGATCGTCGTAAAATTGTCGTCCAGAAGAATCATATCCGCCGCGTCTTTCGCGACGTCCGTACCCGTAATTCCCATCGCAACGCCGATATCCGCCTCTTTCAGCGCGGGCGAATCGTTTACGCCGTCGCCCGTCATCGCCGCGATCTCGCCCGTACGCTTTAATGACTGAATGATGCGCAGCTTATCCGAAGGCGAAACCCGCGCAAAAACAACGCAGTTCTTTACCGCTTTGTCCAGCTCTTCATCGCTCATATCATCCAGCTCGCTGCCCGAAATGACAGTATTGCCTTCGCGGAATATATGCAATTGCTTTGCGATCGCCATCGCCGTGACCTTATGGTCGCCTGTGATCATGACCACGCGTATGCCTGCATCATGGCAAGTCTCTACCGCCTTGATAACCTCTTTGCGCGGCGGATCGATCATCCCGACAACGCCTACAAAAGTCATTTCCGTTTCCAGATCCGCACTCTCGTCCTCGGGCGCTTCTTTCCATTCCCGCACTGCAAAACCCAGCACGCGCAGAGCTTCTCCGCTCATTCCGTTGCAGACTTTGAGGATCTGCTCGCGATCCGCGTCCGTCATCGCCCGAACACCTTCCGCCGTACGATATTTCGCGCACAGCGGCAGCATTTCGTCTACCGCTCCTTTCGTGTACGCCGTCAGCGTTCCGCCCATATCGTTGAGCACCGTCATACGCTTGCGGTCGGAATCAAACGGCTGTTCGAACACGCGCGGATTTTCCTTTTCATATTCCTCGCTGTCAATGCCGAACTTCTCCGCAAAGAACACCAACGCCCCTTCGGTCGGATCCCCCAATATGTTTTCGGGATTGTCCGGATCTTTCTTCGCGTTCACACATAACGCACAGCCGCTCAACAGATCTTTGTAGACTTCCCTGTCATATTTCGAGGATACGTCTGCTGCACTCGTGATACTTTCACGCAAAAAATCGTCCCCGACTGCAACATACGTGACCGTCATTTTATTGAGCGTAAGCGTGCCCGTCTTATCACAGCAAACCACCGACGCGCTTCCCAAAGTTTCTACCGCAGGCAGACTTTTCACAAGCGCGTTCTGTTTCGCCATCCGCTGTACACCCAGCGCCATGATGATCGTGGAGGTCGCCGGAAGCCCTTCGGGAATAATGGAGATCGCCAGAGAAATAGCAATAAAAATGTAATTGACCCAAGCATCCCAACCGTCCCGAATCATCCCGATCGCAAAGATCAGAACGCAGACGATCAGCCCGACAAGGCTCAAAACTTTCCCCACCGAGTTGAGCTTGCGCTTCATCGGCGTATCGAAATCGTCCTGTTCGTCCAAAAGATTTGCAATCTTTCCGACTTCGGTGTTCATACCTGTGCCGACAACGATGCCCGTCGCATTCCCGTACATCACGACCGAGGAACTGTACGCCATGTTCACGCGATCGCCCAGCGGCGCGTCTTCCGCCAACACGGTCGGGCCGTCCTTTTCGGACGGAACACTCTCCCCCGTCAGCGCCGCCTCCTGTACTTTCAGATTGGAATCCTGTATGATGCGGATATCCGCAGGCACAATGCACCCGTCTTCCAAATATACGATATCCCCGGGCACAAGCTCGCTCGCGGGGACGACGCTCTCTTCCCCTTCCCGCATTACGCGCGCCGTCGGAGCCGTCATATTCTTCAAAGCTTCCAAGGCATTCGCCGCCTTCTTTTCCTGCACTACCCCGATCGTCGCATTCAACGCTATGACAACCAATATCACGATGCATTCGGCAAGCCCCTCATCTTCCAGAAAATACATGACGAGCGAAAATGCCGCCGCAATCAAAAGTATGATCACCATCACGTCCGTCAGCTGCTCCCAGATCATCTTCCAAACGCTCTTCGGCGGCTTTTGCCGCAGTGTGTTTTTGCCGTATTCGGCAAGCCGCTTCGCAGCTTCGGCATCGCTCAGCCCCTCTTCGCTCGTTCCGAGAACCTTCTCGACCTCCTTAAAGGACATCGCGTGCCAGTTTGTTCGGTGTTTGTCTTCCATATCTCTTCGGAAAAACGCCTCCTATAAAAAATTATAACACAAAAAGACATAGCCTATACGGTTATGCCTTATGCTCCGAAATTTTGTTCTTTTGTTGGGTTTGCGGCGCTACTGTCGCCGTCGTCGCCTTTCATCTATGTTTCCCTCATTGAAAATCGTATTGATTATACAATAAATCCGTTCCCATGTCAAATCTTTTCATATAATAATTTAAAAATCCATCTCATAAGAAAACCGCCGCGCAAAATCGGATAACTTTGCGCGGCGGTTTTCTGATTTATTTAATTTCCGCATTCGATGGAGATCTCATTGAACAAAGTAAGCAAATTTTCTACCTTTTGCCGCTTCTTTTGTTCGTCCGCCGCGTCCAGAACTACATGCCCTTTATCGAACATGCAAAGCCGCGTGCCGTATTGTTCCGCAAAGCGAAGATTGTGCGTGACCATCAGCGTCGTGATCTTCTTTTCGCGCACGATCTTATCCGTCAGCTCCATCGCCTGTTCCGCCGTCTTCGGATCGAGCGCCGCCGTATGCTCATCCAGCAAAAGCAGATCGATGGGAGTCATCGTTGCAATCGTCAGCGTGAGCATCTGGCGCTGTCCGCCCGAAAGCGCACCGACCGGCACATTCATCCGATCTTCCAATCCCAGCCCCAGCGGATGCAATAAATCGCGGTATGCCTCGATCCGCTTCTTGCTCAAACCCGCCGAAAGTCCGTACCGTTTGTTTTTGTTTTCGGCGATCGCCATGTTCTCCGCGATCGTCATATTGTTTGCCGCGCCCCGCGAAGGATCCTGAAATACCCTTCCGATGCGCCGCGCGCGCACAAATTCTTTTTGCGAAGTTATGTCTTCACCCTTTAAGAATATCTGCCCCTCTTCGGGAAACAGCGTTCCGCTTACAAGATTTAAAAGCGTCGTTTTGCCCGAGCCGTTGGAACCGACGATCGAAACAAATTCCCCTTCTTTGACCGAAAAATCAAACCCGTCAAACAGCACCGTTTCGTCGGGCGTACCGCGGTTAAATACTTTACGGATATTCTTCAATTCAAGCATTTTTCTCCGCCTCCCCGCGCTGTTTTTTACCGCGATTGAAAACGTTTTTGACCGTCCTTCCGATCAGACCGCTGTCAAACAGCAACACGATCACAAACAGCACCGCAACAATGAGTTTCGTATAATCACTGCCCAGCAAGAGCATCGCGACAGAAAGGATCGCATAATACAAGAGCGCTCCGATCACCACGCCCGTCGTGTTCGCCATGACGCGGATATGTTTGGCGATCACGCAACCGATTATGACGCATGCAAGCGCAATGACTACCGTCCCCGTTCCCATGCTTGAATTGTATACCGAACCGTATTGACAATATAGGCTGCCCGCCAAAGCAACAAGTCCGTTCGCAAGAGAAAGACCGAGCATTTTATAGTTGTCCGTGTTTTTTCCCATCTGCGTTACGAGCTGCGGGTTGTCGCCCGTCGCCCGAAGCATAAAACCGCTCTTTGTTTTTAAAAACCAGTCGAGCAAAATTTTGCACAGGATCACAAACAGCAGAATGAAAAACGCCTGCATAAAATTCGCTGCCGTGCGCGCCAATCCGTTCAGAAATGCGTTGTTTAAAAGCGTCGATTCCTGCGAAAAAGAGACCATCGGTCCGCCCGCGATCAGATAGTTCACGGACAGAAGCGCCGTCATCGTGATGATCCCCGACAAAAGCCCGTTGATTTTGAGTTTGACATGCAGAACGCCCGTGACCAACCCTGCCAGCGCGCCCGCGACAAAGTCTGCAAGCATTGCCACAGGCCAAGGGCACCCCGCCGTTAAAAGCACGGCAAAAACGACTCCTCCAAGCGGAAACGTTCCGTCTACCGAAAGATCGGGAAAATCCAGAATTTTATAAGTGATATATACGCCGAGCCCGACAATGGCATAAACAAATCCCATTTGCAAAATCGTACTCGTCTGGTTCAAAAAAAACATTTTTAACCTCTTACACGCAGACACGTGCTTATTTTCATCGATACGTTCTTGTGATTTTATTACAAATTATGCAGCCGCGTCGTTTGCGCCTTCATAATCGGAAGGAAGCGTAAAGCCAAGCGTTTGGGCAACCGTTGAATTGTAATCCACCGAATAACCGTCCGTCAGATACAAAAATTCAATATCATTTGCGCTTTTACCGCCAAGGATCTCCGCGATCATGTATCCCGTCTGTTTGCCCAGTTTAAAATAATCGAGGGAACAGCTCGCAAGGCATCCCTTTTTCACCTGCTCGATCTCACTGCCGAATACGGGCTTACCCGCGGCATCCGCTTTGTCCAATAGTGTATCCAAATTCTGCACAACGTTGTTATCGGTGAGGTTGTTGAAACAATCTACCTGCGCAATGATCGAATCGATCGCCAAAGGGATATCCGTCGCCGTGTCAACAACCGCCTCCACGATCTCGACGTTGTATTGCGACGCAAGTGCCTTGAATTCCGCAATGTGCGAAACGGAATTCGCCTCCGTGCGCGTGTAAATAATGCCGATCTTCACCGCTTCCGTGCGCGCAGAATCCTTTGTCTTAAAGAAGTCGGTAATGAGTTTGAGCTGGCTCTCGACGGGAAGTTTGTCCGAAGAGCCCGTCACATTGTCGAACGCTTCGAAATTTGCGCTTTCCGCCGTGGGGTCGGACACCGCCGTGAACACGACGGGAACATCCCCGCGCGCAGCCGAAGCGAGCGCATATGCGGAAGGCGTTGCAATGCCGACCGCAACCGCGGGCGATTCATTGATAATGGAGCTTGCATACGTCGTATTGTCGCTCTCGCTCCCCTTCGCATTGATGCGCGTGATATCGATCACGTCGCTGCCGTATCCCTTTTCTTCCAGGCCGGCAACAATGCCTTCGTAACAATTATCCAACGAACCGTGCTCGGCATACTGCAATACGCGCACTTTTACGCGGCTGTCGCACGCCGAAACACCCAATACCATGCCGCACATGAGCAGTGCGGAAACGATCAATACAAGAATCTTTTTCATAATAATACCTCTTTTCGGAAATTTTGCGCGCCTTCCCGAAATGACGCACATAAAAATAAAACACGGTCCGCTCGTTCGGGACGAGAGAACCGTGTTGCCACCCGATTTCACGGCAAAGTTAAAACATTGCCGCCTCATTACAGAATACGCTTTTTTTAAAAGTTATATTCCCTTCCTGTAACGCGAAAGACGCGTCATCCGCTACCCTTGCAAAGCAAGCTCGAAGATGCCCTCGGCAGTCCATTCGTCCGAAAAGAATCGCTTTTTTCCACCAGCCAAAAGCTCTCTTTACATTCCTGATTCGAAGTACTCTTCTGCCTCATCGGTTTGTTTTATTTTTTATACTATACCACGCTTAAAAGCGTTTGTCAAATAAAATTCCGCGGATTTTTTCAAATCCGCGGAATTTTCATTACTCTTCGTTGAACATATCCTTGCCTACGCCGCAGAGAGGGCAAGTGAAATCTTCGGGAATGTCTTCCCATTTCGTGCCGGGCGCGATGCCGTTATCCGGATCACCCGCCGCTTCGTCGTACTCATAGCCGCAGACGCTGCAAACATATTTTGCCATTTTTGTTTTCTCCTTTTGGGTTTCTTATTAGTTATTATAGCAGAATTTTCCGTAATTACAATAGTTTTTCAAATTTTTTTAATAATTATTTTGAACCCGTCGAACCGAATCCGCCCGCTCCGCGCACGGTATCCGAAAGCGCATCCGCCTCCTCGAATTCCGCACTTATATACGGTGCGATCACCAACTGTGCAACACGTTCGAAAGGTTCAATCGTCTGTTCCTTTCCCGACTGATTATACAAAGCCACGCAGATCTCGCCGCGGTAATCGGAATCAATGACCCCCACTTTATTCGCGGGCGCAAGCCCCCTTTTGCTCGCAAGGCCGCTGCGGGCATAGACAAGCCCCACCAATCCTTCGGGAATCTCCGCCGCAATGCCCGTATGAACGAGCACCGTTTCTCCCGCGCCGATCTGCAAGGGGCCGTCCGTAAGCGCATAAAGATCTGCGCCCGCGGCAAATTCGGTGCCGTATGTGGGAAGTTTCGCCTCCGCCGACAGTTTTTTGATCCGCAACGTTACTTTCTGCATACACTTTTCTCCCGTATTTTCCGCGAGCATAGCCCGCCCTTTGCCTTTAATACGCGCCGTCTTTCCAAAGCCGCACTTTCCCTTCCGCCAGCGAACGCTTCACGTCGATAATGCGCTGATTGGATGAGCCGCGAAACCGAAGTTTCAGATCTTTGAGCGGCTCGACAAACTCGCCGTCTACCAAAATATCCAAGAAAGAAAGCATTTCGTCCGTCGCCTCGCAGTATGCCCTGCCGCCTTTTTGAAGGTCGGTATCGAACGTATAACCCGTATAACACCAAACCGTCTTTTGCGGATATTTATCCGCAAATTTACGAAGGAGGGGCAAAAGCGCCCGCTGGTTGCACGGTTCGAAAGGTTCGCCGCCCAAAAGAGAAAGCCCGGCTATATATTCGTGATCAAGCGCTTGCAAAATTTCTTCTTCTATGCTCTCGTCGTACGGTTTTCCGTACGAAAAGTCCCACGCTTCGGCGTTGAAACATCCCTTGCAACGATGCGTACAACCGCTGACAAAAAGTGACACCCGCACGCCGACCCCGTTCGCCACATCGTATTTTTTGATATTCGCGTAATTCATATTCTTTGAAGTTCTTAAAAGAAAAATCGTTCTATTTTACAAATGCAGTACGCGAGCCTTGATCTCCTTGGTTTTGCCTAAATTCCAGAAATTTTCGCCCAAATAACCGCAGGTTCTGCGCGTAACGTTCATTTTCTTATGATCTTTATTGTGGCAATTGGGGCACTCCCACTCATTGTCATCGTTGATTATGATCTCGCCGTCCCACCCGCAGACATGGCAATAGTCGCTCTTGGTATTGAACTCCGCATATTGAATGTTGTCGTAGATGAAACGCACGATCTCCTGCATCGCTTCCAGGTTGTTTTGCATGTTCGGGATCTCGACATATGATATGCACCCGCCCGAAGAGATCTTCTGGAACTGCGATTCAAACGAGAATTTGGAAAACGCATCGATGTGCTCGCGAACGTCAACATGATAGGAATTGGTATAATACCCTTTGTCCGTGACGTCTTCGACCGTGCCGAACTTTTCTTTGTCAATACGCGCAAAGCGATAACACAGCGATTCCGCAGGCGTACCGTACAGCGCAAAGCCCAGCCCCGTTTCCTTCTTCCATGCATCCGTCTTATCGCGCATATGCTGCATCACCCGCAGGGCAAACTCTTCGCCTTTGGGATCGGTCTGCGCCACCCCCGTCATGAGCTTCGTGACTTCGTAAAGCCCGATGTACCCAAGCGAAAGCGTCGAATACCCGTTGAAAAGAAGCTTATCGATCACTTCGCCCTTGTCAAGGCGCGCGATCGCACCGTACTGCCAGTGAATGGGCGAAACATCCGACTTTGTGCCCAGCAGTGCGCGATGCCTGCACATGAGCGCTTCGCGGCACAAATCCAGCCGCTCGTCAAACAGCTCCCAGAACTTCTTCTCGTCACCCTTCGCCACAAGCGCGATCTGCGGCAAATTGATGGATACGACACCCTGATTGAAACGCCCTTCGAATTTATAATTTCCGTTTTCGTCTTTCCACGGCGAAAGGAAGGAACGGCATCCCATCGGACTGAATACGTTGCCTTCATACGTTTCGCGCATTTTCTTCGCCGAAATATAATCGGGATACAGCCGCTTAGCTGAACATTTCACCGCAAATTCCGTAATGTAGTCGTATTTTCCGCCTTTGAGACAATTGATCTCGTCCAGAACATACACGAGCTTCGGGAACGCAGGCGTAACATATACGCCCTTTTCGTTCTTGATCCCCTCGTAACGCTGGCGCAAAATCTCCATGATGATCTGCGCATTCTCTTCGAGATACTCGTCATCCTTGTCCAAATACAAAAACAGCGTCACAAACGGACTCTGCCCGTTCGTGGTCATAAGCGTATTGATCTGATACTGAATGGTCTGCACGCCGCTCTTCAGCTCGTCACGGATCCGATCGTTCACCAGCTTGCCGATCTCTGCGTCCGAAAGCTCGGGACAGGTGCTGCGGTAATGGTTTTCAAATTTCACACGGCTCTTGCGCAAATATTTCCCGAGATGCCTGATGTCCACCGATTGCCCGCCATACTGCGAACAAGCCACCGCCGCAATGATCTGCGTCACGACCGTACAAGCGACCTGAAAACTTTTCGGGCTTTCGATCAGCTTCCCGTTCATCACCGTGCCATTGTCCAGCATATCCCCGATGTTGATCAGACAGCAATTGAAAATGGGCTGAATAAAATAATCCGCATCATGAAAATGCAAGATCCCCTCTTCATGCGCTTTGGAAATCTTTTCGGGCAGCAAAACACGCTTGGTCAGATCCTTGGACACTTCTCCCGCAATGAGGTCGCGCTGCGTCGCCGCCGCAAGCGCATTCTTGTTGGAATTTTCTTCCATTACGTCTTTGTTCGCATTGGAAATCAGACTCAGGATCGCTTCGTCCGTCGTGTTCGCCTTGCGGACGAGCGCACGATTATACCGATAGATGATGTACGTCTTCGCAAGCGCAAAATGCCCCTGCTCCATCAGCTTCTCTTCGATAATGTCCTGGATGTCTTCCACGAGCATGCGCTTTTTCTTCTTGCTTTCGATGTATTCGAGAATGCTCTCGATCTCTTCCCCCGAAGCGCGCTCTTCCCGCTCCATTTCCGCATTCGCTTTGCCGATCGCGATCGCAATTTTTGCCCTGTCGTATTCAACTACGCTTCCGTCTCTTTTGATTACCTGCATCCGAGTGCCCTCTTTACTTTTGATCTGTTATTATTATATCACGTTTACAAAAAAAAACTGTCGCTTTTGCAACAATCTTAAAAAAATACAATATATTGTGTGTTTTGTAAAATCAAAATGACAAAATGTTGATTTTTTTCATTCGAAAATCGCCGAACATCATTCGACGAAAACCCCGAACGGTTTTGCCGCGTCCGCGACCGCTTCGACGGTGATGTGCAATGCGTCCGTACGCTCGATCTTTACCCGTATCTCTCCCCGCAATTCAAAATATGCCGAAAGCGTGCGCTGCAATTCACGCACGATCACCTGCTCGCATTCCGGCGGCAGCGGGGCATTCGCCCGCTCCAATATGCGCCGCGCCCGCGCTGCGTTTTCTGTCAGCCTGTGCACTGTTCCCTCCTCCCCGGAATACTATCCGAATGTATCAGTTCTCCTTGCGTTTGCCCGCACATAGGAACGCATGAATTTGCAAACACTGTTCATTGAAATGCAGACGCACATCCGTAACACCGTAAAACGACAACCGTATACGCTCATTTTGCTGTTCGCCGCCGTTTCCTTCATCGGCTGGTGTGCCGAACAGCTGTATTTCCTCGTGCGATGGCACGACCTTTGCGACCGAGGCTTTTTAACGCTGCCCTTTTGCACCATTTACGGTTTTTGTCTGTCTTTTGTCTATCTTCTTTTGGGAACCCCTCGCGGCGGGCGGTTGCGCCCCTTGTTTGAAAAGACTAAAAATCTCGAAAACGCAGGCAAGATTTTGGCGCAAACCGGCCTGTTTGCGCTGTATTTTCTTGCCGCGGCATTCATACCCACCGCCGTCGAATTTTTTGTTGCACTCCTCTTCGACAAAGGCTGCCACGCCGCGCTTTGGGATTATTCGTACAAAACTCTATCCCTGCTCGGATATGTTTCCCTCGACCAAACGATTCTGTGGGGAGCACTCATTACTTTTGCAATGCAATTCTTATGGGATCCGCTGTATTCGGTCCTCGAAAGCATCCCCCGCCGCGCCGCAAAAATCGCAGCGGTCACGACCGTTTCCGTCCTCCTTGCAGATTTTATTTTCAACATCGTCTGGCTGAGCGTTACCAAAGCTCCGCTCATTTTATATTGACCTCCGCTATTGCAGATTTTATAAGCTCTTTTTCAATGATCGGCGTATGCTCCCGAAAAATCCGTTATATTTATAAGTGACATTATAAATCTTGCGCGTGCCCTTTACAATGTTATCTGCCAGATATTTGAAGGCTTTTTGCGCACCCGAGCGGCCGCGTTCGCCCAAAAAGACGCCGTCTTCCTGCGGAATGATCCCGATCAGAGGAATTTTTAAAATATCCGAAATCTCTCCCGGGGAAAGTATTTCTCCGTCCACGACCATATCTCCGCGTACCATGTTGATCACAAGATCGATACTTTTCAGGCGATAACTTTTCAGCACGGAAATAACTTTGTCCGCATCGCGAAGCGCAGAGATGTGCGGCGTCGTCACAATGAGCGCTTCCTCCGCAGAAGCCGCCGCGCGATGAAAGCCCGCTTCGATACCCGCCGGCGAATCGATCAAAATATAATCGAAGCGCGAAGCAAGCCCATCCAAAATCAACCTCACAGCCTGCGGCGATATGTATTTCCCCGGATCCGTGTGGTTGGATGCAAGGACAAACAAATTCGGATACTCCGGATGCTGCACAAGCGCCTGCTTTGGACGGCACCGCCCCTCAATCGCATCCACAATGTCGTACGAAATGCGGTTTTCTACGCCGCACACGACGTCGATGTTGTTTAGCCCAAAATCGGTATCCGCCAGAATGACCCGCTCCCCCATTGCGGAAAGCCGCATTCCCAGATTGACGGCGATCGTCGTTTTTCCGACGCCGCCCTTTCCCGACGTAATTACAATCTTGCGTGCCACGTCTTCCCTCTCCGATGCATATTTTTTCACAGCATAGTATAACAGGCGCACGCACAAGAATTTCCGCATTTTTCAGCGAATTTTCACGAATTCGGACGAATCACAAAAAACAGCGGCGGATCTGCACATTGCAGACCCGCTGCTGTAACGCATTCATGATATGCCATCGATCAAGTTTCAGCGAAGCTCCATTCCCAGCTTTTCACGAAGCGACTTGACAATGCGGCGAATGTAACCGTCCGCATCCTCGGGCGCGATCGCCTTTTCGTGTGGCGTGAACGTCAGCGAAAACGCCATGCTCTTTTTGCCTTCCCCAACCTGCGCACTGCGATAAACATCAAACAAATGCACCCGCGTCACATATTTGCAGCTCTCGCGAATCACCTGTTCCGCTTGCGCACAGGTAACTTCCTCGCTTGCTACGAGCGCAAGATCGCGCCGCACTTCCGCAAACTTCGGGAGCGGCTGATATTTCAAAGCGCCGCCCGCGCATTTTTCGATGGCGGCATAATCAAGTTCGCCCAAATACAGCGCCGTTTCGACGGAAAGTTCTTCGGCAATGTCGGGGGCAAGTTCGCCCAAATACCCGACGCAAACACTCCCAAGCATCACTTCCGCCGTCTTTCCCGGATGCAGGAAGGGCTTCTGCGCAGGCACGTAGGTAAAATGCAACCCGAATTCGTCTGCGACCGCCTCAAACGCACCCTTTGCCGAGAAGAAATCTTCGCCTGCGCCATATAATCCGACGGCAATCGTCTTGCGTTCTTCCGGATCTTGGGAAAGCGGAAGTTCCTTTGCAAGATAGATGCGCGCAAGCTCAAACAGACGCGCCGCTTCATTGCCTCGGCGCACATTGCGCACAAGCGTGGAAAGCATGGACGGCGCAAGCGTCGTGCGCATGACGCTCATATCTTCGCCGATGGGGTTGCGGATTCGGATCGCCCCCGCAAGTGCGTCTTCCATACGAATAAGCTCATAATCTTTGCGGGAAATAAAGGAATATGTGATGATCTCGCAATACCCCTGCCCGCGCAATGCTGCTTTGGCACGCTCTTCCAAGCGCTGCTGTGCGGAAAGTCCGCCGTTCGTGACTGCCGCACTTTTCAGAAACGTTCCTTCAATGTGATCGTAACCGTACATGCGGATGACTTCCTCCGCAATATCGGGATACCCGTCGACGTCCTCGCGGTACGCGGGCACCGTGACGGTCAGCGCATCCCCTTTCGCCGTAACGCTGAAGTTCAGGCGCTTTAATATATCACAAATGTCCGCCTTCGGGACCTCGATGCCGAGGATCGCATCGATCTGCGACACGCTCGTCTTGACCGTCTTGGGCTCGATTTTCGTCATGCCGATATCAAAACGGTCCTTTGCGATCTTGCCGCAACCGAGCTCCTCAATCAGATCGAGCGCACGGTTGATCGCGATCCCCGTCGTATAGGCGTCCACGCCCTTTTCAAAACGCGCCGAAGAATCGCTCTTCTGACCCAGTTTGCGCGACGTTCTGCGAATGTTCGCACGTTCAAATTTTGCACTTTCAAAGAGAACTTCCTTTGTGTCTTCGGAAATGCCGCTGTTGAGTCCGCCCATGACGCCCGCCAATGCGACCGGCTTTTCGCCGTCCGCTATGACAAGGTTCTCGCCCGTGAGCGTAAATTCTTTTTCGTCCAGCGTCGTGATCTTTTCGCCGTCTTTGGCGCGGCGCACGCAAATTTTGCTTCCTTCTACGTGTGCGAGATCAAACGCGTGCATGGGCTGACCAAGCTCCAACAAAACAAAATTGGTGATATCGACCACATTGTTGATGGAACGCAATCCGCACAGCGCCAGACGGCGGCGCAGCCACTGCGGCGATTTTTCGATCTTTAAATCGCGCACATAATGCGCGATGTAGCGCGGGCACAGATCGGACGCTTCTACCGTCACACTGACACGGTCACAAGTACCGAATTCTCCCGTCTTGTATCCAAGGTCCAGCGGCGCGAGCGTTTTTCCGAGCACCGCCGCAACTTCGCGCGCCAATCCGTATACGCTCTGGCAGTCGGGACGATTCGCCGTGACGGCAATATCAAAAATATAATCGTCCAGCCCGACAACCTTTTTGATATCCGTGCCGAGCGGCACATCATCGTGCAGAATGAGGATACCGTTCACTTCGGCGCCTTCGTACCAATCGTCGTTGATACCAAGCTCTTCGCCCGAACAGAGCATCCCGCAGGATTCCACGCCGCGCAATTTACCTTTTTTGATCTTGACACCGTTATGCAGGGATGATCCGTCCAGCGCAACGGGAACAAGATCCCCTTCCTTGACGTTATCCGCGCCCGTCACGATCTGAATATCGCTGCCAAACCCGCCGCAATTGAGTTTGCAGATTTTAAGTTTGTCTGCGTCGGGATGCTTTTCGATATGCTCGATCCTTCCTACGACACAGCGGTCGATCTCCGCGCCCACATAGATGAGCTCTTCCACTTCCAGACCGCACGAAAAAAGCTTTTCGGTCAGTTCCTGCGCAGTCACGTCGATATCTACATAATCTTTCAGCCAACTGAGAGGTGCTTTCATTTTTCTCCTCCTTAGCCCTTGAACTGCTTCAAGAAGCGTACGTCGTTCTCGAACAGCAGACGGATGTCCCCGATGCCGTATTTGATCATCGCAATGCGTTCCAGCCCCATGCCAAACGCAAAACCCGTATATTCGTCCGGATCAATGCCGCAATTTTCCAGCACGCGGCGGTTCACAACCCCTGCGCCCAGCACTTCGATCCAGCCCGTACCCTTGCAGATGCGGCAGCCCTTGCCCCCGCACGCCGAACAGGAAAGATCCACCTCCACGCTCGGTTCCGTAAACGGGAAATACGAGGGACGAAGGCGCGTTTTTGTCTCCGAAGTAAACATACGGCGCGCAAATTCGTCCAGCATGCCCTTCAAGTCGTTGAGCGTAATGCCCTTGTCGACCACCAACCCTTCCATCTGATGGAACATGGGCGAATGCGTCGCATCCGAGTCCGAACGGTACACCCTGCCCGGACTGAGCACCTTGATCGGCGGCTTTTTCTGCTCCATCACGCGGATCTGCCCCGACGAAGTCTGCGAGCGCAAAAGATATTCGCCCGTGATGAAAAACGTGTCCTGCATATCTCTTGCAGGGTGATCGGCGGGAATGTTGAGCGCCTGAAAATTATAATAGTCGCGCTCGATCTCGGGCCCTTCAAACACGTCGAAACCCATACCCGCGAAAATATCAATAAGCTCCTGTTTCACAAGTGAAACGGGATGCACCGAACCCGTCTCGGCAAAGCGCGCGGGCATGGTCACATCGATCTTTTCGCTCGCAATCTTTTGAGAAAGTTCGCGCTTTTTCAAAGTTTTTTCGCAGGCGTCAAACAGCTCTTCCGCGCGGGCGCGCAACTGCCCGACCAATTTTCCCATCTCCGGACGCTCTTCCGCCGAAACGTCGCGCATTCCTTTGGAAAGCGCCGAGATCTTTCCCGTCTTGCCCAAATATTCCATTTTGAGTTCGTACAGTTCGCGGCTGGTCGCGGCGCCTGCCATATCTTTTGCGGCAAGCTCGTCCAGTTCTTTGCGAATGCTCTCGATCTGTTCTTTCATACCTTCCTCCCGTAAAAATTTACGAAAAATAAAAGCGCGCCCTGTGCTTCTCACAGGGCGCGTTCCTTGCGCTGTACCACCTATGTTCGCGGAATACTTTCCGCCTCATTGCCCGCTTAACGCGCGGATCACGCCCGCCGCTACTGCCTTTCGGGTTCACAGCGAAAGCTCTGAAGTGAATACCGGACGCACCGATCGGGAAACTTTTCAGCCGGCGGGTCTCCCTCTCTTGGAACGGCGTTGCATCCGTCTGTCTTCGTCATCGCCTTTCCTTCATAATAATGCATATGCTTAAAAATGTCAACGGTTTTGCCCCGTTTGTATGAATTTTTTTGCTTTCCTGCGCCGCTGTGCCCCTTTTATCAGGAGAAAATATTTCCGTGCAGATATGCGTCGGGGACTTTCCCCACAATGACACTCTCGCAGACAAGCACGTCGGTCGAAACCTGAACCTCACGGCTTTTTGACGGCAACACGATGCTCACCGTCGCCGTCACATTTAAATAAATGGAATGTACCGTCTGATTCAACCCCGCAGTCTCAAACGTAGATTCAAACTCTGCCGTCACCATGCCAACCGGTATGATCTGAAACGTCACTTCCGGACCAAACCCCGCCAAAACTTCGATCCCCGTAAAAGCGCCTATCGGCACGGGAATACCCTCTTCACAGGCAGCGTTCAGATTCGTCATCGACAGAGTCACCGTCTGCCGCGCCAAAAGGTTTACGTTCTGTGCGTCTGCCTCAATGCTCAAAACGTTCCCCTCTCCGTCCCGCGTAATATGTACAAGTTCATCATAATCGATTCCGTTCCAGCGCAAGGTCGTCGCCACTGCGTCATTGACCGACTCCGCCGCAATCGCACGCGCCTGCGTTTCACTAAGTGTCACCAAAATGTCGGACACATTGCGCTGAAAATAAATCACCATGATAACAATCGCCGTCAAGATGACGGCAATCACGATATACTTTTTCTTCCCACGGGATTTTCTGTACCGTTTGTAGCGGTATGTTCCCTCATATGCATATTGCGCCATAGTACCCTATCCTATGCACAAGCATTGCAAATTATGCCGAATTTTGCCGCTTCTATTATGCAAAACTCACCAAAAGCGTGTTTTTCCCCTTGCATATTGACGGATCCGCATTTTGGTAGTATAATGCAGAAGAAGAAAGATTTTGGACTTTGGAAGACACACAAAACGTAGCTGGCTTTATCCAAAACAATTTGGAAACATTCGTGCAAAAATACAACGAATCGCGCGAGGACGAAAGTGAATTTTCGGAAGGATACATTTCATGAAAAAGAAATCTTTTGACGAAGCGAATTTTTTAAAACGGCAAAATGCATTGTATTTATATGCGCTGAAATTTGCATTTCGCTTTTCCGACGATTTAAAAACCGCCGAATCGCTCGCATTGCACTCCCTTGCCGAAGCGCAGAAAGAGCTGCCCGCAGCTTCCAAACGAGCGTTCCGCAAAATATTAAAGCGCATGATTCTACAAAACTGCGCCGCGTATGAAGACCCGAATGCGAACACTCCTTCGCCCGTGCAAAAGGCGTACGATCAGTATCAGAACGGCAGGAAGCGCAAAAAGCGCTTCCTTGCCGTAACCGCCGTTGTGCTTGCGGCGCTGATCGTTGCCGCGATTTTGTGTGCTGCGCTGATCCCCGCGGCTTTAAATCGCAACAATACCAACGAAAATGAATCTTCCGATTCAAGACCCAGCGCCAGAACCCCTTTTTTGATTGGCGAAATGTACAAAGGTTCCGACAAAAGCATAACCTTTTTCGGCATTTCGGCACATAACACGCTGACCACAGGAGGCGAAACGTACGAAGGATATTACCTGATTGCCTCCGCCGTCATTGACGATGAACATTTTCTTATGAATACATTATATCCTTCTTACCGATCGGCTTCGTTGATGTATTTTCGGAACGATGAAGTCATTTCTCCTTCGGATGATTTGCCGATCAATGTCGAATTAACGAAAGCGTGCAGCACGACCGAAGTCAGTATATGCGATTGGAACAGCGACCCGAGCGACCCGCAACCTGCCCCTTATTCGCAAACACGTGGAATCGTCAATTTCGTCTATGATCTTACGCAAGAGCAATATGAGTTCCTATACGAATTTCAAGACGTTCGCAATGAAGACCGAGAAGCTCATCATCAAGGGGAAATCGATATACAGCTTTCCGATTGCCCCCTTTCCGGCATAGGCTACGCATACTTTACTTTTTTCTATCATCAAATCCGGTTTGATGAACAGCCGAACGAAAGCGGATCCGATACGAATTCATAAAACAGGAGTATGGCATGAAAGACTTTATCGGCGCGGATTTTGAGCGCTTGAAAGACATTTACTATGCCGAAGCGTATAACCTCGCTTTCGCTCTTTTGGGCGAAAGCGACGCCGCGGCAAAAATTGCCGAGCTATCCTTGCTCGATGCCGCTAAGTATTCGTACAACGAGCGCAAGTTCCATAAAAAGCTGATGCACAAAATAATAGCACATTGCCGCACCCATATTAACCCGCGCCGCCATCTTTCGGGCTTTCTTTGGTATGCCGTTTTGATTTTGATTACCTGCGCCGTTATTTTTATCGCCTGCATCCCCCTATTGGTATACAAAACAACCGACTTTCGGGAGATCAAGCCCGACAAAAGCGCCGTCTTCCTTGCGGACTGCGAAAAAGAAAAGGAGACGTGTTTATGAAATCCTTCCCTCTTGACCGTAAAAAAATAATTTCTATTATTGTAGCCGCTATCGTTGCAATCGCTTCCATAATCACTTTGTATGTAACCATCCTGCCCATGGAAACTGACAATGCATCGGACGAACCCGAATTTGCTCCGCAGGAAAGTTTTCTCATACAAAAAATCGGCGAAACCTTTTATAACAGTTACGGAAACATAATTTTTACAAATATTTCTGCCAAAAAATCCATAACGGCAGACGGCAAAAAATACGACGGATATTATCTGATCGCATCCGCCGTGGCAACTTCGGAAAGTTTTCTGAACGATTACGGTAAAGAATCTTATGGCGTATTGCAAAAATATCGGGAAGAAGACTTTTTGCCGGATAAATACGAAAAATTCACTTTCAACTCCGAAATTAGTTCTGCCCTTAGTATGCATCGTTCACAGTCCAATGAAAGCTCTGAAAACGCTTCCGATGCCGAAAACACAAATCAATACCGCGGCGGTAAAAACGATGATCTTTTGATCCTCAACTTTGTTTTCGAGCTTACCGAGGAGCAATATTTGTTTATATATGAATCGCAAAACACCGACGTTTCACTGCAAGGCGATGATTCCCCGCCCGATATCTGCCTCTGTATCGAAGGATGCGGATATTTAGCCAAACCGGGAGTGCAAGGGCAAACATATACGGTCTTTGCTTTTAACGAAGTCCGATTCGATGAACTTCCCGAAAATGAAGAGATTGAAACAGAGCAACCGAGCGGAAACGAAAGCGAAATTTCGTAAGGAAACATTGCATGAAAAAGAAACCATTTGACGAGGCGGCTTTTGCGAGGCTGAAAAATATCTGTTAACATTCTTATACTTTATAGCACTCACTTCGGAGATAAAACTGATATAAAATAGAACAGCGCCCTGCGCCGAAAATTCGGCGCAGGGCGCTTTTCTATTCAACCTAAACGACGTTTCATTTCCGCCACCACGCGGCTTTCAATGCGAGAGATCTGCACTTGCGATACACCGATCACTTCGGCGACTTCGCTCTGCGTCATGTCTCGAAAATAGCGAAGCATAATGATCTTGCGCTCCCGTTCCGGCAGCTCCTCAATTGCCGTACGCAATTGCATTTTTTCGATCATGTCGTCCTGATTATCCACCGACGGCAATTTGTCTGCAAGTTCCTGCGTCTTTTCGTCGCGATATTCACCCTGCTCATAGATGGATACCGGCATCCGCGAAGAACCCAGCACAAATACGGCTTCACTTTCTTCCATACCGAATTTGGCGGCAATATCTGCAACCGTCGGAGCCAATCCGTGCTCCGCCGTGAAATCTTCAATATAGCGATTCATTTCCTTGGCCGTTGATTTCATTGCCCGAGAAACCTTGACCGATCCGTCATCGCGCATAAAGCGCTTGATCTCTCCCGCAATCATCGGAACGGCATACGTAGAAAACCGCACCCCGAATGATTCGTCAAAGCCGCTGACAGCCTTTAACAGCCCGATCCCCGCAAGCTGGAACAAATCATCAAACTCGACACCTTTGCCCAAATAGCGCCGTACAATGCTTTTTAACAGGGATACATTGCCCGAAAGAAGAGTCTCTTTCGCAGCTGCATCACCCGCCTTTGCCGCACGGATACAGCGCAGCGTTTCCTCTTCACTGAGCATCGGCGAGCCCGCCTTGCGATTTCGCCGTACCCGCGCCGAATCGCTTGCTCATGCGAACGGAAGTGCCCTTGCCCGGCTCCGAAGTTACGCAAAAAGACGTCATAAACGTCTGCATGATCGTAAATCCCATCCCCGATCGCTCCTCATCCGAACGCGTCGAAAAGAACGGCTCAATCGCCTGCGCGACATCCTCGATCCCCTTACCCGTGTCGGAAATTTGTATATGTAGCGTATCGTCCTCGATCTCGCATTCAATTTTTATAGCACCTTCTCCGCCCGAATACGCGTGTACAATACAATTTGTAACGGCTTCGCTTACCGCCGTCTTTACATCGGACAGCTCGTCCATGGACGGATTGAGACTGACGCAAAACGCCGCTACGGCACTGCGCGCAAATGGTTCATTTTCAGAAAGAGCGGGGATTTCCAGTTTCATATAATTATTCATCTTCTTTACCTCACAGCTTGGGAATCAGCGTATATACACCGCTCATCGACAAAATCTTATCCGCAGAAAAATTCGGCGACTGAATAAATGCCGGCGTCGAACATCGATGCAACTTTTTATATCGCCCGACCAAAAAACCGATCCCCGTCGAATCCATGAACTTTACTCCCGAAAGATCGAATATCACCCGCTCACAGGATATGTGCTTTTCAATCAGTTCGTCGGCTTCCTTGCGCGCGATCGGTGCATTGTATTCATCCAGTTCGCCGCTTAAAAATATGTATAAGGTCCCGCTTGACATACACCCTTCCACTTTCATGCCTCTTCGCCTCCGTTTCTTCCGGCGCCTCATTTATGCGCTCATCTAAGATACCACCAAATACCCCGAATTTTTTCGCTTTTCTTGCCGAATTCCCCGCATTTTTGCCGAAAAAATTTCTGATTGTTTTTTTTCGGATTTCCTTATAAAACAGTTGACATTTTTTTGCAGATATTATAAAATAATCAAGCGTTGTGAATCCGACGCAGTAACCCGTATGCAGGGGCCTTTAGCTCAGTTGGTTAGAGCGGTCGGCTCATAACCGATTGGTCCGCGGTTCGAGTCCGTGAAGGCCCACCATATTTCCCATACGGCCCGGTAGTTCAGTTGGTTAGAACGCCAGCCTGTCACGCTGGAGGTCGACGGTTCGAGACCGTTCCGGGTC
>CALVHR010000031.1 GCA_944328495.1 uncultured Clostridia bacterium
TTACAGGAGTTTATTTTTGTCCATAGTTGTAAACTCTTTATCCACTCACTCAGTGAGTGGTTGTCTTTGACAATACGAAAAGCGGGCGCGATCTGATAAGATCGCGCCCGCTCTTTCCTTTTTAGACTTTATTTATGAAATTGTGCGCATGCCTCTTATTTTTTTCTGTAGCCGCACTTCGGGCAAACTCCGTTTGCATCCAATGCAATGCCGCAAAGAGGACATCTGTCAATCTTGTTATGAGTAACAAATTCCTGGGAAGCGGCATTGACCCCGCTCGTAAAGGTGAGCTTTGCGATATTCAGCTTATCTTTTAAGAGCGAATAAACAATTTTGATCATCCCTTCCACTGTCATGGTCTCTTTTGTTACCACAAGCCTGCAATCGGGATATGCCGTCGCAAGCTCTGTCTGAAATGCTTCTCCCTTCATCGTGTTTTGCGGAGAACCGTTTTTGATCCCCTGCTTCTCATAAACGTTAAGGACTGCGGGTAAAAGCGGATCATCTTCGCGCAAAATAAGTGCATGATCAAAATTTTTCAAAACTTCCCATGCCGTCTTTTGAATTTCATTGCAGGGAAAAACCATGTTTACACCTTCATTTACCGTATCTTCCACTTCGATCGTAAGAACGCCCGTATGTCCGTGCAGATACTGTGCCTCTCCCTTAAACCCATAGAACCTGTGCGCATATTGCAGTTCTATTTTTGTTATGCTCCTCATACCTTTTACCTCCAATATTTTTTATTATACTGCCGCTAATTTACAAACAGTTTTTTCCAAATTATTTTAACAAAAGGAATAAATGATAGTTTATTATTGATATCTATTATCAATTAGAATTATATCACAATAACGGGAGATTGTCAAGAGGAAAATTAAAATTTTTTATATTTTGTAAAATCCAATACGGAATTTGATCTTATATTGAAAATACAGGAAAAAGTATTTTTACTTTATCCTAAAAAAGTTTAAAACAAAAAAGAGCTTTGGCAAAGCCAAAGCTCTTTTTATTAAATCAAATTACTTAACGATCTTGGAAACAACGCCCGAGCCAACCGTTCTGCCACCTTCACGGATAGCGAAACGAAGACCTTCTTCGACCGCGACAGGTTTAATGAGCGAAACGTCGATTTTAACGTTATCGCCGGGCATGACCATTTCAACGCCTTCCGGCAGTTTGATGGAGCCCGTAACGTCCGTCGTACGGATGAAGAACTGAGGACGATAGTTGTTGAAGAACGGGGTGTGACGGCCGCCTTCTTCCTTCGTCAAAACGTAAACCTGTGCTTCAAACTCGGTATGAGGATGAATCGAACCGGGTTTTGCGATAACCTGACCTTTTTCGATGTCTTTACGATCGATACCACGGAGAAGCGCACCAACGTTGTCGCCAGCCATCGCTTCGTCGAGCATCTTACGGAACATTTCAAGACCGGTGATAACCGTCGTACGAGGTTTCTCGATGAGACCTACGATTTCCGCAGGATCGCCAACCTTCGCTACACCACGCTCAACACGGCCGGTTGCAACCGTACCACGGCCGGAGATCGTGAATACGTCTTCGACAGGGAGCAGGAAGGGCTTGTCATCTTCACGCTGAGGATCAGGGATATACGCGTCGATCGCATCCATGAGCTCAAGAATGCACTGGCATTCGGGAGCAGCGAGGATCTCGGCGTCGGAGCAGCCCGAAGTCGCTTTTTCAAGCGCTTTAAGAGCGGAACCTTTGATGATCGGGGTCTTGTCGCCAGGGAAACCGTACTTCGTGAGAAGGTCACGGATTTCTTCTTCAACGAGCTCCAAAAGTTCGGGATCGTCAACCTGATCGGTCTTGTTCATGAACACGACGATATAAGGCACGCCTACCTGACGAGCGAGCAGGATGTGCTCACGAGTCTGGGGCATGGGACCGTCGGTCGCTGCAACAACGAGGATCGCACCGTCCATCTGCGCAGCACCCGTGATCATGTTCTTGACATAGTCAGCGTGTCCCGGGCAGTCAACGTGCGCATAGTGACGTTTGTCTGTCTGATATTCGACGTGCGCGGTGTTGATCGTGATACCACGAGCCTTCTCTTCCGGCGCTTTGTCGATTTCATCGTACTTCATTTTCGCAGCCTGACCCTTGGCAGCCATAACCATCGTGATAGCTGCGGTCAGAGTCGTTTTGCCGTGGTCAACGTGGCCGATCGTGCCGACGTTAACGTGGGGTTTGCTTCTGTCGAATTTAGCCTTAGCCATTTTCGTTCCTCCAAAAAATATTATTTTTAATGATAACTTGTGCGCCGAACAAACCGGCTCTTGCAGCTATCTATCATTAACATGAGATATATCTGCTTTCTACAAGCAACTATAATTATATCGTATCTTTGCGAGAATATCAATCTTTTTGCGCGATTTTTTCAAAAAATTTTTGAAATACCGCTTATTCCGCTTTCCTGCCGCGCTCGCCGATAATCTTTTCAGAAATCGAGCGAGGCACTTCGGCATAATGTGAGAACTGCATCGTGAACTGACCGCGGCCCTGCGTACGCGAACGAAGGTCGGTCGCGTAACCGAACATTTCGGACAGAGGAATGATCGCATCGATCACCTTCACACCGTTGCGGTCTTCCGTTCCCGTGATCGTGCCGCGGCGGGACGAGACATTGCCCATCAGGTCGCCGAAGTAATCTTCGGGAGTCACGATCTCCACTTTCATCATCGGTTCGAGCAGAACGGGATTCGCTCTCTTCAAGCCGTCTTTAAAGCCCATCGAACCTGCGATCTTGAACGCCATTTCCGAAGAGTCGACTTCGTGATAGCTTCCGTCGTATACGACCGCACGGAAATCCACCACTTCGTATCCGGCAAGATAACCGTTCTTTGCCGCTTCCTGGATTCCTTTGTCGATCGCCGGAATATATTCCTTCGGGATCGAACCGCCCACCGTTTCATCCACAAACTCGTAGCCCTGTCCGGGTTCCAAAGGTTCGAGACGAAGTTTACAGTGACCGTACTGACCTTTACCACCAGACTGACGTACGTATTTGCCTTCCGCATCCACTGCCTTGCGGAATGTCTCACGGTATGCAACCTGCGGCTTACCGACGTTTGCTTCAACCTTGAATTCGCGAAGCAGACGGTCAACAATGATCTCCAAGTGCAACTCGCCCATACCGGCGATGATGGTCTGTCCCGTTTCGGTATCGGTATATGTCTTGAACGTCGGATCTTCTTCCGCCAGTTTGATGAGCGCAAGCGTCATCTTTTCCTGACCGGCTTTGGTCTTCGGTTCGATCGCAACTTTAATAACGGGTTCCGGGAATTCCATCTGTTCGAGTACGATGGGATGCTTTTCGTCGCACAGCGTATCGCCTGTGCCGGTCTCTTTCAGACCGACGATTGCGCAGATATCACCTGAATAAATCATCGGGATTTCTTCGCGGTGATTTGCATGCATCTGCAAAAGACGGCCGATGCGTTCCTTTTTCTGTTTCGTGCTGTTATACACGTATGAACCAGCTTCCAATACGCCCGAATAAGCGCGGAAGAACGCAAGTTTGCCGACAAACGGGTCCGCCGCAATCTTGAATGCAAGTCCGGCAAAAGGTTCATCGTCCGAAGTCTTTCTCTCCTCTTCTTCCCCGGTGTTCGGGTTAATGCCTTTGACATGATCGACATCCAGAGGCGAAGGCAGATAGTCGACAATTGCATCGAGCAAGAATTGCACGCCCTTATTGCGATAAGAAGATCCGCACAATACAGGCGTTACAGCCATCGAAATGGTCGCTTTACGGAGACCTTTTTTGAGATCGTCAACCGAAAGATCGCCTTCCTCAAAATACTTCTCCATCAGCTCGTCGTCCTGTTCGGCAACCGCTTCTACAAGCTCAGAACGATACTTCTTCGCTTCCTCCATCATTTCTGCGGGGATGTCCGTCTTTTCAAATTCTTTGCCGAGGTCGTCTTTATAAACTTCCGCATTCATATTTACCAGGTCAACAATACCTTTGAAGGTGTCTTCCTTGCCGATCGGAAGCTGAATACGGATCGCACGCGTGCCGAGACGCTCGCGCATCATCTTAACCGCGTTGTCAAAATTTGCGCCGTTGATATCCATTTTGTTAACGTACGCAATGCGCGGTACTTTGTATTTGTCCGCCTGGCGCCATACCGTTTCCGACTGCGGCTCTACCCCGCCCTTCGCGCAGAAGGTCGCGACAGCACCGTCGAGAACACGCAGAGAACG
Organism: uncultured Clostridia bacterium; assembly: GCA_944328495.1. Taxonomy (GTDB): domain Bacteria; phylum Bacillota; class Clostridia; order Christensenellales; family Borkfalkiaceae; genus Borkfalkia. The sequence goes on from CALVHR010000031.1 coordinate 4,234, forward strand.
TTCCACTTCGACCGTAAAGTCAACGTGGCCCGGCGTATCAATAATGTTGATCCTGTGGCCTTTCCAGGTACAAGTCGTCGCCGCGGATGTGATCGTGATACCGCGCTCCTGTTCCTGCACCATCCAGTCCATGGTTGCGGCGCCTTCGTGCGTTTCGCCGAGCTTGTGCGTCTTACCTGTGTAGAACAGGATACGCTCCGTTGTCGTCGTTTTACCCGCATCGATGTGCGCCATGATTCCGATATTTCTTGTAACGTCAAGACCGAATTGTCTGGGCATATTCTACTCCTTCCGTTAAAATCTGAAATGCGCGAACGCTTTGTTCGCTTCCGCCATACGATGCGTATCTTCTTTCTTCTTGACCGATCCGCCCGTATTGTTGAAAGCATCCATCAGCTCCGCCGCAAGCTTCTTGCTCATCTCACGCTCGCTCCGCTTCCTCGTGTTGATCACGATCCAACGAATCGCCAGCGTCTGACGGCGCTCCGGACGAATCTCGATCGGAACCTGATAGTTCGCTCCGCCGACTCGGCGTGCCTTTACTTCCAATACAGGCATCACGTTCGCCATCGCCTGATTGAATATCTCCAAAGGTTCCTGGTTGAGCTTCGATTTCATAATCTCGAATGCATCGTATACGATCTTCTGCGCCGTCGCTTTGTTGCCGTCCAACATGATCTGATTGATCAGCTTCGCGACCACTTTGCTTCCATATACGGGATCGGGCAGTACGTCTCTTTTCGGTACATTGCCTCTCCTGGGCATACTGTTTGTCCTCCTTAAATTGATGTGTTTCCGCAAAATTTTACGGAAGATTTGTAAGGGTGATACCCTTAGTACAGCTATCGCTTGCTCCCCTCGCGCCTATACGCCGCGGAAAGTAGCGAACCTTCTGCCTTGCGGCATACTGCCTACTTTCATCGGGTATTTTAAGATAAATTCCGACAAGTAGGTGCTTTTTCTTTGCGGACTCTCTCCGCTTCCTTCCCGTTCCTGCTTTAATTATTTGGGACGCTTTGCGCCGTATTTGGAACGAGCCTGCTTTCTCTTGGCTACGCCTGCCGTGTCGAGCGCGCCGCGGATTACGTGATAACGGACACCAGGCAGATCGCGTACCCTTCCGCCGCGGATCAGAACGGAGCTGTGCTCGTTCAGGTTGTGTCCTTCGCCGGGAATGTACACCGTACCTTCCTGTTTGTTCGTCAAGCGCACCCTCGCGATCTTACGCAGTGCCGAGTTCGGCTTTTTCGGGGACGTCGTCGATACCGAAAGGCATACGCCGCGCTTCTGCGGGCACTGCGCCATGATCGGCGTCTTGCTCTTTTCCGCCCGCCGTTCCCTGCCGTGCTTGATGAGCTGGTTGATTGTAGGCATTACTTTACCTCCTTGTAAAAATGGAAATTTATCTTAAAATTGCCCTTACGCAATTTAAGAAAGCAATGTTTTGTTCTTATTTTCCTTTGAACTTGCAAAAGAAAACGGGCCGTATGAGGTTCCGCTTCGGACAGGCGGTCTCGCCCTGTCCGAAAAAGAGCCCCTGCAGCGCGGATCCCGCGGCCGCACCACGGCTTTTCGCCGCCGCTTCGGCGTAAAATCTCTCGGCAGATTACCGTTTGCCGCACGACCGTCCGACCGCTTTTTTGCTGTTTTTGGGCGCGCAAAAAAATATGCGCCCACAGTCGCGAATGTTATTTTAGCATTTTACTGATATTTTGTCAAACATTTCAAACAAAAATATCGGCTGTATGCGCAGATTTATGATAAAATAAGCGCTATTTTCCGTATTTTTTCCGCTCTGCTTGACACGGACACCTTTCTGTGCTACAATCGTTCCGTAAACGAAACGTCGCCGGATACGGCCGAAGGAGAAGAGATGTATATTTTTTGCAGATAAACAATCCAGGCGTACGCGCGCGGGAAGCGATTACCGCGCCGTTTCGCATACTCTGCAAGAAATTTTTCGTTCAGTACCGATACCGAAACGCGGGCAATGCCCGCACGCGCGCCGCGGAAAATTTCCGCGGCTTTTTTATGTTCCGAAAGGAGGAAAAACCATGTCTGCAATTTTTATAAAAAACCTTACGTTTTATTATCCCGGCCAAGCCGACGCCGTATTCGAAAATCTGAACCTGACCCTCGATACCGATTGGAAACTTGCGCTCATCGGCAGAAACGGCCGCGGAAAAACGACTTTGCTGCACCTTTTGGCAGGGAAAACGGGCGGTTATTCCGGAAACATAACCGCCCGGGAAACCTTCGAATACTTCCCTTTTGCTCTGCCCGAAGCGCCCGATTCTCTTTCCGCGCTGTACTGCGCCGTACCCGATTTGCGGCTTTGGGCTTTAAAAAAGGAAATGAACGCGCTTCATTTGCGTGAAGACGTATTGGATCGGCCTTTGCAAACCCTTTCCGGCGGGGAAAAGACCAAACTGCTTTTAGCCGCGCTGTTTTCCAAAGAGGAGGCGTTTCTTCTGATCGACGAGCCGACCAACCACCTTGACGAAATCGGCCGACGGCTTGTAGGAACGTATCTGCATTCCAAACGGGGGTTTATCCTCGTTTCGCACGATCGCGCGTTTTTGGATCTGTGCTGCGACCACGTGCTGGCCCTGAACCGCAGCGGAACCCAACTGCGCAGCGGATCTTTTTCCGACTGGCAGAGAGACAAAGCCGCTTCCGATGCGGCGGAAGCGGCAAAAAACGAGCGCCTGAAAAAAGAAATTTCCGCGCTGCAAGCTTCCGCCGAACGCGCGGGGCGTTGGGCGGACAAGGTGGAAGCAAGCAAAAATCAGACGGTTGCGGGGCTCCGCCCTGACAAAGGACATATCGGCGCAATGGCGGCAAAGATGGCAAAAAGAGCGAAGGTTCTCGAAAAACGCAGTGAAAAAGCCGCCGAAGAAAAGCGTTTGCTGCTTAAAAATACCGAATTTTACGGTGATTTGAAGCTGTCTCCCATCCGCTTCCGCGCCGAGACCTTATGTTCCGTTTCGCACGTATATGCCGGTTACGGGAACGGCGACGCGGTGCGCGACTTCACCCTGTCCGTTCACCGCGGCGAGCGCATCGCCTTAAAGGGCGAAAACGGGAGCGGAAAGAGCTCCGTCTTAAAAATATTTGCCGGAAAACTGCCGGTTCGGGCAGGGATCGCCGCCATCCCCAATGATCTGATCGTTTCCTATCTTCCGCAAGACGTCCGCTCGATTTCCGGGACGATTGCGGAATATTCCGAAAAAAACGGCGCTTCCCCTTCCCTCGTCATGGCCATCCTCAACAAACTCGACTTCCGCAGCGATTCGTTCGGCAAGGATCTTTCCGCATTCAGCGACGGACAAAAAAAGAAGGTCGCTTTGGCCGCATCGCTTGCCGTTCCCGCGCACCTCTATATTTGGGACGAACCGCTCAATTATATCGATCTCGTTTCGCGCATGCTTTTGGAAGAGCTGATAGCGCGCTTTTGCCCGACGATTTTGTTCGTCGAACATGACGCGGCTTTCTGCGCAAACGTCGCCACAAAAACGGTTTGTTTGTAAATTCTTCCGATCCGGTTGAGCCTGCATATAAAAAGCCCTTCCCCGCAAGAGCGCGAAAGGGCTTTTTTATTTTCCGATTTACGCGGCTTTTTGCACCGCACTCGCGGCAGCGTAGCCGAACGTGCAATTTGCCGAAGCGTCGATATCGGCGGAATACTCGGTATCTTCCGCAACGACGGAAGCCTCAAACGCGACGGTCGCCGACAAAGAAACGAGCTTCATATCCTTATCCGCTTGTACAATGATCGTAATATCTGCCTGTGCGATGTTGAGCGTATCCATAACAGCGATCGTGGGTGCAAAGGGAAGCCCCGTCTGCTCCGCAACGGTTGCCGCGAGGATATTATCCCATATAACCCCGACCTTAATCATCCCGCCCAGCGCGACCAGCTGCCCGATGCCGGAAAATGTCATCTGCTCAAAGCCTTCGATGGACTGCAAAAGCGGATTCACGACCTCCGATACAGGCGTTTTGCCCTTTCCTTCAAGCTTCGCCGCGATGTCTTCGCCCAGGACGAGCGACAGCACATTGATCACGTCTGCGGATTCAAAGCCGTACAAAGCGAATATCTTATCCAACTCGGCAAAAAATTCATCGAAAGTAATTTGTTCCGTAAAGACTTTTGCCGTCCATGCGGCCAATGCCGCCGTGCCTTCTCCTTCCGCATATTCGCCGCCGAACAATACGGGAGCAAGAACGTCGCCCAGCTGCTTATCGGCATTTTCCTGTAAAAATCCGACGACCGTATCGACAACCTGAGTCTGTAACAGCTCGGCCGCCGTCAGAGGTAAAATCAATTCGTAGCCGCTGTTATCGGCGGATGCGGGAACAGTTCCCGTCAAAGACAAATCATATTTTTCCAGCAATGCAAGCAATTGCCGCGCAAAGTCTGCACCCGGCGCATATGTACCTTCAAAAGTCTTATCCACCTCTTCGGATATAGGATTTCCGTCGCCGACTTTAACCGACGTACTGCCCTTCGCCGTCGCCGCAAGAGTGATCGAAAATCCTTCCGCTTCCGATATGTTCTGCAACACACCGGAAAGAAAGGCGTCCATCGCGACCGGCTGCAACGCATCTTCGCCGCTGTTACTGTTATTATCGCCGTCGGAATTACCGCCCTGCTCGGTATTGCTGCCGCCGTTTTGATCGTTTTCCGCATCGGAACATGCGGCAAAAGCAAACACTGCCGTAAAAGCCAATACGAACGCAAAGAGTACGGTTAAAAATTTTCTCATTGATAGTCTCCATCCATTTTGTGGTTAAATCATATCATATTTTTGTCATGTTTGTCAATAATTTTTATGACAACATATTACAAAGTTAAACTCCAAAATATATTTCCATTCGCATTGCCGGAAACGGCCTTCTGAACTTTTGCTATACAAAATCATGAAACCAACAGGGCTTCGCCGAATGGCGAAGCCCTGTTCTGAAACACTTTTTAAATTCAGCCCTCTGCAGGCTCTTCGATATCGAACGCTTCGCGCGTCTCCTCGATGAGATCGTCGCTTTCGCGATGTCCCGTTACGAGCTGCGGACTCATGTTCTTGTAGTCGCGCACGCCCGTTCCCGCAGGGATCAGCTTACCGATGATGACGTTCTCTTTCAGACCGATCAGCGGGTCGACTTTGCTCTTGATCGCGGCTTCCGTCAGCACGCGCGCCGTTTCCTGGAAGGATGCGGCGGAGAGGAAGGAATCGGTGGACAGCGCCGCTTTCGTGATACCGAGGAGCACGCGCTTCGCGGTAGCGGGCCTGCCGCCCTTTTCGATCGCCTTTTCGTTCTCGTCTTCGAACGTAAACATGTCGACGAGTTCGCCCGGAAGCATTTCGGTATCGCCGCAATTTTCGATACGGACTTTGCGCATCATCTGGCGCACGATGATCTCGACATGCTTGTCGTTGATATCAACGCCCTGTGAACGGTAAACGGACTGCACTTCATGCAAAATATAGTCCTGCACGCCCTTGACGCCCTGAATACGAAGAATGTCCTGCGGATTGACCGAACCGCCGTTGAGCTGGGTACCCGGCTCGACTTTGTCGCCCGACTTGATCTTCAGCTCCGCGTTGAACGGAAGCATATAATCTTTCTTCTCCGCACCCGTGAATTCGTCGCGGATGACGATGTGTTTCTGATTGTCTTGCTCGGAAATGTACGCAATACCGCCCACTTCACACAGCGTCGCAACGCCCTTCGGCTTTCTCGCTTCGAACAATTCTTCGACACGCGGAAGACCCTGTGTAATGTCGCCCGTCGCCGCGATACCGCCCGTATGGAAGGTACGCATCGTCAGCTGCGTGCCCGGTTCGCCGATGGACTGCGCCGCGATCGTGCCGACCGCTTCACCGACTTGGATGGGCAGACCCGTCGCCATGTTTTTGCCGTAGCACTTCGCGCATACACCGTGCCGCGACGTGCAGGTAAATACGCTGCGGATGGACACTTCGGTAATGCCCGCCGCGACAATCTCGTCCGCCTTGTCTTCGGTGATCATATGGTTGGTCTCCACCATCACCTCACCCGTCTTCGGGTTGATGACATCTTCGGAAACAAATCTGCCGATCAGACGATCTTTCAGGCTCTCGATCTCGCCGTTGGGCCCGACGATCGCGCGGATCTTCATGCCGCGCGGCTTTTTGCCTGCACAGCAATCGTCTTCGCGCACGATAACGTCCTGCGAAACGTCGACAAGACGGCGGGTCAAATAACCCGAGTCAGCCGTCTTCAAAGCTGTATCTGCCAAACCTTTACGTCCGCCGTGCGAGGAAATGAAGTATTCCAAAACGGAAAGTCCCTCACGGAAGCAAGATTTAACGGGAATTTCGATCATACGGCCCTGCGGGTCGACCATGAGGCCGCGCATGCCCGCAAGCTGTTTGATCTGGTCGATGGAACCGCGCGCGCCCGAATTTGCCATCATCCAGATGGGGTTGAAATCGTCCGCGTCTTTGCGCAGTTCCGCCGTCACTTCGTCCGTCGTTTCCTTCCAGACATTGACGACCGCGTTATAGCGTTCTTCCTCTTTCAAAAGACCGCGCGCGAATTTCTTGGAAATGGTTTCGACTTTCTTTTCCGCTTCCGCGATCTTGACTTTCTTGGAATCGGGAATGTGCATATCGAAAACGGATGTCGTGAGAGCGCCGATCGTCGAATATTTGAAACCAAGCGCCTTGATCTTATCCAGCACTTCCGCCGCCTTGGGCGCGCCGCCTGTTTTAAAGCAACGGTCGACGATCTTGGAGATCATCTTTTTGTCCACGGCAATGCTCTTGCGCACCGTCTTCTTCGGCGAAATGACTTCACCCGTCGCGGGATCGGTCACTTCGGCAACTTCTACATTTTTATAACCGCTCAGTTCGTATTGCAGATAGTCTTCTTTGGTCTCACGCGGCACAAAGCCCAAATCCTGCGGGATCGCTTCGTTATAGATAATACGTCCCACCGTCGTGAGCACGCGCCCGGTGATCTCGGTAATAGGATTCCCCTGCTCGTCAAAGAATTTTCCTTCGGGAAGAGCGACCGTGCGGCGGACATAAATTTCATCCTGCAACGTGATGAATTTGGTCTGATACGCCATGATCGCTTCGTCTTCGGAAGTGTAAATGCCTGCGCGGTACAGCTCCGCACCTTCGGTGCCTTCAGGCACTTCGTTGTGATCTTTGTCGTACCAGCGCCCGTCATAACGGCGCACAATGGTCAGATAATACGCGCCGAGGATCATGTCCTGCGTCGGCGTCATGACCGGTTTGCCGTCCGAAAGCTTTAAGATATTGTTCGAAGAGAGCATGAGGAAACGTGCTTCCGCCTGCGCTTCGATGGAAAGAGGTACGTGCACAGCCATCTGGTCGCCGTCGAAGTCGGCGTTGAACGCGCCGCAGACCAACGGGTGAATCTTGATCGCACGGCCCTCGATGAGCACCGGCTCAAATGCCTGAATGGACAGGCGGTGCAACGTCGGAGCACGGTTCAAAAGGACGGGGTGTTCTTTGATGACCCCTTCCAGCACGTCCCAGACGGAAGGTTTCGCCTTCTCGACGGCGCGCTTCGCGCTCTTGATATTGTGGCACTGGCCGCTCTCGACCAGCTTTTTCATAATGAACGGCTTGAACAGCTCGATCGCCATTTCCTTGGGCAGACCGCACTGATACAGTTTGAGTTCGGGCCCTACGACGATAACCGAACGACCGGAATAGTCGACGCGCTTGCCCAAGAGGTTCTGACGGAAACGCCCTTGCTTACCGCGAAGGAGACCCGAAAGGGATTTGAGCTCGCGGTTGGAAGGCCCCGAGATCGCCTTTCCGCGCCTGCCGTTGTCGATCAGTGCGTCCACCGCTTCCTGCAGCATGCGCTTCTCGTTTTTGACGATCATGTCCGGCGCACCCAGCTCCATCAGCCTTTTCAGGCGGTTGTTGCGGTTGATGACGCGGCGGTACAGATCGTTGAGGTCGCTCGTCGCAAACCTGCCGCCGTCCAGCTGCACCATCGGGCGCAATTCGGGCGGAATGACGGGAAGCACCGTCAGAATCATCCATTCGGGGCGGTTGCCGCTCTTGCGGAATGCCTCGATGATCTCGATGCGCTTTACCGCACGCAGGCGCTTGCTCCCGCTCGGATTGTTTTCAATGATCTCTTTAGTCTCTTTGCTTTCTTTTTCCAGATCGATCGCCTGCAAAAGTTCGCGGATCGCTTCCGCGCCCATGCCGACTTTCAGACCCGTAACGCTCGAATCGCCGTACTGCTCTTCCAGTTCGCGCAGTTCCTTGTCGTTGATGACCTGTTTATACGCCAAAGTGGGAATTGTACCCGGATCGAGCACAACGTATGCGGCAAAATAGATCACCTGCTCCAACTGTTTGGGGCCCATGTCGAGCAAAAGCCCGATACGGGAAGGCACGCCGCGGAAATACCAGATGTGCGAAACGGGCGCGGCGAGCTCGATGTGCCCCATACGCTCGCGGCGCACTTTCGCGCGCGTCACTTCAACGCCGCACTTTTCGCAGATGATACCTTTATAACGGATGCGTTTGTATTTACCGCAGTGGCATTCCCAGTCCTTGGTCGGCCCGAAGATCTTTTCGCAGAACAAGCCGTCCTTTTCCGGTTTTTGCGTACGGTAGTTGATGGTCTCCGGCTTGGTAACTTCGCCGTACGACCACTCTCTTATTTTTTCGGGAGACGCAACTCCGATCTGTATAGAGTCAAAATCGTTTAATTCGTACATAGTATTCCTCCCGCTTTATTCTTCGTCGTCTGTCTGATCTTCGTCAGCCTGATCGTCTGCATCGTCCTCGTCATCGAGGTCGTCCAGATCATCCAGATCCTCTTCGCCGAACAGATCCGCCGAAGTGAAATCCTCGTCCTCTTCATCCTCTTCGAAGATAGAACCGACACCCAGATCCTCTTCGTCCTCGTCCTCTTCGTCGTCGAAGTTGAAGTCGAGTTCTTCGATCTCTTCGTCGTGCCTGTTGTCGCGTTCCTCTTCTTCCATTTCCGCATCGGACAAATCTTTCAGCTGCAACTCGTCCTTGCTCTCGGTGAGTACTTTCACATCCAATGCCAGCGATTGCAGTTCCTTGAACAGGACCTTGAACGCTTCGGGAATGCCCGGTTCAGAAATATTGTTGCCCTTGACGATGCTCTCGTACGTCCTGACACGCCCGACGATATCGTCCGACTTGACCGTGAGGATCTCCTGCAAGATATGCGCCGCGCCGTATGCTTCCAGCGCCCACACTTCCATTTCGCCGAAACGCTGTCCGCCGAACTGCGCTTTACCGCCGAGCGGCTGCTGCGTGACCAAAGAGTAAGGTCCGATCGAACGAGCATGGATCTTGTCGTCGACAAGGTGGATCAGTTTGATCATGTACATCTGACCGACCGTCGTGCGGTTTTCGAAAGGTTCGCCGGTACGTCCGTCGTACAGCTGAATCTTACCGTCGACTTTGCCGTTCGGATTTACGATATTGTTTTCCGCAAACAGTTCTTTGATGTCCTGCTCGGTCGCACCGTCGAATACCGGCGTCGCGATCTTCCAGCCCAACTGTTTGCACACGTGCCCTAAGTGCACTTCCAAAACCTGTCCGATGTTCATTCGAGAAGGAACGCCCAAGGGGTTCAAAACGATCTGCATCGGAGTACCGTCCGCCATGAACGGCATGTCGCTCTCGGGCAAAATGCGCGAGATGACACCCTTGTTCCCGTGACGGCCCGCCATTTTATCACCGACGGAAATTTTACGTTTCTGTGCGATATAGACGCGCACCAGCTTGTTCACGCCGGGCGAAAGCTCGTCCTTGTTTTCGCGCGTGAAGATCTTGACGTCTACGACCACGCCGCCCTCGCCGTGCGGAACGCGCAGAGAGGTATCGCGCACTTCGCGCGCCTTTTCGCCGAAGATCGCGCGCAGCAGGCGCTCTTCGGGCGTCAGCTCCGCTTCCCCTTTCGGCGTCACTTTGCCGACAAGGATGTCGCCGCTGCCCACTTCCGCGCCAACGCGGATAATACCGTCTTCATCCAGATCTTTGAGCGCGTCGTCGCCGACGTTCGGGATGTCGCGCGTGATCTCTTCTTCACCGAGCTTTGTGTCGCGCGCTTCCGTCTCGTGCTCCTCAATGTGCACGGACGTGAATACGTCCTCGCGCACGAGTTTTTCGGAAATCAGGATCGCGTCTTCATAGTTATAGCCTTCCCATTCCATGAAGCCGATCAGGATATTTTTACCGAGCGCAAGCTCGCCGTTGTTTGTGGAAGGACCGTCGGCGATGATCTCGCCCTCCTCCACATGCGCACCGGTATTGATGATCGGGCGCTGATTCAGGCAAGTACCCTGGTTGGAACGCTCGAATTTTTTGAGTCTGTATTCATCGACGGTACCGTCGTCGCGGCGGATGCGGATAAGATCGCTCGCCACGCCGATCGCCGTACCTGCGTGTTTCGCCTTGACCATGACGCCGGAATCGCGCGCGATCGCGGCTTCGATACCCGTCGCAACGATCGGGCTTTCGGTTTTGAGCAGAGGCACCGCCTGACGCTGCATGTTCGAGCCCATCAGCGCACGGTTGGTATCGTCGTTTTCCAGGAACGGAATGAGCGCCGTCGCAACCGAAACGAGCTGTTTCGGCGAAACGTCCATATAATCGATCTGGTCCTTGGGCAGCTGCGTGATTTCCGCCTGTCTGCGGCAGGATACGCGCTCGTTGACAAAGGAGCCGTCGGGATTGAGCGGTTCGTTCGCCTGCGCGACGACGTATTTATCTTCCTCGTCCGCCGTGAGGTAATCCACTTCGTCGGTGACGCGGACAATGCTCGCGTGCCCGTGCTCGTCAAATCCTTCTTTATGCACGCGGCGATACGGGCTCATGATGAAACCGTACTCGTTCACTTTTGCAAAGGTCGCAAGCGACGAGATCAGACCGATGTTCTGACCTTCCGGCGTCTCGATCGGGCACATGCGCCCGTAATGGGAGTGGTGTACGTCGCGGACGTCGAAGGTAGCACGGTCACGATTCAGACCGCCCGGGCCGAGCGCGGACAATTTACGTTTGTGCGTAAGCTCTGCGATCGGGTTGGTCTGATCCATGAACTGCGACAGCTGCGATGAGCCGAAGAACTCACGGATGACCGCCGAAACGGGACGCACGTTGATCAAACCCGAAGGCGTAACTTCATTGGGATCCTGCGTCGCCATGCGCTCTTTGATGAGACGTTCCAGACGCGCGATACCGACGCGGAGCTGGTTTTGGAGCAGTTCGCCGACACTGCGCACGCGACGGTTTCCGAGATGGTCAATGTTGTCGATCGTCCCGATGCCGTAGCGCAGGTCGAGGTTGGTCGAAACGGCGGCGATGACGTCGTCCACCGTGATATGCCTGTGATTGAGTTTGTCGATGAGCGGGCGGATCTCTTTCTTCTCTTCCGCCGTGATGCTCACTTCGGGACGGGAAAGAATCTCATGGAACTTTTTGCAAGCCGCCACAAACTTGATGCGGTTCTCGCGGCGTTTTTCGCGGTTCTTGCGCTCCTCCGCTTTCTCATCGTCCGTCTTTTTGGTCTCAACGGTGAAATACACTTCGTTGATCTTGTCCAGATAATGCTCCGCCACTTCTTCGATCGTGCCATTGTCGCACGCAGCCGCGATCTCCTTGGAGAACACAAAGTTGGGATAATAAATTGTGGGAAGCAACCCGAAACTCTTCGGGTTCTTGTCCGAAACCGCCTTGAAATCGACGGTATTGTTGCCGATCACGCGATGCTTGATCCGCCCCGCCTTTTCGTCCGAAACAATCACTTCGACCACATTGATGCCCGCATTCTGAATTTCAAACGCCTTGGCTTCGGTGATCTTTTCCTCTTTCGCGACGATGATCTCGCCCGTTTCGGGATTGAAAATATCGTTCGCCGAAATGCAACCGGGCAAACGGTATGCAAGGTTCAGCTTTTTATTGAATTTATAACGCCCGACCTTCACCACGTCGTAGCGGCGAGGATCGAAGAACAGATTGTGCAGATGCTGGCGCACAGAATCGTCCGTCGGCACTTCGCCGGGACGCAGGCGGCGGTACAGCTCGATCAAACCGTCCTGTTCACTCTTTGCGGTGTCCTTCTCAATGGTCGCCGCGATCATGCGGTCATCGCCGAAAATATCCGTGATCGCAACGTCGGAGCCAAACCCGAGGGCGCGCAAAAGCACCGTCGCACACAGCTTGCGCTTTCTGTCGACGTGCACCCACATCACTCCCTGCGAATCCTGCTCGAATTCCAGCCATGCGCCGCGATTGGGGATGACCGTAGTCTTGTACATCTCACGGCCGGTCTTGTCCTTTTCCGATTCATTATATGCACCCGGCGAACGCACGAGCTGCGAAACGATAACACGCTCTGCGCCGTTGATGATAAAGCTGCCGTTTTCTGTCATAAGTGGGAAATCGCCCATGAACACGTCCTGGTCGATCACCTCTTCCTTGACCTTATTGACAAGGCGAACCTTTACGCGCAACGGAAGAGCATACGTCGCGTCGCGATTGCGGCACTCCTTTTCGTCGTATTTGGGCTTGGTGCCGAACTCATGGTCGAGAAAATACAGCTCGAAATGGTCGGAATAGTCGGTTATGGGCGAAAAATCTTCAAAAACTTCGCTGATCCCCTCCTCGATAAAAGAACGGTACGATTCCTTCTGGATCTCGACCAAATCGGGGATGTCGATCACTTCATTGATGTTGCCGAACTTCCTTCTTTCTGTTTTGCCGTACTTTTGAATAGGTAAATTCATCAAACACTGCTCCTTCAAAAAATTCGTCCCATGGCAAGCGAAAAACCGCGGTGAGTTTCCGGCAGACGCGAAAAAATTTTTTCGCTCATTTATCCTCCGCCTCTTTACAACTTTGGAATTTTGCTGTATAATGTTTTCAAATCTGCTCCAAATGCGCAATCATCTTCCGTTATCAATACAATATTATTATAATAGAAAGATGTTCGCGGAGCATTTCGCCCCAAAAAGGGCAAAAAACACATTATACTCCATAATGATACAGTTTGATATTATATTAAAATTTCAAAAAAATGTCAACTGCTTTTCAACAGTTGACGTTTCTTTTTTTTAAAACTTTTTAAAATAATCCAAATCACGACAAACAAAGACAAATTCCGCGCGCCGAAAAAAATGATTTTTCGCGCCGCAAGGAGGAAATTATCCATGCGCATCGATAAATTTTTAAAGGTTTCGCGCATTTTGAAGCGCCGCACCGTCGCAGGCGAAGCCTGCAAAGCGGGCAAAGTGAGCGTGAACGGCAAAGACGCAAAACCCGCCTATTCTCTCAAGATCGGCGACGTGGTCGAACTCAAATTTGCCGCAGGCACTTTGAAATTCCGCGTTCTTGCACTCAAAGAGACGGTCAAAAAGGAAGAAGCGGCGTCGCTCTACGAGATCATTTCGGACGGCGAACAATCATGAGAATCTGTGCCGTCATTCCTGCGGCAGGCTCGGGCAATCGCGCAGGGTTTGCCGAAAACAAAATTTTACACAAAACGGGCGGGACGGTCCCGCTGTTTTCCGTTGTGTCCGCTTTTGCGGCAAACGCGCAGATCGCAACCATCGCCGTATGCATCCGCGAAGGCGACCGCGCCGAAATCGGTAAACTGCTCGCGCGTTTTCAAAACGTTGTGTTGGTCACAGGCGGCGCAACGCGCACAGAATCGGTAAAAAACGCTTTGGAAGCGTTTGCGACGGAAAAGACCCCGCCCGATTACGTACTCATCCATGACGCCGCGCGGCCCTTTCTCTCGCAAAAGATCATCGATGACTGCATCGCCGCGGTGCGCTCGTTCGGCAGCGCCGTTTGCGCCCTGCCCTGCACCGACACAGCCGTGCTTTCCGAAAACGGGTTTGCGGTCTCCCCCCTGCCCCGCGAAAAGCTCTACACCGTACAGACCCCGCAGGGATTTTCCTTTCCCGAACTTCTTTCGGCATACCGCCGCATCGGCGAAGGCGAAACTTTTACCGACGATTCGGGTGTATTTGCGAAATACGTCGCGCCGCCGCGCCTGTTTGAAGGCGAGCGTACAAATGTCAAACTGACTTTTCGGGAGGATTTTTTCATGCAGACATTCCGCACCGGCATCGGCATCGACACGCACGCATTCTGCGACGGCGACCACATCATGCTCGGCGGCGTGCGCATCCCGCACGGGAGCGGCCTCGCCGCGCACAGCGACGGCGACGTGCTGATCCACGCCGTCATGGACGCAATGCTTTCGGCAGCAGGCCTTTGCGACATCGGACATTATTTCCCCGACACCGACCCGCAATACAAGGGTGCGGACAGCATTGCCTTGCTCAAAAAAGTGCGCCGGCTCGTTGAAAACGAAGGGTTTTGCGTGAGCAACGTATCGGCGGCGATCGTGGCGCAGCGCCCGAAACTCGCCACGTTTATCCCGAAAATGAAAGAAAATCTCGCAGACGCGCTCGGCATTTGTGAAACTGATGTCGGTATCACGGCGGGCACGAACGAGGGCCTCGGATATCTCGGCAGAGGCGAAGGCATCACCGTCACTGCCACTACGCTTTTGAATCGCATCGGTTGACTGCCGTCAACAGGCACAATTTTTCAGTGAGGAAACCATGGCTAAAACAAAATCGGTATATATCTGCTCCGAATGCGGAGCGATGAGCCCGCAATGGCTGGGCAGATGCCCCTCCTGCGGCAAATTCGGCACCCTCGTCGAAGAGATCGCCGAAACGCCGACGCCGCAAAAAGCGGCAAAGCGCGAACGTTCGGCGTCTTTCAATAAACCGGTCGCTCTCAGCGAGGTGCGCGAAGAAAAATTTGAGCGCATCTCCTCCGGCATCGCGGAACTGGATACCGTGCTCGGCGGCGGGATCGTCCCCGGCTCCCTCGTGCTCATCGGCGGCGATCCGGGCATCGGGAAAAGTACTCTCCTGACCGAAGTTTCGGCACATCTTTCCAAGACGCAGAAAGTTTTATACGTTTCTGCCGAGGAGAGCTGTTCACAGGTGAAAATGCGCTGCGCGAGACTAAAACTGGATTCTTCCAACCTGCTTCTTCTCAACGAGACTTGCCTCGAAGACATCGAAGAGGCGATCGAAGACGAAAAATTTGTTGTCATCGACTCCATTCAGGCGGTCTATACCAGCGAACTTTCTTCGGCGGCAGGCTCCGTCGGACAAGTGCGCGAATGCGCGGGAAAATTACAGCGCATCGCCAAAGGGCGCGGGATCACTTTTTTCATTGTCGGGCACGTCACCAAGGAAGGCGCTCTCGCAGGCCCCAAAGTCTTGGAACATATTATGGATACTGTCCTGTATTTTGAAGGCGAAAAAGAAGATAATTTCAAGATCTTGCGCGCCTACAAAAACCGCTTCGGCTCGGTGCAAGAAGTAGGTGTGTTCGAAATGACGGGCGAAGGCATCTTCGGCGTGACCGATTATTCGGATATTTTTCTTTCCGAGAACCGCGGACAAGCGGCAGGCAGCTGCGTCACGCCCTCCGAAACGGGCAACCGCTGCATGATGGTCGAGATTCAGACTCTTATGGCAAAGACCGCTTACGGGCTTCCGCGCAGAATGCCGCTCGGCATCGACTACAACAAACTTGTCCTGCTCATCGCCGTACTCGAAAAGCGGTGCGGGCTCCCTTTTTACAATCAGGACGTATATCTCAACGCAATGGGCGGCATCCGCCTGAACGAACCTGCCGTCGACCTCGCCGTATGCGCCGCTCTCGCGAGCGGTTTCCGCAATGAACCCATCGATAAATATACTGCCGTATTCGGTGAGGTGGGCTTGACGGGTGAAGTCCGAGGCGTGACATTCGCCGAAAAGCGCGTCAACGAATGTATTAAAATGGGCTTTAAAAAAGTGATCTTTCCCGCCAAAAACTTTAAAAGCGTGAAAAAATTTGAAGGAAAGATCGAACTTGTCCCCGTACAATATGTAAACCAGGCGATCAAAAATCTTTTCACCGATCAGGAAAAGAGCAAGGAAGCCAAATGACAGTCAAGTACCACCGGCTGAGCCGGTGGCTTGATTAGGCGCTTCAAGCGCATGGTACCGGCGGCACTACTCGTGC
>CALVHR010000032.1 GCA_944328495.1 uncultured Clostridia bacterium
TTACAGGAGTTTATTTTTGTCCATAGTTGTAAACTCTTTATCCACTCACTCAGTGAGTGGTTGTCTTTGACAATACGCAAAAAGCGGCGAGCCGTTCGGCTCGCCGCTTTTTTTCTGTTTTGCAAACAGTTTTTATTCGTAATCGACAACGTTGACCCATTTTGCGAGGAATTCCTGTTCCTCGGGGATCGCCTTGGTCGTCTGGCTTGCCGCCACGATGGGCAGAGCCTTCTGCACGAGCTGCTTTGCAATGCCCGTCTTTTCGCAGAACAATTTCAGATATTCTTCCGCGATTTCGTCTTTGCCTTCCAGCTTGAACAGCAGGTAGGTGCGCGCAGCGTCGCAACGCGCGTTGCCCTGCGTCGCGTGCGCCCAGTCAATGATGAACTTGCGCCCGTCGGGGCTCACGATGATGTTGCCGGGGTTGAAGTCGCCGTGGCAGAGCTTGTCGTGCGCAGGCAGAGAGTCGAGCAGGATGTGCAGATCGTAGCGCGTGGTCTTATCGAACTTCGTCGCACTGATCTTGCGGTGCATTTTGTCTTTAAGTTTGGTCAGAAGAGGAACTTTCTGGCTGAGCACCTCCACCTGCAGATCGACGAACTCTTCGAGATACTGCGCCATCTTGTCGGGGTTCTCGTCCATGAGCTGCTGCATCGTTTTGCCTTCGACGTAGTCGAGAATGATCGCCCATTCGCCGTTGACTTTGGTCACTTCATGCACTGCGGGCACGTTGAGGGTGGTCCCCTCTTCCACGCGCGCCGTGTTCAGCGCTTCGTTCAAAACGTCCGACTTGGGATAATCGTTGTTAAACAGTTTTACGAGCGTTTTGCCTTCGCGATAGATGACCTTTTTATCTGTTTTCTGAATAATTTCCGCCATGTTCTTTTTCCTCCTTATTTACCGTAATAGCATTTCAGATACATTTCTTTGATCTCGGAGATGAGCGGATAACGAGGGTTCGCGCCCGTGCACTGGTCGTCGAACGCCTGTTCGCACATTTCATCCAGACGGTCAAGGAAGTTCTTTTCGTCCACGCCGTAATCCTTGATGCATTTCTTGATGCCGATCTTCGCTTTGAGTTCTTCGATCGCCTTGATCAGGTTCTTGACCTTTGCGTCGTCGTCTTTGCCGCCCAGGCCGAGGAATTCAGCAACTTCGGCATAACGGCGCTTTGCATGCGGGTAAGCATACTGCGGGAAGGTACCCATCTTTGCAGGAACTTCCGCGCTGTTGAAGCGGATCACTTCGCAGATCATGAGCGCGTTCGCAATGCCGTGCGGCAGGTGATGGAATGCGCCGAGTTTGTGCGCCATCGAGTGGCATACACCCAGGAATGCGTTTGCAAACGCGATACCTGCCATTGTGGAAGCGTCCGCCATCTTTTCGCGGGCCTCGGGGTCGTTCGCGCCGTTTTCGTATGCACGGGGGAGATATTCGAAGATCGTCTTCGCCGCAACCAGCGCCTGGCCATCCGTATACGGGGTCGCCATGATCGAAGCGTATGCTTCGAGCGCGTGCGTCAGAGCGTCGATACCGGATGCACTGGTCAGGCCCTTCGGCATGTTCATCATGAAGTCCGCATCGATGATCGCCATCTTCGGGAGCAGTTCATAGTCCGCCAAAGGATATTTGATGCCCGTCGTTTCGTCGGTGATGACCGCGAACGGCGTCACTTCGGAACCCGTACCTGCCGAGGTAGGAACCGCGATGAAGTATGCTTTTTCGCCCATCTTCGGGAAGGTGTAAACCCTCTTGCGGATATCCATGAAGCGCATCGCCATATCCATGAAGTCCACTTCCGGATGTTCGTACAGCACCCACATGATCTTGCCCGCGTCCATTGCGGAGCCGCCGCCCAGCGCGATGATCACGTCAGGCTGGAACTCGGTCATGAGCTTTGCGCCCGCCTTCGCGCAAGCGAGGTTCGGGTCCGGCGCCACGTCGTAGAAGCAGGTATAACGGATGCCCATTTCGTCCAGTTTGTCCGTGATGGGTTTGATATAGTTGTTTTTGTACAGGAATTCGTCGGTAACGATGAATGCCTTTTTCTTGCCCATGACGTTTTTGAGTTCGTCCAAAGCAACGGGCAGGCAGCCCTTCTTATGATAAACTTTTTCAGGAAGTCTGAGCCACAGCATATTTTCTCTCCTCTCCGCAAGGGTCTTGATGTTCAGAAGGTGTTTGACGCCGACGTTCTCGGATACCGAGTTCCCGCCCCACGAGCCGCAGCCCAGGGTGAGCGAAGGGGTGAGTTTGAAGTTGTAGATGTCGCCGATCGCACCCTGCGAGGAGGGCATGTTGATGAGCATACGGCAGGTCTTCATCGCTTCCTGCCATTTCGCGATCTTGTCCTTTTCCGTGACCTGGTTGATATACAGCGAAGAGGTGTGGCCGTAACCGCCGTCCGCAATCAGGCGTTCCGCTTTCGCGACCGCTTCGTCGAAATCTTTCGCGCGGTACAGCGCAAGCACCGGCGAAAGTTTTTCATGCGCAAACGCTTCTTCCAGCTCCACGCTCTCCACTTCGCCGATCAAAATCTTTGCCGTGGGCTCTACGGTAAATCCGCAGATCTCCGCGATCTTCGGAGCGCTCTGTCCGACGATCTTCGCGTTCAGCGCGCCGTTGATGATCATCGTGCTGCGGACTTTATCCTTCTCTTCGTCGCTGAGGATGTGGCAGCCGCGCTTCACGAACTCTGCTTTGACCGCATCGTATACCGCGTCTTCCGCGATGACCGACTGCTCGGACGCGCAGATCAGTCCGTTATCGAACGTCTTGGAATGAATAATCGAGTTGACCGCAACGGTGATGTTCGCCGTTTCGTCAATAATTGCAGGAGTATTGCCCGCGCCGACGCCCAAAGCCGGTTTGCCCGAGCTGTACGCGCTGCGAACCATGCCGGGACCGCCCGTAGCAAGAATAATGTCCGCCGTCTTCATGAGCGTGTTCGTCATTTCCAAAGACGGAACGTCGATCCAGCCGACAATGCCTTCCGGAGCGCCCGCTTTCACCGCCGCGTCCAGAACGACTTTCGCCGCCGCGATCGTGCAGTTCTTTGCGCGCGGGTGCGGCGAAATGATAATGCCGTTGCGCGTCTTTAAGCAGATGAGCGTCTTGAAAATCGCCGTCGAAGTCGGGTTCGTCGTCGGAATGACCGCCGCAACCACGCCGATCGGCTCCGCAATTTTTTTGGTGCCGAATGCAGTATCCTCTTCGATCACACCCACCGTCTTCGTATGCTTGTAAGTATTGTAAATATACTCCGCCGCATAGTGGTTTTTGATGACCTTGTCCTCCACAATGCCCATGCCCGTTTCGGCCACTGCCATCTTCGCCAGAGGAATTCTCTGGTTGTTCGCCGCCAACGCCGCAGCGGTAAAGATCTTGTCTACCTGCTCCTGGCTGTACGTCGCAAAGATTTCCTGTGCTTTTCTGACCTGTTCGATCTTCTGCATCAACGCTTCAACCGAATCGACGATCCTTTCGTTCTCCATAAAGCTCTCCTTCCGAAATTATTTTTCGCTGTTTAAAATTTCCGCGAGGCGTTTGGACAGTATCGCAAGCGACGCCGCCATATCCTCGTTTTTAACTGCTATGTTCGCCGGCAGCGTAAGATGCACGGGCGCAAAATTCCAAATCGCGCGCACTCCGCCTTCCACCAGCTCGTCCGCTACGCTCTGCGCCGCCGACGCCGGCACCGCGATGATGCCGATCAGTACGTTCAGCCGCCGCACCAGCCGCACAAGATCGTTGGAATCAAATACTTTGACCCCGCCCAGCGTCGTGTCGATCCGCTCCGGATCGTTGTCAAACGCCGCCACGATGTTCAGCCCGTACGCCTTGAACCCGCCGTATCCCACCAGCGCGCTGCCAAGCCCGCCCGCTCCTACGATCACCGCGTCCGTCACGTTGTCGTATCCTAAGATCCGATCGATCCCGTCAATGAGATCGGCAATCGAAAATCCAAGCTTGGGCTTGCCCGCTACCGATGAAATGACCGCCAAGTCCTTGCGCACCTTCACTGCGTTGAGATGAAGATCCTCCGCCACCGCCGTCGAAGATACCGTCCGCTCCCCCGCCGCCATCTTCTCTTTCAGATAACGGTGGTACGCCGGCAATCGCCCGATGGTCGCTTTGGATACATTTTGTATATCCTGATTATTCCCCATTCCCGAACGCACCTTGCTTCCATATCGCAATCATTATATCGATATGTTTTTATCGATAAAATAATATCAAATGAAACGGGATTTGTCAATCGGCTGATCAATTTTTTTTACAGTCTTTGGAAACGAGAAAAAGACACCAAGTTTTGAAAAGTTTTATCATTCGGCGCCATTATCATAGCATATTTACGATTGAATTTCAATACTTTTGAAAAATTTGCAAAAATATCGCGCGGCACCGCAAAGATTGCGGCGCCGCGCAGCAAAGCCCGCTCAACCACGGGCATATATCGCTATTTTGTCAGATCTTCAATTATGGAGAGGATGAGTTCCTCCTCTTCCGCATAGATGCGCGCCTGTTCTCCCGCGGCCGTCGTGCCCGCGCGCGCATTTTTTGCGCGCAGAAAGCGCAGTTTCACCAAACGGTTCGTAAACACCGCCAATACCGCCAGCCAAACGAGCCCCAACACGAAACTGATGATGCACGGGATCAAGATCTGCATGCCGGGCACCGAATTTACGAACGGCGCCAGCGCACAACCCGCGACCGTAAAGAGCGCAAACAATACCAACGACACGATAAATACCCGCAAAACCACCTTATAACGCCGCGCCAGCACGGGCCGCTCCGCTTCGCGCTGCGCAACGTCTTGCTCGGTGAACGTTTTTTGCTTTTCGGCACATTCGTCCGCACGGGACTGCAATGCGGGGACATACTTTTCCGCGACCGCCTTGCGGTCCGCTTCGCCCATGCGGCGCAGCGCTTTGTCGTACGCCTGCTCGCAGTCATAGATCTCGTCAAATTCGGTCAGGTCCTTGGTCTGTACGCGCACTACCCCGAACCACGGCCGCCAATCTCCCCCGTATAATTTTGCACTGTCCAAAAATTTTTCGCCCGCGCCCGGAAGATCGCCGGCGGAAAACAGCGCTTCCGCCTCTTCGTACATGCGCTCCGCCCGCTCCCTGCGGCCCTGCATTTCCTGCTCCCGCTCGCTCGCACGGCGCGCAAGCTCTTCGTCCGTCAGGGCGCCGCCCTCGTTCTCTTCTCCGAATCCCTTGAAATCAGGGATATCGATGATGATGTCCTCGGAATCTCCTTCCTTTTCCCCCGTCAGAAAATCTTCGCGGTTCTTCCGCAGTTTTATTTTGCCGTCGTCGTCAAGTTCAAGATTTCTCTCTTCCATGCATTACTCCCGCCGCCGCAAGGGCGTCTTCTTATTTCAGCAATTTTTCCTCTTCGCTCAGCACAAACGGGTTGCGGACCGCCGCCTTTCGTTTCGAAGCCGTTGTCACGACCCGCGTCTTGATTTTCCCCTTATAGCGGCTCTTTGCCCAGCGGCAAAGCTCTTCCGCCTCAAACAATGCAAAGACCGCACTCCCGGATCCCGTGACCGCGCATGCCGCAGGCGAAAAAGACCGCGCCGCTTCCAACGCCTCGCGCACGTCGCCGTTCAGCGCGCACGCGGGTTTTTCCAGCGCATTGTAAACATTTTGCGCAACACCCGCAAAATCCCCGCGCTCCAGCGCCGACGCAAGCCGTGCGCTGTCCGCACGAAGCGCATCGGGCGCTTCGTCGTATTTTGCGTAACATGCCCCCGTCGATACGGGCGAATCGGGCAAAAACAACAGCGCATGCAGCGGACGCGGACAATGCAGCCGCTCCACCCGCTCGCCGCGGCCCGTGATGCGCGCAACGCCGCCGTCCAGCATGAACCCCGTGTCGCTCCCCAGCGTATCCGCCAGCGCTTTGAGCGCAGACCGATCTTTCACTTTATATAATTTCGCGAGAGCGTTCAAAACGCCCGCCGCGTCCGCGGACGAGCCGCCCAATCCCGCGCCGAGGGGTATGTCCTTATATATGTCGATGTCCGCGCCCCGCGTGCCGAATGCCGCGACGAACGCTTCTCCCGCCCTTACGGCGTTGTTCTTTTCGGGCGGAATATCCTCGCTGCCTTTGCCGTGCATATACACGTTGATGAGCGAATCGCGCCGCGCTTTTACGCAGACAGTATCCCATATATCGACGGACGCGACCACGCTGTCGATCATATGATATCCTTCTTTCACGCCCGAAATGTTGAGCGAAAGATTGATTTTCGCAAAACTCTTTGCTTTTGCCGAAAACATACTCTCCCGCCCCCGCAACGCTTTTTCTTATTATAGCAAATAAAGGCGCGCTTGTAAACAGGCGACACAAAAAAATGTACGAATTTCTCGAAATTTTAACAAAACTTATTCACAAAACGGCTTTTGCTGTGTGATTTTTTAAAAACGCCGAAGGGGGCAGAGCGTAAAAGCTCTTCCCCCTTCGGCGTTTATTGTTCCCGCATCAGAACGCGATCTCTTTTTTGTGATAGACAACGATCCTTTCTCCGCCCGATAGCGGATATTTGAGGTCCGGATTTTCGCGCTGCACCTCTTCGGGCGTCTTGCGCAGTTTTTTGGCCGTTTCCCACAGCGTATCGCCCGCCGCAGGCACATGCACGGCGATCGAGCACCCGCTCTCGGGTATCGGATCGCCCGTTTCAAGCTGCGCGACATATGTGCAGCTCTCCGCTCCGCGCAGGGTCACGTACAGTTTGAGCGCACCCTCCGCTTCCAGTTCGCCTTCCTTTTTCTGCCGCGCCGACACGCCGCAGGCAAGCGCCGCGATCTCGGCGCGCATACCCGCACGCGCGCGGTCGCTTCGCACGGGGAAGGAAAACGGCAAACTGATCGGTACGCAACAGGGCGAACCTTCCGCATCTTTATAAAAGATCGAGGCGTTGAGCACTCCCTCGGCGACGATCTCGCCGTCCGTGACGGTCGCCGCAATTTCCGCTCCGCACAGCGCCGCCGCCTGCAAACGGCAGGCATAATCGATCTCGCCGTTCATCGCCGCCGTGCCCGAAACGCGCTCGGAAGCCGTAAATGCGCATACAGGTTCTTCGAACACAAGCGTTTTGCACTCCGGCTTGCACGCACATTCGGGACAGAACGCATCCCCCGCCATGCGTATTTCTTCGCTGCGATATACCCTGCCGCGCACATCCGCTTCGATGCGCGCAAAGATGCGGCAGCGGTTTTTGTCTTCGTCGCAGGCGCACGAAAGGTTGACGGAAGAGATGTTCACGCGCGCATCGCAGGGCATACCCGTCACCGCTTCATCACAGGGGATCTCGGCGCGGAACGGGATCAGCCGCTCGTACGAAACGCAATCGTTGTCCCCTTCTTTTCCCGCCAGCACGCTGAGATTGATCTCCCCCGAAACGTCCAGGCTTCCCGCCGTCGCCACCACGCGCGTCAGGCATACCTGCTCGCTGTGCAAAAGCACATCGCTCACATAATCGGTGTCGAATTCCTCTTCCAGCTCTACCGTGCCGCGGCAGGCCACAGCGCTGCGCACCCGCACGGGAACAAGATCGCAAATCACCCCTTCTCCGCCCGTGAGATAATCGATTTCGGACGGCACCGACAAAGAAATATCCGCCGTCACGATGGCAGACAGGATCACCGCCCTGCCTTCCCGCCGCGTTTCACATTTTTCCACGCGCAAAGCGACGTCCGCGCTCTGCGACGGCGCCGCCGTCGCGCATTCCGCTCTGTGCGAAAATTCCGCGCCCCGCTCCGCCGCGATGACCGTCCCGTCGGGCGCCGCGCCCACAACGGAAAAATACAGCTTGCCGCCGTACCGTACTTCCCCCGAAACTACCTCCGCGCCGCTGAAAACGACGCTCGGCGACACCGCGAGGATCTTGTTCTCCGACCAGTCCGCCAGACGGCATTCGACGATGGACTGCGAACAGATTTTCGCACCGTCGGCGGTATATTCATATTTCTCGTATGCGGGATTTACGCTCATTGCATATTACCTCCGTTTTTTCACACTTCCATTGTATGAGCGCGAACGGGGGAATATTCGCACGAACAAAAAGGTTTTACGGTGAATTGCGGCGAATTTGCATAATTCCGCCGTTTTTGGAAATAATAGTATCGAACACACAAGGCGCACTGCCGCGCCCCGCGGCTTTGTGCCGCAAAATAAGGAGGTTGCTCATGATCAAACCCGGAGGAAACCTGCGCACGATCAAGGCCGAGATCGAACGCTTTTATAAAAAAGACGTGTGCGTGCACGTCAACTTGGGCCGCAACAAATATTCCGACTATACGGGCAAACTTTCGGGCGTCTACCCCGCCCTGTTCACCGTTTTGCCCGACGACAAAAATTACCGCGGCAAAACCGCCTATTCCTATTCGGAGATCCTGTGCGGAAGCGTGCGCGTCCGTGAACGCTCCGCAAAAGCTCTTTCACAAAACGCCGCCGCGCAAAATTAAACTTTATTGAACAGCAAAGGGGCGGGCGCGCCTTCCGCATCGCGGAGGCGCGCCCGCCCCTTTTCCGCCTTGCACTGCCGTGCTCAGCGATTAAAAATCATCGTCCTCGTCCTCTTCGTCGTCATCGTCTTCGTCGTCGAACGATGCGAAATCATCCGCATCGTACTCCACGTCCTCCGTCTCCGATTCCGCACTTTCGCTTTCGTCTACATAGCTGTCGCCGAACTCATCGTCCTCAAAATCATCCGTGAAGTCTTCGCCGATATCGATCCCGTCGTCTTCCAAGACCAGATCGTCCGTATCTTCGTCCAGATAATTGCGCCACTCTTCGTCCTTCTCCGGATCGATGTCGTCCTCTTCTTCGTATTCGGCGTTCTTTTTGCACTCGTCGCACATCTTCTCCCCGGGACGCATGTAGTTTTCCCCGCAGACAGGACACAGCTCCGTCTTTTCCATCTCTTCATCGTCGTCCAGGTCGGCAAACTTCAATTTCCCGCCCTGCATTTCCGCAAGACAGACGTCGCAGTAGTCTTTGTCCTCCTCAATGTAATTCAGTTCGCATCTGGGGCATTTCTTATACTTCGCCATTCTTTTTCTCCCGAATCTTTTCTCCGTTACTATATGGTATTACGCCGCAATTTACTATGTGCAGTCAGAAAAAAATAAATCTTCCTTTTTTTCCCTTTTCCTGCCTTTTTCTGCGATGTATTATACTCGTTCATGCGCGGTTTGTAAAGGATTTTTTGCGCAGTTTTTTGTTTTTTTTCGCCTTTTTGCCGCGAAAACGGCTTTTTTTTCAAATAATTGAAAAAAGGCGGAGGAAATTCCGCCTTTTTTGTTCTTTTTACCTATTTCAACGCCTGCCGGAACGCTTTTTCACCAACACGATCGCAACCACCGCGCCCGCGATGACCACTACGCCCACCGGCACGAAGATCGCGTACCACTGCCACGTCCATGCCGCACTGTCCGTCGTCTCTTCTTCCGCACTCGCCAAAAGATCGGTCTTCAGCGAGTCTGCGATCGTCTCCGCGTCGTCGTCCGTCACTTTGCCCACGACGTTGTAGAACGCGCTCTGCTTGTTGTAATCTTTGAGATTTTCAAAATTGAAACCGACCGCACTGCCCGCGCTTTCAAACGCCGCGATCACTTGGAAATCTTCTTCGTCGTACTGCGCGAAGTATTCGCCCGCTTCGTCCTTGATGATCTCCGTCGTGCCCGTGTAGAAATAATATTTCATCGCGTTGGACGCCTCGGAGAAGTTTGTCGCAACTTCCGTGAACGCATCCTGCACGTCCGTATATTTGTCGCTCAGTTCTTTGAGCGCGTTGTTGTCTTCCGGATTTTTCATGACATACATGTAATTGTCCGAATAGCTCTCCGCGTTGTTGAAGAACAGATATCCGCCGACCGTTTCGGGAGCAAACCAGGAACTGTTATAGTCGAGCTGCAAATACTTTGTCGCTTTGTAATCTTCGTCCGATTGCGCAGCGCCCGTGAAAATATTGTAATCGCCTTCCGCTCCGTCATACTTGATGCGGTACAGCGCGTTCCCGTTGGTGCCGCTCATCGAATAATACAGATATTCGCCGTCCAGGAACAGGAACGTCGCCCCTTCCTGGTTGCGCGCAAGCGTCACGCTTCCCGCGATATAGTCCGAATCGTCCGCAGATTTGGATACCTGCACGCGCACGATGGAATTGCTCGAATCCAGATAAATGTAGTAGAGCGTGCCTTCCGCTTCGTAGAAAAGCGCGGAGGAGGTCGCGTTGGTCGTCGATACCGCAACGGGTACGATCGCATCGCCCGCCGTCGAGCCCGTACCGGGGTTCGCCGTGATCGAATTCCAGTTTTCGGAAAGATCGCCCAGGCAATACACCGACGCCGTGCCGCTGCCCGGCACTCCGAGATTTGTGATCGTCAGATACAGCTTGCCCGACGCATATTTCACGAACGAATAGGTATAGCCGCCCGTGCTGTTGGAATTGTTTTTCTCTTCCTTCCAATCAATGTTGAAAGGCGTTTTGACCGCCGTGCTCCCCACGCCGTCCAAAACGATCGTGCCGAGATTGATATACTCCATCTCGTAGCCTTCGTCGCCTTCGGAAAGGGACTTGTCCGTGTATCCGTCCGAAAGATCGAGCGTGTACGGGCTCTCCGTCGCCGACGCGTTCACTTTGTACAGCTGGTTGTAACTTTCGCTGGACGTGCTCGGATAGGTATATTTTTTGGTTACCGCCATCGTATAATATACCGTGGGATTGGTCTTGTCTTCCGCGTCGAACTGGTATGCGGAATATCCTTTTACAAGCACCGTATTCGTGCCCGTCTGCGTATTATAAGAGTGGATCTCCGTGTTCGACGAATCCACATACAGAAGATATACGACCCCGTTTTCCTCCACGTATCTGTACGCGGATGCGTTGTCGCTCAGCTGTACATAGTAGCCCGTCATCGTTTCGGTGCCGTCCAGCTTCGTGCGCTTGAAATCGAGATAAGAGCTCTCCACTTCGCCGTCCATGTTCTTGACGGTGTTCGGCGTCGCATAATATACATAGTCACCGTAGATGAAAATGCCGCCCGTATAGTCCTGCGGGGTGATGATGTGCGGGACAACAATATCCGCTTCGGTGTAATTGCCCGCCGCAAGATCTTCTTCGGAAATGCGCATCAACGCACCCTTTACAGGCGTGCCGAAGGTATTCGTCGCCGAATAATCTTCCGAACCGTTGATGAAGTAATACCAGCCGTCTTTCTTGACGACGGCGCCTCCGTTGGACTGCGCCGCATTCTGCGAGGATTCGTATCCATCCAGCGGCGTGGCTTTGTATGTGCCGCCGCACGCCGCGAATACGCCGAGCGCAAGCGCGAGCGCCAAAAGCAGCAATACGATCTTCTTGCCCTTTCTGAACATAAAAAAGACTCCTTTCGGTCTGTAAATTTGTTGCCGGGAGCACCCTTCCGTGCCCCTCTTCCCCAATTCGGCATGATCGCCGATATACTTTTCTATTATATATCAATTCCCGCTTTTAAGCAATTAAAAAGTATAAAAATTTCATGAAATTTTCTGTATCGGAGGAAAAATAGATGGAAAAATTCGGAATTTTCAGCTTGCTGTCCGCCTTAGCGGGGCAAAACGATGAAAATACGCGCAGCGAACCGCAAACCGCGCAGGCATCGGAGGAAAAACCGCGCGCAAACACCGCAGAAAAATCCGCACATACGGCGCCCGACCCGCGTTTGGCGCGCGCCGAAAGTTTCCTCGAAAAACACGACGCGATCTCGCGCCGCATCGATAAAAACAACCGCCGTTGAACCGGCTTTCGGGCAATTTTCAGCCCCTGCGGACTTCGGACAGGCCCGTTTTTCCTTTCCAGATGATTTGCGCCGCGCGAAATTCGCGCGGCGCCGTGTTTGCCGTATATTCTCCCCCGCGCTCGCTTCGCGCCGGGGATTGAGAAAGCGTGCCGCCGATTATCTCTTCGAGAACTGCGGCGCACGACGTGCTTTCTTCAAGCCGTACTTCTTTCTTTCTTTGCTTCTCGGGTCACGCGTCAAGAACCCTTCCTTTTTCAGCGCCGGACGAAGTTCGGGCTGCGCCTGGATCAGCGCACGCGCTATGCCGTGACGGATCGCGCCCGCCTGGCCCGTATATCCGCCGCCGCATACGTTCACGACGATGTCATACGCCGTTTCCGTCTGCGTCAGCACTACCGGCTGCTTGACAATGTATTGAAGAGTACCCTGCGGGAAATAATCTTCCAACGCACGGTCGTTGATGACGATGCTGCCCGTTCCCGACGGAATGAGGCGTACCCGCGCGATCGCTTTCTTTCTTCTGCCCGTTCCCCAGAACTGCAATTTCTTTTTCAGATTCGCTTTTGCCATACTTACACCTCACTAAAATAATTTCAGAGCTTCGGGCTTCTGCGCTTCGTGGTTGTGCTCCGCACCCTTGTAGATCCTGAGCTTCTTGATCATCTTTCTGCCCAGTGAGTTCTTCGGGAGCATCCCGCGCACCGCTTCGTAGATCGCTACGTCGCTCTTTTCGGCAAGCATCTTGCGATAGGATATCTCTTTCAGCCCGCCGATATAGCCGGTGTGGTATCTGTAAAATTTGTCATCCAGCTTCTTGCCCGTCAGGAGCACTTTGTCGCTGTTAATGACGATCACAAAATCGCCCGTGTCAACGTTCGGCGTGAACGTGGGTTTGTTTTTGCCGCGCAAAATCGCCGCCACTTTCGAGGCGAGCCGCCCCATCGGTACGCCCGCGGCGTCGACAACATACCACTTTCTCTCTACCGTTTGGGCGTTTGCCATGTAGGTCTTCATGATGTTGTTCTCCTTGATTTTATGTTGAGGGATCGGCGTACCATAGACGCCTTCCGTTGTTTACTCAATAAATTTTATCTTATATGCAAAATACTGTCAAGCGGTTTTGATCGCGGTTTTGCGACTTTTTTTAAAAAAATTTTCTTTTTCCGCTCCTTTGCCCCCTGCCGCGCAAAATGTGCGCGCACCGCGCGAAAAAACAGGCAGTCCCCCCCGCGCGCGGAGGGGACTGCCGCCTTTCTTATTTTCCTTCGACGTTATCCGAGCGTGTTGGGAAGATTTTCCGCCTTTACGAGATAATACTCCGTCGTATTTTCCGTTTCGCCCTTCAGCGTCACGCCCACAAGCCCATACTGCGTGTTGCCGTCTTTGTATACCGACACGCCTATGTTCGTGCTCGCCAGCGCCTTGCCTTCGAACACCGTCAGATCCGTGCCGAGAAGCTTCATCGAATAGGTCTTTTCTTCTTCTCCCGCAACCGTCAGATAGTACGCAACCGAATTGTCCGATATCGTTGCGATCTTTTCGGTCGTTTCCGCCTTTGTCGCCGCATCGAAAATATGCAGAGTAAGCTCGTTCGTCTCTTCGTTGCGCGTCTGATAATAGATCTTGCCGTTCAAGGTGATATCGCTCATCTGATCCGCCGTCGGGCGCAGAAGCGTTTCGCCCGCGAGGTTGTAATATGCGCCGCCCTTTTTGAAAACGCCCTTCGAATAACTTTCGAGCAGGTCATCGTTTGCAAACGAGCCGACTTCTTTGTTTGCTTCATACACGACCGCTTTTTCGCTGTTGATCAGGATATAGCTGCTCTCTTCGATCAGGTAATTGGAAGCGCCCGGCAAAAGCTCCTGCAGATCCGTCCAGTATTTGCCGTCCGCGCCCAGCGTCTGCACGACTTTTGCGGCAAGCAGGCTCTTGTCTTTGCCGATCTCCCAGCCCGTAACGGCAGCATACTCGTCCGAATAAGGCGAAACGCCCACCATATACTCTACCACGAACGGACAATCGACCTTTTCAAACTTATCCTCCGCGGGATCGTATGAATATGTCACCATTTTATACTTCAGCCCGTCGTTGATATAATCATAGGAGGAATCGCCCGTGGCGCCGTAAGCCGCCTGGATAAACGCCTTCTCCCCGACATACCAGGCCGCAAACGTCGCGTCTGCGGGCACATCCAGCGCCTGATATACGTTGTAGCTCTTGACATACGCGCCGTTTTCGTCAAAGATCTGCACCATCGAAATGCTGCTCAGCCCGCCGATCACCAGGTAATAGGCTCCGACGCGGTATGCATTTTCCTTATCCGCATATGTGAGAACCGGGGTCAAATTATTTGTACCCGTCGCGATCTCGCCTTTCACCGTGACATACAGGTACGTGTCGTCCGCAAACATTCCCTCGCGCGCATTCATCAGTTCTGTCTGCGTCGCCGCAGTGTCTTGCGTGTTCGTGCTCACCGTGTACGTCTTGGCGGAACCGCCCTTCCCGTAATATGTAAAGGTATATGCCGTCTGATCCTGATTCATGGCTTCGGTATAGTACAGACCCGACGAGATTCGGATGAACGCCTCCGACGACGTCTGCTTTTCCGCCGTGACAACGTTGTACAGCATATATGAAGTCTCCCTCGTCGCCGAATCCGTCTTGCGCAGCACGCAGTACCCGAGATCGTCGAGCGTCCCGTTCATCGTCCAACCCGCAAGATCGGTGAGGTCTTGTTTCGAATAGGCGACCGCCGTATTCGCTTCGGAATCGATCAGGTCGTTCCCGCCGCCCTTTCCGCCGCACGCAACCATGCTCAGCAGAAGCGCCGCCGCCAAAAGCGACCCGCAAATTGCAGATACGATTTTTTTCATCCTCTTTTCCTCCTTACCACACATGCTCATCCGTCTTGACACGGTAATAGCTCGTGCCGACACTGATCAGGTCGTACTTCGCTTCGGTATAGTCGTCCGTATAGGAGCTTACACTGAACGTCGACGACGTCAGATCGGTACGCAACGCCGTCCCGCTGCCGTACATATACAGCGAATACGTCGTTCCGTCCGCATTTGCCGAAAGATAATAATTGCCCGACGAATACGATATCGTTTGCTCCTGCGCCACCTCGCCCGAATTCAGATCGTACCCGCACATCTTTCCCATTCCGTAGAACCAGATCAGGCCGTCCGCCACGTGGCTGTACGTCGACTGTTCTACCTCGAACATACGCTGCCCCGTCAGCGTGTAAACCGCGCCGTTCGCATACAGAAAGCCGTCGCAGAACTGCATCGACCCGTAAATGGTTTTGTCATACGAATATGCCAGCTCGCCGCTGTCATAGATCTGCATCTCCCTGTCGCTGGAAAGCACAACATAATTTCCGCTGTAACGGATGTCGTTCGCGTTCAGCAAGAGTTCCTGTACATCGGTGTACCGCTTGCCGTCCTGCCCGAACATCTGTATGCCCTCCGACGCAGGCTTTTTGTCCACGATCTCGATCCCTTCCAGAATCACTGCGTTCGCCCCGGGCGCAAGACCCACTTCATCCATGACCATGAAGTTGAAGTTCTTCACCTCTTTCACCTTCTCCGAAGAAGGATCGAATTCCATCGTATAGAGGCGGATCGCTATGTCTCCGAACGCAAGGTCGTAATCGGTGTCATAGGGGACCTGTGCCTGTGCCTGTATGAACAGCTTTCCGCCCACGTCCCAAACCGACAAATCCAGATCGTCCATGATCGGCAGCCCCATATCGCGCGATACGTCTACCGTCCTGACATATGCACGGGACATGTCGTATACGTCGATCAGCAGTCCCGACGTAGAATCGGCGGTCAGTTCCAAATAATACGCGCCGACCGCATAAACATTGTCGCCGCCCATGTAGTTTTTGCCCAGAGACGTGTTCATCACTTCGTACGAACCGTCGGGAAGCTTCGCAAAATACCGCCCGTCACGGAACGTGGCCCCGCCGTACGATATGTTCAGCTCGTCCGAGTTCGCCTTCACGACCTCACCGTTCATATCGTAAAACGTATAGGTCGTCACAGGCTCCGCCGCAGGGTCTTCGGGCGTCGTCGTTACCATAGTAACATACAGCCCCGACTGCATCGAAAAGCCCGTTTCGGAAGTGAACATCTGATCGGATACGATATTGTAGATCGCATACTCCGTCGTGCCCGCTTCGGCATTATAGCGCGAAAAACTGTACCAGCCGCCGCTCGAACTTCCGCTTCTCGAGTACCCCTCCAGAGCCGTCAACGCCCCTGTCGCCGGCGCCTCCGCCGTCACCGCAGATGTCCAGATCGGATTGTCGCCGCCGCGATCGCTTTCGCACGCGACAAACGCCGCCGCTGATACGGTCATCAGCGCGGCACCGATCAAAGCCACCATCTTTTTCATCATTTTCATGATCCTCCTTGGATTTTTCTATTGAAACGTTACGCTCCCGCGCACGATCGCTTTTTATGCCCGAAAAACGCTGCCCCTCTTAAAAATTGAAATTATACATATATTGCCTGAATTATAACACATGCCTGCACCTTCGTGCAAGCTTTTTAAAAAATTTTTTCACGTTTTTATCACTTTTCTGCGCATTGTCCCCTTTTTTTTGCGCTCCTTGCCTGATTTTGCACTTTTCTGTGCAAATTTTTCTTTTTTCGCTAATCCTAAAAAGGTTTTGCGCGCCTGTAAACAGGCGCGCAGTTATGTACATTCCTAGTATTTCAGGCTTTGGTTTCGGTGACGAGCCAGTATCTGTCCTCGCCCTGTAACACGGTATATGTTTTTTCTCTCTCTTCGTTTTCCGCGGAAAAGACCGCAACGGACGGCGCCGTGAGCGCGACGTTTTCAAAGACGGCCGTATCGGTGCGGACATCGATCAGCGAATAGTTCCCCTCCGCGTTTTTGACCAGCCAAAGACCGGCGTCGATTTCGCGCGGATCGCTACCCTTTTCCTGCAAAACGCCGTCTTCATCCACCGACCACAGCTTAACTTCGCCCGCTTCCGAAACCTGCGTATAATAGGTCGTGCCGTTGCCGTTCGTCCAGACCACTGTCGCATCCGTCGCAAGCGTGCGTTGCAGTTCCCCTGTCAGCGTATATTGCTGATTTCCAAACGATACCGTACCGTTGCCCGTATACACCATTCCCGAAGAGGTGCGGATCGTGCCGCGCAGGGACGAACCTTTATAGATCTGCACCAAGTCTCCCGCCGCCAAAAACGCGTATCCGTCTTCGAACGCCACTCCTTCTACACCGGGCATAAGGCTCTGCAAATCGACGTACACTTTGCCGTCTTTGCCGAACGTCTGCAACATATCGTCCTGCTGCGTCAGCAATTTGTCTTCGGTAACGCGCGATCCGCTCACCAATACGTAATCGTCTTCCGTCTGCAAGACGTTTTCCACCACAAATCCGAAATCGTCATGGCTTTCGATCTTGCAAGAGCCGAGATCGTACGAACGGGTCACCAGCTTCATCTTTTCCGTACCGTCATAATACGTATATTTTTGGCTGTCGTCCGGAACTGCCGCCGAATACTGCACGAACAGTTTGCCGTCTACGGCCCAAAATGTGCGCGCCGATCCGTCCCAATCGGGAATGACTTTCCATACCGACGCGGCGCCGCAAAACTTTCCGCTTTCCTTGAACGAGTAGATCATATCTCCCGCCATGGAGTAATATGTATCTCCGCTGCGAAGATAATTTGCCGTCAGAGGAACATCCGTCGCGTTTTCCCCCGTGACGGGTGTGCCGTCCGGCGCACAATAAAAGCTCTCGCTGTCCGTGTACAGAACTCCGTTCGTCACTGCGAGCGCCTGCCTGCTCGTTCCGCTCGAATACAGCTCTCCCCCGCAATATACCTTATATTCGTACAGCCCCGCCTCGTTCGGCCCGCTGCTCGTGTAGCGCATGTCTCCCGATACCGTATACGACGTTCCTTCAATTACCGACGACTTGCCCGTCTCCATATTATAATACAGCCATGTTTCGCCGTTCTGCGTCGATTGAAGCGCCGCCGTCCCCCAGCGGTTGACAAATTGCAGTTCATACCCCGCGGGGATGTCGGTCAGCTCCCGCACCGCAACGACGGGCTCCTTTTCTTTCGCGTCGTACAAGTCCCCCGCCTTCGCTCCGCAACCCGAAAAACAGATTGCCGCTCCCAGCAACAGCGCCGCCGCAACGGCAACAAACGCCTTCTTTTTCATCTTTCTCTCCTTTCGGCAGGCATCGCCTGCCCGATTTTTCGCTTTCAGTATATCATACTATGCTATGAATTTCAAGATTTTTCCGAAAAAAAAGCAACGCCCATAAGAAGCGAAGCAGCATTGTTCCCAAAATCCTCGTAAACCTGACGCCCTACATTGTAAAAAACAGCCCGCACCCCTTAAAAGAAGGCGTGCGGGCTTTTAAACATCTATTTCGCTGTACAGCGCAGCGCTTACATCCCGTTTTTGAATTTTTTCCCGCAGTACGGGCAATGTTCGTACGGAATCCAATGATCCAAAAAACTTATTTTACATTTGCAAGACGGACAGCGATACAAATGGGCCAGCAAGAGCTGAAGAGGAACATAGTACAGCACGCCGATCACAATGATCAGCCAGAGCGGTATTTCGGTAAACCAGGACAACACAAACATGAGCACTATCCAACTGACCAATAACGCCACTGCCAAGCATTTAAAGAGAATCAGCTTTTTCATCTTTTACCATACGACCGAGGGATTATCGGGCGCCAACAATTCTACTGTTTTTACCTTCTTTCCGTCTATCCCATTAATATCAAAAGATTCCAATCGATTTACATAATATCCACCGCCATCAATGTACCTTTTCAAAGCGAGCGATGCCGATGAAAAAATCATCACACCCAGCATAACGGTCATAAGAATTGCTATGGC
>CALVHR010000033.1 GCA_944328495.1 uncultured Clostridia bacterium
TTTTCTGCTTATTTCCTTTTTTTGCCATAAAAATATGCACCTCCAAAAGTCTGTCCAACTTTTGGGGTGCATATCATTTTCCGTCTTTTTTTGTTTGCGAAATCAATCATATTTTGCTTGCTTGATCAATTAAAAAAGATTGCACCTCGCTTGCCGTCGGCAAAGACGGGATCGCTCCCTGCTTTGTCACGGTGAGCGCCCCCACCGCGTTCGCATACCGAATCGCCTCCGCAAGATCTTCCCCGTCCGCGATGCCCTTTGCCAGCGCGCCGTTAAAGCTGTCTCCTGCCGCTACCGTGTCTACGGCCTTTACACGATACCCTTCTATGATTTGCTTTCTTTCTGCCGTCGCGATCATCGCTCCGCGCTTGCCTAGCGTCGCCACCACCGTCTTAACCCCCATATCCAACAACGCTTCTGCCGCCGAATACAGCTGCTCTTCCGTTTGCGTCTTTTGCCCCGTCAGAATCTCCAATTCCGTCTCGTTCGGCGTTACATATGTCGCCAACCCCAAGATCTCCTTCGGAAGTTTCACCGCAGGCGCAGGGTTCAAGATCACCGGTACTTTCAACTCCTTGCATACTCGCAGTATTTCCAACGACACTTCATATTCCAGTTCTAACTGCATCACCACAAGCTTTGTTTTCGATAATACTTCTCTTACCGCATACAAATCTTCTTTGGTAAATGCATGGTTCGCCGAGGGGATCACCACGATTTTGTTTTCTCCCGCTTGATCGATCTGGATCTGCGCGATCGCCGTCGGCACTTCTTCACTCTCTTTGATATGCGATGTTTCGATCCCTTCATTGCGCAGTAAGTCTAAAAACGTCTTTCCGTTTCCGTCCTTCCCGACGCACCCGATCATCTCCACATCCCCGCCGAGACGCCGCGCCGCCACCGCCTGGTTCGCTCCCTTCCCTCCGGGGTATACCCCTAAACTCTTACCCAGTACCGTCTGCCCTGCTTTCGGAAATTCTTCCAGCCGCGCCACCATGTCCATCACAAACGAACCTATCACCGTGATCTTTGCCATTCTATCCCTTGCTCTCCTGTTCCTTTTTCAGTGCCGCGCCCAGTGCGCCGTTCGGATGATATGCGTAAAAATTCTCGCGCGTAAATCCTTTCCGCGCCGACAATTCACATGCGATCGCATCCCCCAGCACCAGCGTCAGCGTCGATGAAACCGTCGGCGCGAGCCCCAATGCGTCTGCCTCTTTCAGCTTCGGATAGAATAACGCATGATCGCATGCCTGCGCAAGCCTGCTTTCTCTTCCCGCCGTAAATGCTACCGTTACGACACCGTTCCGTTTGAGCGGCGCCACGTCCTGCACCACTTCGTCCGTGTTTCCGCTGTTCGAGATCAGCACCGCCACATCCTCTTTCCCGATCATTCCAAGATCCCCGTGCATCGCTTCTGTCGAATGCACAAACATGGACGGTATCCCCAGCGACGCAAACGTCGCTGCAAGCTTTTTCCCGATGTGCCCGCTCTTGCCTACGCCCATGAACACGAGCCTGCCCTTGCAGTTTTCAAATACCTGCAATACCTCTTCATATTCCGTTTCGGGCGTTTCCAGCATCCTTTCGATCCCTTCTTTCTCCGCTCGCATTACTTCCTTGATCATATTTGCTCCTTATTGAATCAATGCAGGTCTATCCGAATACATTCAATATCTTCTTTGTTGACAGAGTACACTATAAACAAGTTTCCTTCCCGTTCAAAGGCATAAGGATAAGCATATGTACCTCCTTTCGCAAAGCCCTTGTACTTTAATGACCGCGCCCCTTCAGTCAAAATGAAATGATCGGTAAAATCTTCGCCATTTTCAGACAATGACAACACAAGCGGATTTCGCCCGCCTCCCACGACAGGATTGCCTACCCAATATATTCTCCCATCGGTAAGATTGCCCGCCGAAAATTTGGAAGTGTCGTTGGAAAAATTTGTTTTTCGGGGCAAAGTCCAATTTACCCCGTCCGCGCTCTCGCTCGCATACAGCCAACCGAATTTATCTTTTTTCTGGCTTCGGAACAATGCTGTAATTCCGTCTGCCCGTTCAAAGATATCGCATTCACACACGACACTGTCCAGCCCCAGTCTCTCAGACACTGCGTAAAAAGACTCGGAATCATCAACCGACGCCAAAGCATCCAGTCCGCCCACCGTCCATCCACGGACATCGGCTACATTGTTCGTATACGGCATTGAAAAATTTCCGCACAGCATTACCCGTCCGTCCCGCAATTTTTTGGGAGACATATTCGGGATCATATTCAAGTTGGTACGCCGCGGCAACGAAAAATGAATACCGTCGAGACTCTCCAACATATACAGCGCCGTTCCGCAATGTCCCGCATCTTTAAATATACGGACTCCGTTTTCAACGTGTGTTTCGTCATAAAAATAACTTCCGACAAACGCATACAATACGTCATCCTGAACAAAAAAACCGCATGCCGTATCGACACTGTCTTTATTTTGCGTTACGCAAAGCGCTATCGGTTCGCTCCAATGTTCGAAATCCTCGCTGACCGAAATGACCGCACGTTGTCCGAGATCGTCCTCGTTCTTTATACCGAGCGAAAACATCGCTATGTACTTGCCCTTATAAAAACACAGATAAGGATGATGAGCATAAGAAGCGCCCTCTCTTGCCTGCCATATCGTGCAAGGACCCGCCCCGACCCTTTTCGCACTCTCCATGGAAAAATTTTGATTGTTGATCATGCCTGTTTTAACCTTTCTCGAAAATATGCGGCAAACCGCTCCATGTCTTTTATACAATTTTTTTGATATTCACTCAACAAAGACGCATCCGCGCTCCGCGAATCCCAACGCATCCGTATCCCCTTCAGCTCGCTGAGATGATATTTCGCCGTCACGGGATAGCAAAGCGATTCGGTAAACGCCGAAACCGTAAAAAACGATTGCAACAGTTTTGCCTCTTCCTCTTTGTCTTCAAAATGCTCACACATCCAAGCATAGAGATCGGGGTGAAAATTTGCCATAACGCCGCAATATCCCGCCGCACCGTCATGCAAGGTCTGCAACAACGTCTGCGCATTTGCGTTGTACAGGGCAAACTCACTGCCGCGCAAAAGTTTCAGCCTTTTTCGTATCAGTTCGGCGTCGCAGCAAGTGCCCTTCATAAAACGAAATCGCCCCGTCGCAAGACAAGCCTGTAACATTTTTTCTGTCATTAAACGTTTGTAAGGCTTCGGGCATTCGTAAACACCTAAATCCAATCCCGACGGCAACCATTCCAACGTGCGATAAAGCCCTTCGATCCAGTTCTCTTCGGACGTATTCTCCGCATCGATACGGTTGGAAACAAGGATCAGCGCATCGATACCTGTCTGCGCCATCGCGCAAAGTTCCTCTCTTTGTTCCTTATCCGAATCCGAAACATGTCCGGAAGCCACAATCGTCAATTTTTTGCCTTTTTTTCGCAACCCGCTTGCCGTTTCCGCGACACGCCGTGCAATCCGCGTGCGCTCATTCAGCGTGAGATACGCGCTCTCACTGGATTGACAGACCGCAAATATTCCCGTACATCCCTGCTCGGCGTACCACTCCGTCAATGCTTCGACGGCACCGTAATCTACGGTGCCGTCGGCATTGTACGGCGTGATCATCGTCGGAAAAACTTCATGATCTCGCATCTTTTGCCTCACTTTTCCTGATTTCTCTTTTTACGCAACAACAACGCGCCGACAACAAACAAGCCTGTCGCAATTCCGAAGGTGCCGACATAAATACTGCTCCCGCACCCGCCTTTTTCTGACGGCGGGGTCTGGGTATCTTCATCCGAAGGATCCTGCGAACCGTCTCCGTTGGATGATTCGTCCTTCTCAAAAGCGACCGCAACCGCCATATCTCCTGTTACGGTCATCGTCATCTTTCCTTCCGCAAGCTGTACCGCTGTTCCGTTTACCGTGACCGCAGATACCTTATATCCTTCCTTCGCCGAAACGGTAAATGTCACCTCCGAGCCATACTCCGCGTCGGTCGGTGCAGGTTGTATCGTACCCTGATTGGTATTCAGCTCATACACGATTTCGTACCGCATGAGTTCCCAGCGCGCCGTCAGAGTAATATCGCCCGCCGAGCCCGCTTCGATGCTCTCGATCTTTTCTTCGCCGCTATACCAGCCCGCAAACGTGTAATGTTCCTTTTCCGCAGGCGAAAGTACGATCGTATCGCTTTCCACAGTGTATTCCGCGGGATTCCCCCCACTGTTTTTGCCTCCGTCCAAAACATAATCGATCGTATATGTCTTAGCGCCAAAAACAGCTTCCACCACCGTATCACCCTCGATCAAAATCGCAATCGTGCCGTTTTCCACGTCACCGACCTTTTCAGTACCGTTGACTTTGAAGGATACAAGCTCATAGCCGCTATCAGGAGTTACAGTAAACGTGACGCTCTCTCCTTCGATCACAGATTCGGAAGGA
Organism: uncultured Clostridia bacterium; assembly: GCA_944328495.1. Classification (GTDB taxonomy): domain Bacteria; phylum Bacillota; class Clostridia; order Christensenellales; family Borkfalkiaceae; genus Borkfalkia. Next base: position 4,459 of record CALVHR010000033.1, read on the forward strand.
GCAGGCGAAATATTTCCGTTTTCTCCTGCCGTTGCCGTCACACTGTAATACTTCGGATCGGAATCAAGCACAACACTGAATTCCATATCTTCTTTTACTGTGACCGAAAGCGTATAAACACCGTCCGATTGTACCAAAAGCTTTGTTACATCCTCACCGTTTAGGTAAGCGGCAAGAACAAAATCGTTTTCTTGCAAACCGCTGACGGTAAACGCCGCAACGCCGCCATACAGGACCTCCGCAGACGATACTTTCACATCCGCATTATCGTGCGATGATGCCGTTAATGCAAATTTTTTCGGTGTACCGCTGTACACGATATTATTGCGATCCTTTTTATACGTATCGCTTTCCAGCGCCGCTTGAACCAACTTCTTCTCGCCGATCTGAACAAGTTCGTAAGTCCCGTCTCCGTTGACAACAGCAATATCGCCCAACATATACGCAACTTCTTCACTTTCGGCTATTGCGTTGAACAAGAGTCTATATACGCCCTTCACCGGGTACCCTAACTCATAATCAGTTTTCATCCCGCTGGCTCTTGTAATATCCAACCCGCCCGTGTACGAAATCACAATCGTACCGTCTGCATGGGCGGGAATTTCGATATATCCGTACTGCATTGTGAGCGGAACAGTATCCCCGTCTGAAGTGATCAGACTCACCTGCGCCGAAGGAATCTTTCCACCCAATCGCACAAGATCACTGCGCGTATTCCATGCTGAAATACTTAAAATAAAAGGAACGTTGTTGAGATTTTGAATACGGAACGCGAGCGCCGCGCCGCCTTTTATATCTTCGTTTGCTGTGTTGCACTCGGAGAACTGCGTCGTCGTTTCGTTATTTGTCCAAAGCTCAAACAATGTTTCAACATTTTTTACACCCTGTACCATGATCGTTTCTCCGTCATTTGCCGACAAAGAAACCGACGATGTATATTCAAACGCTTCGGCCTTAAAGGACTGTGCATCCGCGATAAGTTCTATTCCTCCAACGACAATACCGCTGTGCGAAGGATTATTCAGATAAATCTGATAGCTGTCATAAATGCTTTCAGGGAATTGTGACGGCGCATTTTCGCGCGGCTGGAAACATCCCCATTCCGCTTGCGAATTCAGAGTGAACGAAATAAACACCTGTCCTTTGAATCCCGCAGGAATATAGCTCGATCGTGTACAGAACGAGTTTTTATATGCCGCACAATCCGCATCCGGTAAAAACAACGCAAGTCCGTTTTTACTCTGCCAGCCATATGCGGGTGCAACGGAGTTTGCCGCGCTCAATGAAGAATCATACAGATAGATCTCAATGCCGCATACCGCGGAAGACGCGCTGTTGTCGACCGTGAGCAGAATGCCGTCGTATCCCGCAAGCGACACCGCATCGCCCGTGCCCGTAAAGGAAGAGCCGAAATATGCCGCTTCGGCGTTTGACGCACTCGTATAGAACTCGCCGCCGCGCGCCATGTACAGGTCCAGCTGCGCCGCATCGGTGCCGAGCGCTTCGTAGCCTGCGGCGGTATTATTTTCTCCGAAAGGCGACCAAAGCGTCGAAACATACGTGAATGAGCCTTTTCCGTCGGTCGCGCCCAACTCGATATCACCGAAATTCCAAATATTTTTGGAATACATCATATCCGTCCAAATCTCGACAAAGGATAATTCTTCCAAATCGGATGCAGACGCCGCACTGAGCTGAGAAAGCGGAATGATAATCTGCCCGTCAAACATTTTATTTCCCGCTATGTCCGTACTGTCGATGACATAGACGGATAAACCTTTGTCGTTTGACGTGTTTTTCCTCGTTTCCGCCAATTTGGATCCCCCCGCCGACGCGCGGTATATTGCCGTGTTGGTGTCGGCATTGTCCAGATATGCCGTGACGCCGCTCTGCGTGCCGATACCGATCCAAAGTCCTTCCCTGCCCGTGGCGGGAACGACCGTGTGAACGTTGATGCGAAGGGCCTGTTCTTGCGAAGCGGAAACGGGCTGTGCAAAATTGAAACGGATCCCGTTTGCACGCAGCGTCGTATCCGACGGGATCGTCCAGGAAAGCGCATCCGTCTTTGAATAGTGCATGCCGTTGTAATCGGTTATGGATACGTTGTTTACAAACGAGAAAGATTGCCGCGAAAGAAGATCGTCGGGCACCGCGGGCACGGTAGGCTTTTCCGCAAAGTATTTGTTTGCCTCCCCCTGCCGCGAACAAAACAGAAAGTCCAAAATATCTGCCTCGTTCTGATACACGTACGTACCGATGGAGTGATCTTTATCCGCATAGGACGTATACAAAATGTTGCCGTCCTGCGCGCGAAGTGCATCGACCATGTCTTCCGTCACGGAAATATCCACCGTCGCATCCAAAGCCCCGTGAAATGCCCAGATGTTTACGTCCTTCATGTTTTTTGCCATCTGCGGATCGTTTCCCGCCCCGCTGATCGGGATCGCCGCCGCATATCTTCCCGGGAACCGTGCGAGCAGATCCCAGACGGCAAGCCCGCCCATCGAATGTCCCGTCACATACTGCCTGGTCTCATCCACCGAATATTCGTCCATGATCGCGTCGGTCAGATCGACGACCGCCCGCAAATCTTTGGAAATATCAAACATTTCCGTCGAATAATGCCCCGTCCACGTATTCACGTTTACCCACTTATGATTGGCGCGGCACTGCGGCACCAACAGGATCGCGGGATCTGTTTCCAGCCTCTCCAGCGTCGTCAGGCGTGTGAGAAGGGGCTTGAATACGTTCAAACTGGTCGTATTGTCATCCCCCTGTCCGCCGTGCCCGTGCAGCATCGTGATCATCGGGTAACTTTCGGACGGATCATAACTTTCGGGGATATATAAACGATACTTGATCGTCACCTCTTCCCCGTCGATGACCTCGGTAAATTCGAGATCCTGCATGCGCTCCATGTAATCGGTGTTCGTCTCCGCGAAACTTACGCGCATTCCCGCAAAAAGCAGGCACGCCGCAAAGATACAGCTCAAAACGCACACCCAAAAGATTTTTTTGCTCCTGATCATAATTTTTCCCCCTTTTTTCTGAACATCACGAAACTTGCCGCGGCAAGCCCAGCGCCCAGGCATACACTCCCGCCGCCCAGCGCCGACGAACATCCGCCGCTCTTTTCCACAATCACGGTCGAAGTCAAAAGCGCATGCGCGTCATACAGTTTATAACGCAGCATGTCTTCCGCCGCCGAAAACACAAACTGATACATCCCCTCTTCGCCTTCGGTAAAGTTTTCTACGCTCCATTTGCCTTCCAGCGTATAGGTCTTTCCGTCGCTCGCCGTCACCTCGATCGTTTTCGGTAAAGAGGCTCGGATATCCACCAATTTTGCTTCGGTCGTGAAGCGCTGTTCTCGCTCAAATTGCGTATTTACCGCCGTAATGTCCGACGTCGCGCCTAAAACGCTGACTGCCATGCGAACAAAAGACCCTTCCGAATGAATAAATCCGTCCTGCATATCCTGTTCGGTAAATTTTGTTATACGGATCTCTTTTTCTTCATACCTGCCCTTATCATAGATGACATAAATAAACCCGTCTTTATCCTGAGTGACATCGGGATAGGACACCGACGAGCGTTCATCCAAGAGCAGAGAACAACCCCACGTCGCCCCGCCGTCTGTGGATAAATACGCCGTCAGATTTGTGCGGGACGTATCGCTGTCGTTATTCACAAACAATAAATTTCCCGATTCGAGACGATACAACGCAAACCGCGTGGACGGACCGCGCAGAGGCGCGCCCAAATCAGAGGCATATTCGCTCCATGTATACCCGTTATCCTTTGATACCGACCGCCCGATGCCGCCGCCCATATTCTTTTCAATGCGCGTCATCAGCACGATCTCGCCGTTTTCCAATTGCACGGCACACGGCTCGGTCACGTTCAGTCCGTTGCCGCTCACCGTGCTGCGCACCGTCCAATCTGCACCGTTATTTACCGACGCATGCACTGTGATCGCAGACGGTACCGTCGCCGCCGTGAAGTAAAGCCAGTCGCCATTTTCCAACACAAGAAACTTATTGAGTTTTACCCCATCACTCAACATACGCGGAGATGCGGAAGCGATCTCTTTTTCCAGTTCCTCCGCCGCCGCATCCGGCTCGGCAATCACCACTGCCCACGTTTTAAGATCGAGATAATCGTTGCGCGCCTGACACCACGTACACCACAACCTTCCGAGAGGGTCGATCCATAGCGACGGATCGTACGTGCGCACGTCCGACGCCGAATGCCGAATCACAAAAAACGGATCCCGCCACGTTTCTCCGCCGTCGTCACTGTACGATACAACGACATAGTTTTCCGAATTCGGTTCTTTTTCCCCGCCCGTAAAAAACGTTGCCCAAATCCTGCCGCCGTCCGTGACTTCCACGCCGGGAATTCCCTGCCACTGCCGCGTCTGCGGCGCATATGTTTCACCCTCGGCGAGCACGATCTCCGCCGCGTCCTCCGTCGGAAGAGTTGCTGCCCCTGCTTCATAAAAATTCATACTTACCCCGATCAATACAATCAAACAAAGCAATACCCCGATCTTTTTCACGCCGTCACCTCCGCCGATACGGCAAAATCGTGCAACATCGGCGTATATTTATACGCAGCATTCACCGCCGCCACCGACGAAGACGTAAACATCAAAGAAAACTCCTGCGCATTCGCAATTCGGGCATAACCGTCCGAGACAATGCAAGCCGAATAGATGCGATCGTACCCCGGTTTTCCGTCTTCCTCCCACACCGCCGTGTCCAGTGAACTGATTTTGTCATTGAGTATGGTCCATGCAGGAGATGCATCGCCGATCGTCTGCATCAGAATCTGCACGGGCGCGCTCAAAACCTGTACCGCCTGTGCAACCGCCGGACTGGTCGCCGCGATCGGATTGTAGTCGCGCACGCAGACCAAGGTCTGTCCGTCCTCCGTCAGCGCAAAATCAGCGCCCACGCAATTGGAATTCGTTTCCATATCCGCAACTCCCTTGTTGGAAAGCACGTTTCCTCTCTCTCCCTTCCTGCCCGCAAGCTCACTCAGATCGGATGAAAGATCAAGCGTCAAAAAACGACAGCTATTCACGGTATTCGGGTTGTATATTGAATAAAACAAAAGTATTTTGCTCGCTTTGTCGTAGCTGACGAGGGAAGGCTCGTTGACTCCGTCCGTCGTTTCCTGTCCGTACTGCGAATAATCATCGGCGCTCCAGCTCAAAAACGGCTGTTCCCCGACCCGAACAAAAGGGCCCGCCGCGCTTTTGGAAACCGCAAGGCCGATCTGTGCCGCACGCCGCGAATTTTGCAAGGAATTCCCCGCATATGCCATCAAAAATCCATACTCCTCGCCATTAAAAAGGAACTTGCCGCACACGACATCCGCCTGAAACACACGTCCGCCATCCCAACCGTCATCCGAAGGAATCAGCGCAGCCATCGGCTCTTCATACTGCCATACACCTCCCGAAAGAGTTGCGCGCCGAACGGCGATATACTCGCTTTCATCGCTGAATTTTTCGTCGTTACGAGTGTAATAGACATATTTTTCGGTCTCCGAAAGGGTGATCACGGACGGATTCTCATTGAAATAGCCTAAACTTTCCGAAAAAGCGGGAGCAATGCCCGTTTCCGGTTTTGCCTGAAATTCTTCCTGTTTCCCGCCGCAGCCGCTCAGAATCAACCCTGCTCCGAGAATCAGCGCGACTGCCGCGCTCACAATCTTTTTTCTCATGCTCATGCCCCCTCCGACATCCGATCGAGAATTCCCTTGCCACCCTCGTCAAATGCCCAGTTTACGCTGAAATCTTCATAATAAAGCCCCACGTATCCGAAAATCAGGCTCATGTCGCTGTTATCATAGAGATAGCTTGTGATCTTCAAAGCGATCACTTCGTGCGAAAAATCGATCTCGTCCGGTCCCGTTGCCGAATACCTGCCGAACACCGAAAAGTCCAGGCGCAGCCAACCTTCAAAATCACCCGGCAAATAGATGGTCGTCGACGTAGGGAAAGAAAATTCCTCGCCCGTGCGGGTGTCTGCCGCATACACAGTTGAATTTTCATAATCCATACGGTAACTGACCGTCTGCGAATCGATCACCTGCTGGAACGCAATATTAAAGCTGATCTCATGGCTCTGCGGGTTCTTTACCCAAAGCGTCATGCCCTTTGCCCCCGACCAGTCTCCCCAGTCTTGCGCGCTCGCAACGGGATTTACCGTAAGCCCGCAATAACCGCCGCTCACATTCTGATAATCGGTCACATAATTTCCCATCGTCCAACAGAGCGCATCCTTGCCCCCTGCACTCACTGCCGAAAGATAGGATCTCTCCCCGTACAGCGAATAGAAATCGCCGATGATCGAATCTTTTTCTTCCTGCGAATATCCTTTGTCAAGTATCGCAAAATTGTCTAAAATTTTGACATCCCCCACCCGTTGCGGTGAGATCGGCGCCTTTTCGGCAAGCTCGGCCACTGTCGCCCTGCCCAAAACCCAGTTTCCGTTTTTAAAAGCGCTCTTTTCCATGGGCACGGCAATCACCGAATTTTTCGGCTCTGCAAAATTTGCATCCGCGATTTCGTTTTTATCGCTCGTGACCGAATATTTTGTCAGATCGGCCAGTATGTCGATGGTTTCGCTTCCGAATTCAACGTTCGCAACCGAGGCGATCGCAATTTTACGATTTTTCGCTTCCCCGCTCGTTTCCGCCATATCCATACTCAGATAAATCTCCGCGATCTCACCCAGTTTTTTATCTGCCACACGATTGTTTACGATATCGCAGCTTCCTGCGCTTTGCAATGAAAATACCGGATATTCGAGGAGAAGCGTTCCCGCTTTCTTTTCAGGCCAAAGGCAATTGTAATAGGTCGGCATTTGCCCGATCTTTCCATCTTCGCTTACAAAGGGATATTCCCCTGCCGCCGCACCTGCTCGGTATGCCTCGCCGTCCGAATCGATCACAATGATGCGGAACGCCGATTTATTATAGAGCGCGCTCATTTTGATCGCAAGGGCATCGCCCGCCGCAACAGGCGCATCCGTAAGATCGGCAATGCGGATATATCCGAATTTATCGGCGCAATAGTTCGGCGATTCCGGATCGTCGGAAGTCAGCGTACTATCCTGACGAAGAGAATACTTGATTCCTTCCATACAATCTTGTCCGAGAGAAACCGCCTTTTGCGTTTCCGTCTTGCCGAGCGCGATATATGAATCGAATGTCGATGTGACGGCATCGTCGTTGTTGCATTTAAGCAAGGTACGATCGGCAAAAAGCGCATCGAGCTCCTCGTCCGAAGATACTTTCGTAAAATCAAAAAATGTCGTCCTTTGCAAGGATGCGATGATCTCCGCATCCGTTGCCGCATTGCCGTCTGCATCCGAAAACTCCCCATCCGAAAGGGACAGCCCTTCCGTTTCTGCCGATGAAATATCAATCAGTTCAAGCTTTTCCGCGGGATTGTATGCGGCAGGGAGCCCGAAAAAGATTTTTTTGATATCGGTCAGCGGCGCACCAAAAATACAGGTCAGCTTCGTCATGTCAATAAGAATTTCGCCGCCGCCGATCTCTTTGGTCAGATACATGCAGCCGTAATATTCTTTGACCGTCTGCACCTCTTCCGTGTCTTCGGGAATATAAAAATGTTCCTGATAATCCTGCGGAGAACCGTTATAGCCCGTTTTCCATTTGTTCCCCTCGGAATCCTCCAGCGTCACGCAAAACGGGACTGCCGCATCCGCAAGGTTGCGAAAGCGCACGGACAGAAAAGGCTGCACCGCGAGCGGTTCGTCCGCCACAATGCCTATCTTTCGGTAATTGTCCGCGGGGCTGCCCTTGACCTGCATATAAATCCCGTCGTACGTCTGAAGCGTCTGTTCGACGAATACGTTTTCCGCTTCCGACGCCGCATTGGCTGGCATTGTGCTCATTCCCGAACCAAAACAAAAGATCGCGCAAAACAGCAATGCCGTTATCTTTCTAAACATTTCGCCTCCTTTTGTGCTCCGCATACCATATCGCTCACAAATTCGGTGAATTGTTTCGACCTGACCGTCGTCGCCACCAAAATCTCTTTTCCGCACTCATCCTCAATGGTCACGCCGCGCTCCGCTCCCTCCGTCCCAATGCGTACTTTTTTGGGCTCGAACTCGCAAAAATCAAAAACCGTGCTTGCCAACGCCAACGGATCGTGCAAAATGGGATTGGATTTGTATTTGATGTTTTTCATCCATACAGAGATCATTTTGCCTAACCTGCGATTTCCGCCGCTCTGCGCTGAATGAAAACGCTCCAGTTCCTCTTCGCTCAGGACACATTGTAGCGTCACATCCAACGGAACGAGCCGTATCGAAGCACCCGATTCAAATACAATTTTAGCCGCTTCCGGATCGCCTTTGATATTCCATTCCGCACCCATGCCGTCAAACCGCCCGCCCATGATCACTATTTCTTTCAAAAGCGAAAATTCCTGCGGATATTTTTGCACAAATTCGGCAACATCTGTCAACGGACCGATCGCAACCAGCACGATCTCATGCGGATACTTTTTTGCCTGTTCTGCGATATATTCTATCCCAGAACCTTCCGCCGGAATATAATCGCGCATATATTCTTCGTAATGCCCGATGATCGGCTTTCCGTTTTCATCGAACTTTTCAAATTTGAAATTGTGATACGGTTCTTTGATCGGATCGTCCAATCCGCAATAGACGGGAATATCCTTTCTGTCCCAACCGTCTAAAAGTGCCATCGCGATCTTGGCTCGCATACGGCTGTTGCGATACGTCGTGACCACGCCGCATAACTCGATTTCTCTGATTTTCATTGCCAATGCAAGAGCAACTGCATCATCAATATCGTCTCCGATGTCCGTATCCAGAATAACTTTGATCATATCTCTGCCCCTCGTTTATTGTTTTACTATATCGTCCGGCACCGATACATATTTGCTCGCATCGCCGAAAATGGAAGTGATTTTCAAATCTTTGTATCCGGATGATGCGTCATTGACAGGATATCCGAACTGTACGCCCAAATCACTCTTATATTTCAAATACGCTTCATTCATCCAGTTCGTCAAAGATTTATAACCGTACTTATCGGCGTAATCCAACCCTTCGCGATACATCGCTTCCGATGCCGCTTGATCTTTTGCCATCACGATTTTCGGAATATATTCGATCCAAAGCTGATACAGCCGCGAACGCAGCGTGATCATGTCGCCGTACTGCTCGTCGGTCGTATTCAGAGGAAATTCCAAAATTTGGTGATTATACACATACTCGGAAAGCGCCGCTTTCAGATTATAATTCACATAACTTGTATAGTTGTTGAACGGATAACCCTGTTCCTGCGTAAGATTGACAAACATCGGATTGGTCAGCATGACAAAACTGTTCAGCATCCCGTACGCTCCGTGCGTATTATTGTTGAAAGCGTCCTTGACTTCCTGCGTCCATTCCATCTTCCCGTACGGATAGGTTTCGTCCGCTTCGGTATACGTGTAAGTTACTCCTTCAACCCCGTAATAGAGCAGGCGCTGCCCCTCTTCCGACCACAAATAATCAAACAACTTTATTACGCGGTCGGGCCGCTTGCAATTTGCCGTAATCATCGAGAAACGGTATCCGTTCCCCGCCAAAGAGCGAAGCTGCGGCACTTCTCCGTCCTTGTTCGTAAGAAGGATCGGAACATACTCCGCCGACGGGTTTTTCAGCGTCCATTCTTTAAAATTGCCCGCATAGTCCTGCGGCGAAAGCACACACACGAACGGCAGCCCGTTTTGGATATACGAACCGACCTGCGAAGTCGAAGTCGTAAAGTTGTTGCTGATGATCAGGTTCTCCGAATACAGCTCGTTCAGGAACAACATCATTTCAAGAAAACGTTCGTCTTCATACTGATAGGTATAGTTCCCCTCTGCATCCTCGGGCATGACGTTAAAGTACTCCATCAGCCAGTTGATCGCCTTATTGCCCGTCAAAGTGTTGGTCGTTTCAAACGGAGCAAGACATACGGTCGGATTGGTGTTGGAAAGCCCGTAATTGGACTTCACCCACTTGCACATCTCCACAAAGCCTTCCGGCGTCGTTGCCTGCACGTCCGTCCAGGACGCATCCTGCGATTTTTTGTAGGCGATATACGCTTCCAAATAATCTTTCCGTGCCACGATCGCCCCGTTGGAAAGCAGTTCGTGCCCCTGCGCTTCGTAGCTCTCATTGTCCTTGGTCGTATAAAAATGGCTCGGAATGCCGTACAGCTGTCCGTCCGACGCATTGAAGTATCGGCTGATCTCGGCATCGATCCGCCCCATAAAATTGGGCGCCCAACGCTTTGACAGCTCATTGATCGGATATATATATCCCTCTTCCGCCAACTGCACGCGCTCTGCCCCGTTTGCAAGAACCGTGATAACGTCCGGCAGCTTACCGCCCGCAATAAGGGTATTCAGCATTGTACCGTCGTCCGTCACGGGTTTCATGAAATTGATCTTGATCCCCGTTTTTTCTTCGATCATGTCCGAAACAATGGATGATTCCGCTCCTGCCCAGTTGAACGATGAATAGTCCACATACCAGTCAATGGTAATGTGCGTCGGATCGTAATCTTCCCATTGCTCCCAACTTTCCGTATCGGTACTCGCCTGCGGATAGTCCGGATAGACAAGTTCCTGCTGCCCCCCGCCGCATCCGGCAAGCGCACCGCTCAATGCCATTACGGCGATCAATAAAAAAATCAACGTTCTTTTTTTCATCGTAAATTCTCCTTATCCTTTTAATGAACCGATCATGATCCCTTTGGAAAAATATTTTTGTATAAACGGATACACAAACAGTATCGGAAGCGTCGCGATCACAATCGCCGCAAACGAAATGGTCGTCGATGTCGTCTGTTCGATGAGCGACGGATCCAACCCGCCCGTATCCACTTTGGCTTCTTTGATCATGCGCATGAGGAAATACTGCAACGTCGAAAGATCGCCCGCGCGAGTATACGCCATCGTCGAAAAATAACTGTTCCAAAACCCTGTTGCTAACCACAATCCGACCGTAGCGAGAACAGGTTTGCTCAGCGGCAAATAAATGGAAAGCCAGATCCGAAGTTCCCCCGCTCCGTCCATCACGGCCGCTTCCCGCATTTCCTCCGGTATGCTCTTGAAAAAGCTCTGCATGATGATCATGTTGTAAACGGAATACAAACTCGGAAAAATGTACACCCAAAACGTATCATACAATCCGAGCGAAACGATGATCAAAAAGTACGGGATCAGTCCGCCCCCGAAAAACATCGTGATCAGATTGAAGATCTGAAAGAAATTGCGGAAGCGCAATTCCTTGCGGCTGATCGCGTATGCCACTGCCGAAGTGACTGCCAACGCGCCGAATGTTCCCAAAATCGTTACGCCGATCGTCAGCCCGAACGCCTTCCAGAACCCGTTATCCGAAAAAACAACTTTGTAGTTTGCAAGGGTGACTTTGCGAGGCACAAGCCACACCCCGCCGCCGGAATAATCCATGCCGTCGTTGAACGAACCTGCGATCACGTATATAAACGGATACAGCGTGATCAAAGCAAAAAGACCGAGCAAAATATAATTGACCACATCAAATGTGTATACTTTCTTTTTCATCTCAGAAAATCCCCCTGCCCGTCGCTCGCTTGCTGATAAAGTTCGAAAGAATCAACAGCACGACCGAAACCACCGAATTGAACAATCCCAATGCCGATGCATATGAATACCGTCGCTGCGAAAGTCCCGTCTTATATATGTACGTCGTGAGCACTTCGCTCCTGGAAAGATTGAGCGAGTTTTGCAGAATATAGAACTGATCGAAAGAGTTGCTCAGCATTCCGCTGATGCTCAAAAGCAAAAACACCGTGATCGTCGGCGCAATGCCCGGAAGCGTGATGTAAATCGCTTTTTGCAACCGATTCGCCCCGTCCAGTTCCGCCGCTTCGTACATGTCCGCGTCAAGTCCCGAAATCGCCGCAATATATACGATCGAGCCCCAGCCGACGCCCTTGATCAGCGACGTTATGATCACCGTAGCCCAAAAATACTCCGCCCCTTGCAAATTGACAGGGTTCTCTTCGGAAGACAGCCCCAGCGCGTTCATGATCGGATTGAAAATACCTGTCGACATGTCTGTCAGCGCGATGACCAACCCTCCGAAAATGACCCACGATATAAAATGCGGAAAATTCGTGATCGTCTGAACCGTCTTCTTATAACGCGCAGACCGCACTTCGTTGATCAGGAGAGCAAACAGGATCGGCGCAGGGAAATTAATCACCAACATGATCAGATTCAGACAAATCGTGTTCACGATCGCGTCTGCAAAATTCGGATCGAGCAGAAACGCCTTAAAATTATCAAACCCGCACCAAGGTGCATCCGTGATCGCGCCCAAAAGATTGAGTTTGTAATCCCCGTCCTTGAATGCCAGCAAAACTCCGAACATCGGCGCATATGCGAATATCAGCAGAAATACTACACTCAGCCCTGCCATGACCAAGAGCGTAACGTCGCGCGAAGTCCATTTTTTACGAATTTTTTTTGAATCCATTCCGACACCTTTGCCATTCTCGTTTTTGCGCTTTCAGTATACTAAAAATTTTTACTCTTTCCAATGGTATTTTTGGTTATGTTTTTTGTGGTTTTCATGGATTTTTTGATTTTTCCATATTGACAACACCGCGTTTGTATTTTATAATATTTATACTTTCATTCTGCTTTTACATAGAGGAAAATTATGGTAGAATACCAATATATCGTCGAAAAACAATTGACCGAACCGACTTTTACCAAGTCGCATTATCATTCCTGTTATGAATTTATATATTATTTTTCGGGGAACGGCTTCAATCTCTACCATCAGCCATTGACCCCGACCAAAGAAGATCTGCTCGTATACGATTCCTCATCCGCTGCACAAAACACGCAGAAATTTAATGTCGGCCCCAATTCATACATCCTCTTTGAACCGTATATCGTACATAGCGAAACGCTTACCTCTTCCGCGGATGTCTTTGCAATCGTTTTCAAAGTCCCGCAAAATTACAAACTCAGAACAGGTTGTTTCAAAGATCATGACAATGTCGTTGCCAACTTGGTTTCAAAAATTATTTCGGAATATAAAAACAAACAATTTGCTTACAATTTATCGATCAATTCACTTTTAGCCCAGATCGTCGTCTATATTTTGCGCCAGTTTTCTGCCCCGAACAAAAACGAGGACGGCATCGGCCAAATCGTCTCCTATATCGACGACTATTTCATGAACCAAATCGATTTTGCCGCTCTCGCCGCTTCCATCGGATACAGCAACGATCATTTTCGTTTCTTATTCAAAAAACAAACGGGCTTTTCCCCAAAACAATACGTGCAGAACAAACGCTTCGAGCTCGCAAAACAACAGATCCTGCATACAAACCTTTCCATGAATACGATCGCAGAAAACTGCGGTTACGAAGATTATTTTCAATTTACGACGTATTTCAAAAAACTTACTTCCTACTCCCCGTTGCATTTCCGAAAAAAATTCAAAAAATAATGCGCAACAAGTACGATCTGCGCTTTAAAATCAGAATAACTATAAATTCTTATAAAACAGCCGCCGCACTGATGCATGATATGCACCCCAAAAGTTGGACAGACTTTTGGAGGTGCATATTTTCATGTCAAGAGGAAAGAAGTTTAACAC
>CALVHR010000034.1 GCA_944328495.1 uncultured Clostridia bacterium
TTTTGCATTACCAAACTCCGCAAGATTTGTTTGAACTAAATCTCTCCTACTGTTGCACTTAACTTGACAATTCATCGAGGTAAGAAACAAAAACTTCTTCATGCTGCCGCAGGAAACTGCGGCGGTCCTTGCTATGCGCGCGTCTTATCCCCTTTCGGAATCGGAGCAAGCTGCTGCGTTCCCTTGTAACGTACATTGACTCGCATCGCGTTTAAGATCGCAAGTATCGCGACGCCCACGTCGCCAAACACGGCAACCCACATATTCGCAATCCCGAACGCCGACAGAACGAGTATCACAAGCTTGACGGCAATAGAGAAAATAATATTTTCAAATACGATCGTCATTGTCTTGCGGGCAATGCGTTTTGCAAGCGGAAGACAGCGCAGATCATCTTTCATGAGCACGATATCCGCCGCTTCGATCGCCGCGTCGCTCCCGACGCCGCCCATCGCGATGCCGATATCCGATCGCATGAGCACCGGCGCATCGTTGATGCCGTCGCCCACAAAACACAACGCTCTGTTTTTCGGCTTTTCCGCGAGCAACGCTTCCACCTCTTCCACTTTGTTCTGCGGAAGAAGGGACGCTTTGTACTCGCTGACCCCGACATCTCGCGCAACCCGCGCTGCGACTGCTTCGTTGTCCCCCGTCAGCATGACCGTTCGGCAACCCATACCGTTCAACGCATGCATGACAGGCACGGCCTCCTCTTTCAATTCGTCGCTGATCAAAATCGCCCCGACAAACTCTTTGCCGCGTGCAACATATACGACCGTTCCGACCTCGTCTTCGCGCACAAAATCAATGCCTTTTGCTTTCATCAGCTTTTCATTGCCGCAATATATGATCTCGCCGTCTTTTTCCGCCGCAACGCCCATTCCTGCAAGCGCCGTCAACGTGTAACCGTCTTCCGCGTCTTTGCCGTAACTTGCCGCGATAGAACGTGCGATCGGATGACCGGAATCGCGCTCCGCAATCGCCGCCAGACGCAGTATCTCATCGCGCCTTTCGGCCGGCACCACCTTCGTCACCGCAAAATTTCCCTTGGTCAGCGTGCCTGTCTTATCAAATACGAATACGCCGGCCCGATCGAATTTTTCCAAATAGTTGGAGCCCTTGACAAGAATACCGCTCCGCGACGCAGCGCCCAGCCCCGCAAAAAACGAGAGCGGAATAGAAATGACGAGCGCACACGGACAGGACACAACCAAAAAACTCAAAGCACGATAGATCCATACCGACCACGCCGATGTGATCAGGCTCGGAACGATCGCCAGTAAAATCGCTACGCCGACAACGGCGGGCGTATAATATCTCGCAAATTTGGTGATGAAATTTTCCGCCTTGGATTTTTGCTCCGATGCATTTTCCACCAAATCGAGGATCTTCGTAACCGTGCAGTCGTAAAACTCACGCTCCACCCGCACTTCCAGCTGCGACGAAAGATTTACGCTCCCGCTGATCACCTCGTCCCCGCATTCCACTTCGCGCGGCAACGATTCGCCCGTCAGTGCGCGCGTATCCAACACAGAAGCACCCTTTTCGACCTTGCCGTCCAAAGGCACCCGTTCGCCCGGATTGATCACGATCAGTTCCCCCGCCTTGACTTCGGAAGGATCTACGGCCTTGACTTCGCCGTCACGGCGCACATTTGCAACATCGGGTCGGATATCCATCAGCGCGGCTATCGACTGCCTTGACTTTCCCGTCGCAAAATCTTGGAAGAATTCCCCGATCTGATAAAACAACAATACAGCACATGCTTCGTCGAACCCTTCTATCTTCTGTCCCGTCACGCCGCGGAAAATCGCGAGTGCAAATGCACCCAGCGTCGCAAAACACATCAAAAAGTTTTCGTCCAAAACCTGACCGTGCAAAATATTGCGCACCGCACGCCATAAAACATCGTATCCGATCAACAAATAAATCGCAAGATACAGCGCAAACGGAAATATCCACCCCGCTTTCCCGGGAAATACATTCCCCAGCGTTACGATCTTATCCGCAATAAATACCGCAGCGAACGCCGCAAGAGCAACAAGTATGCGGATCAATTGTCTTTTTTCTTTGCGCGTCAAAGACTTCTTTTCCATAAATTGTACGCCTCTTTATTGCAAAATTCTGCAATCCGGCTCGACCTTCTTGCAAAGTTTTATCACCTGACGCATCAATTCTTCGAACCCTTCCTCTTCCGCTTCGATCGCTAGCCGCTGCGTCAGAAAATTTACGTGAACCGACGACACCCCGTCCAGCTTCGAGATCGCTCGCTCCATCTTCGCCGCACAGCTCGCACAGTCCAAATCTTCCAATTTATATACCTTTTTCATGTCTATACCTCTTCTCCGCCCGGACAGCAACGCATTTTTGCTCTCCGAACCGACTTTTATATTATGATTGAACAATTATTCAAATATACAGTAAAATAAACCTTCCACCCGCTTCATCGGCTTGTTCCGCATTTCATATAGCATATACTGCCGCGTTTCACACCCGCGGGCCTGCATTTTAATCGCGCTCGTCGATGTGCGCCAGCCCGCAATCCAGGATCTGCGTGACATGTTCATCGTCCAGGGAATACTTCACTTCTTTGCCTTGCTTTGCACCCTTGACAAGCTTCGCCCCGCGCAATATACGCAATTGATGCGAAACCGCAGACACGCTCATTCCCAGAATGTCGGCAAGCTCCCCCACATTCAAATCGCGGATCCGCAGACACCCGAGAATTTTCGTGCGCGTGGAATCGCCGAATACTTTGAACACTTCTGCCAAATCATAGATCAGATCGTCGTCGGGAAGTTGTGCCCGAACCTGTTTTACTGTTTCGTTTTCTTTCGCGTTCTCTTCCATCGGCTCTCCTCTACGAAAAATATTTGAACAGTTCTTCAAATGTTCAATAATAGTATATACGTTTTTACACCAAATGTCAACAATTTTTCCGCAATATTTTAAAATTATTCCCGCCGCGGAATGCGGCGGGAATAAGCACACATGCGTTTAGTTTTCAGTGTTCTGTTTCGGCATCTGCGCCGAAAAAGAGGATACAAAAGTCTTACCCCTTAAATAGGCAAGCGCGCCGGAATCAAAGTCAAAAGAGAGGATCTTCGCGACTAAGATTTGCCGACGAATGCGGTACTTTTTATTGAGCGACTCATCACCGTATTTTTCGTCCCCTGCAACGGGATGACCCGCAAACGCCATATGCGCGCGGATCTGATGCGTCTTTCCGCTGTGCAATATGATTTTTACAAGGGAATATTCTCCGTATTCCGCAAGGGCAATATATTCTGTTCGGATGGTTTCCGCACCCGCGCGGGGAGTTGCGTAGACGAATACCTTCGCCGCTTTGGCATCTTTTTTCAGATATGCCGTGAGCACTTCGTGCGGCGAGACAAAGGGATGAAAACAGATCGCTTCATAAATCTTTTGCACGCGGCGGCTCCGAAACGCTTCTAAAAGCAATTTTTCTGCCGTTTCGTTCCTCGCAAAGATCATGACGCCCAACGTGTTGCGATCCAGCCGATGTACCGGCCTCGCACCGTATTTCTCCCGAAGATGCGCCGCAAGCCCCTCGGTATTTACCCCCGCATATTTATCGGCTACAAGTATGTTCTCATCCTCATACAGGATTTTATAAAACGGGCGGTTCTCCTCCTTTTGCGTCGTGAAATACGTCACCTCGTCGCCCGCACGCAAGAGTACATTTTCGCCTGTCTTTACACCGTTTACCCGCACTTCTTTTTCGCGCAGAAGGCGAGAAAAAGCAAACGATCCCTGCGGATAATTTTCGTCTGTGAAGTCTTTGAGTGTCTGCGCGCTCTGCACAATGAATTTTTTCATGACGTATAAACCCTATCAAAATCCGTATCAAACCTGCCGCCAGCAACAGCACGGACAAGGCCGTCGCCGCCAGCGCACCCGCACGCAGCAATGCATACGCGGTGTAAGAAATTAAAAATGCGGACAGCGTCTGTGCCGCGGCATATACCGCCGCACGTTTCCAACCCACTTCGCGCGCCGTCGCCGCAATTGCAGAAACACAGGGCGAACAGGTCATGATAAACAAAATAAACGCTACCGCCGAAGGTACGCTCATCGCCGAAGACAGCTCCGCGCCGTAAAAGAGCGACAGCATTCCTGCAACGCTCTCTTTGGCGATCAGACCCGAAACCGCCGCGAGCGCAACCTGCCAACGCGTGATGCCCATCGGATAAAACAAATATCGGAGGCCGCGGCAGAAAAATGCCATCATGCTCGATTCGCTGCCCGTCCCCACATAATCGAATGAAAAAGAGAACGACAGCAGTACCCACATCAGGATCAGGAACGCCATGACCACCGTTGCAATTTTTATTATAAACTGTTTGAGGGAAAATAGCAACGATTTGAGCACCAGACGCAAGCACGGAAATTGCGGCCGCGCAATTTCCAGTACAAATTCTTCTCCGCCCGGAATGAGACCTTTCAGCGCAAATGCCGCCGCCAGCGAAAAGAGAACGCCCGTAAAATAAATCGCCAAAAGAGCAAGAAAACTGTTTGTAAAAAAGGCGGATAACATTGCAAGATAGACCGGCATCTTTGCACTGCACGATACATAAGCGAGAATGAGTATGACGCGCTTTTGCAATTGTTTATTCTCCAGGCCGCGCGTCGTGAGGATTGCCGCTGCGGTACACCCGAACCCCATACACACGGAAAAAGCCGCCCTGCCCGTCAGCCCGACACGGGCAAAGATCCCGTCCGTCATAAACGCAAGCGCAGACATGATGCCGCTCTCTTCCAACATATACAGGGCAAAATACAAAATCGCGATCTGCGGCAAAAAAGAAAGCAGCATGCCGACGCTCGAAAACAACGAACGCAAAAAAGCAGCCGCCACCTCACCACCCGCGCGCTCCGCCGCCAAAGCAAGCGAGCCGCCCACACGATCGGCAATGAGAGTTTCACACCCGTCTTTCAAAAGCGTTCCGGGCATATGTGCACCGAACGCAAGGAAAAACACCGCAAGCATGATCACGACAAACAGCGGCAAGGCAAAGCGAGGATCGCATAAAAGCCGCTCAAACGCGCTTTCGCGCGCTTTTCCCGCATGATAGATCCCCGAAAGCAGTCCCGCGCCAAAATCTGCCGACACGGAAAGACAAGACGGCTTCTCCCTGCTTGCTTTCGCAAGGAATGTTCTCAGCCGCACGATGTCCTTTTTGCTTCGCGCATCGACACTGATCACCGGTATGCCCAACCGCGAGGCAAGCGCATCCGTATTCAGATACCCGCCCCGCTTTTGCAACGCATCCGACATCGTGACCACAAGAGCCGCCCGCCGCGTAATGCGCAGCACATCTTCAATGAGCGAGAGCGAACGCGCAAGCGTCAGAGCATCCGCAATGCAAGCGACAAAATCATACTCTCCGCCGCGGATAGCCCCGCGCGATACGGCCTCCTCCATACTGTAAGAGCGCAGAGAGTATATTCCCGGAAGGTCACAGATCTCCGCTCGTAAGCCGCACAGATCCGCATACCGCGATTGCATCCCCACCGTCACGCCGTGCCAGTTTCCGGTGCGCGCATGTCCTCCCGTCAAAGCGTTGAAGAGCGTAGATTTGCCGCTGTTCGGGTTTCCGACCAATAAAATTTTCATTGTCTGTCCCCTTTCGTCCTGCAAACGATCACTTTCTCGGCAAGCGATTTACGTATGGCAAGACGAACGCCCTCCGCTTCCAACATTTCATCGCCGCAAAAGGGCGCAAAACGCAATACTTTGACAACCTTACCCGCACAGACATTCAGAGTTTTTAAACGTTCGGCAAGCGCTTCCCCGCATTGTACGGATACGATTTCTACGGTTTCTCCCGCCTCGATCTCGGATAACTTCATACATTTAGCTTATGCCGCCATCCCGACGAAAAGAACACGAAGAAATGCCGCAAAAATAAAACAAGTCCCTGCCTTCTTTCGGCAGGGACTTGTTTGCGTATTTTTATTTGCGGTCTTCGCGTTTCTGTTTCAATTCTTCTTTGCGCGCCTTTTCCGCTTCCAAAACCGCTTTATCTTTGGGCTTCACGACCAAAAGAACCACGATTCCGATCAGGCAGAGAACGCCGACCCCGAGGAATACTACGGACAAAATATTGTCCTGCAACCAGTACGTGCCGCCCGAAATAACGTCCGCTTCCGAAGTAACGTTGATCACCTTGGAAGAAGTGACGACCGGCATGTTTGCGGATGCGACTTTTACTTCTACTTTATAGAAGCCCATTTCCTGCGGAACAAAGCTCAAAGAACTGCTCGGATTCCATTCATAGGCATTGTCGTTGTTTTCGTCGTCGTCAGACAGCGTGTCGTCCTTTTCGTTGATCTTGACCCAGGTTCCGAGGGAATTCGTTCCGTCTTCCTTCTCCGCCGCCACGATCTCATTTACCGAACCGGCCGCAGCTCCCGCATTGAACTCAAAACGATACAGAGAATATTGTGTTTTGTATCCGGAAAGCGCAACGATCTCGAAATCTTCCACCGTGTACACGACGTCGACATACCCGATTTCATCGTCTTCGGGATCTTCGACCGAAGGCCCCTCATAGGATACCGTGAACGAGAAAGTCACCAGATTTTCCGCGTCCCAGACATTGGATGACGTGATCTCCGCAGCTTTGTATTTTCCCGAACCCTCGCTCGTTTCAAAAATACCCGTCTGCGCCTTGCCCGCCGCATTCGTAGGTACGACTCGGAACAGGTATTCGCCCGCGCTCGTCAGCTCGATCTTCAGATCGTCATAACTGCCGGTCGTTGTCTGCGTATCCGAACTCTTCGTCTTATAATAGACGGTAAAATCCATATCCGTATAGCC
The DNA here is from genome assembly GCA_944328495.1 of uncultured Clostridia bacterium. GTDB lineage: Bacteria > Bacillota > Clostridia > Christensenellales > Borkfalkiaceae > Borkfalkia. The sequence goes on from CALVHR010000034.1 coordinate 6,845, forward strand.
GCAAGCATCATCCGAGACATACGCCTTTAAGGAAGGAATGTAGAAATATGCGCCCGTTCCGACTTGAATGCTCCCGACTTCCGCACCCGTTTCATCGGTGCGGCGGGATGCCTTGCGTACCTCTTCCTGATATGCCGCGACGTCCTCTTTCGCATCTTCGCTCTGCGTTACCGTGTATCCGTTGTCCGCGTCTTCCGCAACCGCAAAGAAACTCGTCACGGGCGTGGACTGTATGCTTTCGGGATTGACTACCTTCAAATGCTCTGTCGCATCGTCCAAAACGGATGCATACCATTCGACAAAATAGTACGCGGAATTCGCATTGCCGTCCGTGAGCTTGATCGCAACACTGATCGTGCCGCCCTGGGAATTCCCGCCAAAATCATCTTCGAAAAAGCGCTTATCGCTGTCCAGCGTTTCATACCCGGTGATCTCTCCCTCTTCGCTGAACGAAGGCGCTTCCGCATCCGTATCCGTTGTGTCTGCATAATAGTAGCGATTTGTCGTGGACGTGGACGAGCATACGTCGATCGCAACGTAATCAAAATCCAGCTCTTCGCCCATCACAAACTGCTTGATCTCGCTGTTTACGACAAGTACCGGCGCCACGTTATCGAGCACGGCATTGTTTTCGTCCAGCTCAAAGCTCTGTCCGTTGAGTTCGATCACGGAAAATTTCGCAGACGCTTCTCCCGATACTTCCGCACGGAACATGAGCGGTGTGATCGGCTTGTCCGACGAAGCGGACGCATACTGCGCATAATATTTACCGATGTTCGTAAATTCACCCGCTTTACTGCCGTCAATCTTCACATCAAAATTGCCCGTGCCGACAGATCTCGCGGCTTCTTTCAGCGCGATCGAAATGTTCGTGCTGTCCGCAATCGCAACAGCCGCTGCACCGTTCACAGACGCTTCCAATGCCCCCGATGCGTTTTTGCTGAACACGATCTCGTTCGTCGTCTTGCCGTCTTTGGTCTGGCTCATCTGCGTGCTTTCGAGCGCAACAGTAAAGCTGTCAAAATCGGTGCTTTCAAAACCGATCGTCAAACTGAAATATTTTACTTCATGGGCTCCGCCGATCGCGGGATTCCCCTCGGCATCGGTGAACTGATACCACTTGAGCGCAACGTTCTTGCGCAGCGATACATAGTCCCCGCTGCCGTCCGAATAATCGCCCATCTGATAAGTCAGATAACGCGTCGTCCCTTCGGCATATTCGTCGTTCGCCGTGCTCGCTCCGCCGCTCGTCGTGAAGATCCCCGACGTCGACACGCTGCTCTCCGCGCCCGTACGCAAAAAGCCCCAGCACATGAGCGCCATGCACAGAGCGAACGCTACGATCAAAGTTAAAATTCCGATCTTTTTCCTGCTCATTCCTTTGCTCCCATCGCATATTCAGCGGGCGGAACGGAGCGCTTTTGCTCCCCGTCCCGTAAAATGCTTGTACTTGTTTATTTTATCCTATAAAGAGTATTTTGTCAAACGCATTTTTTCTCTTTCGATAAAAATTTCGTATTTTACACCGCCAATCAAAAGATTTTTACAATTCAATCACAAATCAAAGGGCTTCGAAATATCGAAAACCTTCCACGGCAGCTGATTTTCCGGCGGTTCCGCCATAAAACGCAGCCGCTCCTTGGTCACCGGATGCGTGAACGAGAGCGAATATGCCCAAAGCGCAAGGTTGCCCTTCTTCGCATTCTCGCCTCCGTACCGCATATCGCCGTACACCGGCGTGCCCTGTCCCGCCATCTGTACGCGGATCTGGTGCGTACGGCCCGTATGCAATTTGATGTCCGCCAGCGAGTATCCGCCCTTCTCTTCCAATATGTTGTATTCCAAAGACGCCATCTTCGCCCCGTCCGTCGTCTGCGGACAAATGTAAACCATATTGTTGACAGGATTCTTTTTCAGATAGTTCACCAGCGTCGCATGCTTTTCTTTGGGTACGCCGACAAGCACCGCAAAATATTTTTTTTCGAAATCCCCGCCGCGCATCTGCTCCGCAAGCCGCGACGCAGCTTTGCTCGTCTTCGCAAACACCATCACTCCGCCCGTCGGACGATCCAGGCGGTGAATCAACCCGATATACACGTTGCCCGGCTTCTCATACGTCACTTTCACATACCGACGCACCGCTTCCAGCAGACTGTCATCCCCGCTTTCATCGCCGCAGGTAGGAACTCCCTGCGGTTTCAGCACCACAATAATATGGTTATCTTCATATAAGATCGTCAGATCATTCATACACGTACATTCCTCCCGCGCCGCAGGGAAGAGGTATCCCCTCTTCGGTGGCTATTCCGACCTCGTAAGCGTCGATCCGCCCCTTGCGCCCCGCAAGACACAGTTTTAAAATATTATGCAGGACCATCGGCTGCAACCCCGTCGTATAACTGTTTATCAGGAAAAACAGCGGATCCTCCGAAAGCAACTGCGAACACAGCTGCACGAACGGATACAGGCTCTCCTCGATCTTCCACATCTCGCCGCCCGGCCCCCTGCCGTACGAAGGCGGATCCATGATGATGCCGTCGTAACGGTTGCCGCGGCGGATCTCCCGCAATACAAACTTTTTGCAGTCATCCACGATATAACGGATCCCGCTGTGTATTCCCGAAAGCCGCGCGTTCTCGCCCGCACGCTCGACCATGCCTTTCGCCGCGTCCACATGCACGACTTCCGCGCCCGCCTTGGCGCATGCGACCGTCGCCCCGCCCGTATAAGCGAAAAGATTGAGTACCTTCACGGGACGACGCGCACCGCAGATCAGCTCCGCCATGCGGTCCCAGTTGACAGCCTGTTCGGGAAACAGACCGGTATGCTTGAACCCCATCGGTTTGATCTTAAAAGAAAGATCGCGATAGGAAACCGTCCATTCATCCGGAATGGAGCGGCGAAACTCCCACGCCCCGCCGCCCTTGTCGCTGCGGCGATATACCGCGTCAACATCCTTACGCGCAAAGAGATCTTCCCGCGCTTTCCAGATCACCTGCGGATCGGGACGCAGAAGCACGACGTCTTTCCATCGCTCCAGTTTATATCCGTCGCCCGTAGCGAGGATCTTGTAATCTTGCCAATCGGTAGCAATTTTCATGAAAACTCCGCGGCGGCGCGCATTTGCCCCGCCTGTATCGTTTATGCCTTGACGACCGTCAGCGCAACGCTCTCGCCGTCAAAATCCCAATCTTTGGAATATCCTTCCGCCGTACCCTGCGAAATATTGTCCGCGAGTACCGTTTTGGCGATAACGCTGCCGTGTTTTTGCAACACGTCTGCTATTTTATCTCCCGCAACATAGTAGACGCGGATACGGTCTGTCACCTCAAATCCCGCCTCTTTGCGCATTGTCTGGATCTTGGAAATCAGCTCGCGCATGATCCCCTCCTCGATGAGTTCGGGCGTAAGCGCGGTGTTCAGCGCAACGGTGATGCCGCGGTCGGACGCCGATACATACCCCTTCGCGCTCTCTGTGGATATAAGAAGGTCTTCCTGGGTAAGTTCGACCTGCGCCCCCATGATCTCGGTGCGGAATGTTCCGCCGTCTTTCACCGCGGCTACGACCGCCGCACCGTCGCATGTTTCCAGGAAAGTGCGGATACCATTCAAAAGTTTGCCGTATTTCGGCCCCAGCGTGCGCATCTGCGGTTTGAGTTTGTATGTGATGAGCGAAGCCGAATCCTTCGCTTCTTTCATCGACTTCACATTGAGTTCGTCGAGAATGATCCCTTTGAGTTCGTCGTTCAGGTCGAGATCGCGCTCGGTCGCAACGATCATTTCGGACAGCGGCTGACGGTTTTTGAGCGAGCCCGCATTGCGCGCGGCACGGCCCAAAACAACCACTTCCAGTACCGCGTCCATGCCCTTTTCGAGTTCGGGATCGATCGCCGCCTCGTCACACACGGGGAAAGAACACATATGCACCGATTCGGGCGCGTCTTGAAAGAAGTTCGGCACAAGGTTGCGGTACATCTGTTCCGCCAAAAAAGGCGTGAACGGTGCGGTCAGCTTCGCAAGCGTGACCAGCACGGTATAAAGCGTCGTATATGCCGCCGCCTTGTCCTCCGTCATTCCCTTGCCCCAGTAACGCTCTCTGCCGCGGCGAACATACCAGTTGGAAAGTACGTCCACAAAATCCTGCAAAGCGCGCGCGCTGTCGGTAATGTCATATTCTCCAAGCCCCGCGTCCACCGTTTTGATGAGGGTGTTGAGTTTGGACAAAATAAATTTATCCATCAGGCTGAGCTTGCATTTTTTGATATCGTAACGGCTCGGATCGTATTTGTCGATGTCCGCATACAGCACAAAGAACGCATAGCTGTTCCACAGCGGCCCCATGTAGCGGCGCTGCGCCTCCGACACCGCTTCGGAATAGAAGCGGGAAGGGATCCACGGCGCGCTGGACGTATAGAAATACCACCGCACCGCGTCGGCGCCCTGCTTGTCCAGAACGCTCCAAGGATCCACGACGTTGCCCTTGTGCTTGCTCATTTTGACTCCGTTTTTGTCGTTGACATGCCCCAAAACGATGCAGTTTTTGAAGGGCGAACGCCCGAACAACAGGGTCGAGATCACGAGAAGAGTATAGAACCAGCCGCGCGTCTGGTCCACCGCCTCGGATATAAAGTCGGCGGGGAACGTTTCGTCGAACAGATCTTTGTTTTCAAACGGATAATGGTACTGCGCAAAGGGCATCGAACCAGAATCGAACCAGCAGTCGATGACTTCGGGCGTGCGCTTCATCGTGCCGCCGCATTCGCATTCAAACGTACAGTTGTCGATATACGGGCGGTGCAGTTCGATGTCACCGTGAATGCCGCATTTTTCTTTGAGTTCCGCCTTCGAGCCGATGACGTGCACTTTGCCGCACTTTTCGCATACCCAAACGGGCAGAGGCGTGCCCCAATAACGGTCGCGCGACAGCCCCCAATCGATGACGTTTTCCAAGAAATTCCCCATGCGCCCCGATTTGATGGTCTCGGGCATCCAGTTGACGGAGTTGTTCGCCTTGATGAGTTCGTCTTTGACCGCGGTCACCTTGATGAACCAGCTCTCGCGCGCATAGTACAAAAGCGGGGTGTCGCACCGCCAGCAGTGCGGATAGCTGTGCTCGTACGAAAGCTCCTTGAACAGCTGCCCCTTGTCTTTGAGCATCGCGATGATGCCCTTATCCGCCTTCTTGACGAATTCGCCCGCAAAATCCGTGACGGCGGGCTTGAAACAGCCGCGTTCGTCCACCAGATTGACGACGGGAAGATTATATTTTTTGCCGACGCGGTAGTCGTCTTCGCCGAATGCGGGCGCAATATGAACGATGCCCGTGCCGTCCGTCAGCGTAACGTATCCGTCGCATACGACATAATATGCCTTTTCACGGAAACTCCCCTGCGCGTACGGAAACAGAGGTTCGTACTCGCAGAATTCGTATTCTTTCCCCTTTTTGACGGAGATCGTCTTGTAATTTTCAAACAGTGCGGGCACAAGCGCCTGCGCAAGAACATAATGCGCTCCGTCTTCCGCTTCGATCTCCTCGTAATCTTCATCCGCATTTACGCAGAGCGCAACGTTGGACGGGAGCGTCCAAGGCGTCGTCGTCCAGGCGAGAAAATAGGAATTTTCCATGCCCTTTCTCTTAAAACGGACAAATACGGAGGTTTCCTTGACATCTTTATACCCCTGCGCGACTTCGTGCGATGAAAGCGCCGTTCCGCAGCGCGGGCAATACGGCACGATCTTGTGCCCCTTGTACAAAAGACCTTTCTTCCAGATCTCTTTCAGCGCCCACCACACCGATTCAATGTAGTTGTCGTCATAGGTGACGTACGGGTTTTCCATGTCCGCCCAGTAACCGACCCGCTCGGACATCTTTTCCCACTCGCCCTTGTATTTCCAGACGCTTTCCTTGCACTTTTTGATGAACGGCTCGATGCCGTATTTTTCGATGTCCTGCTTGCCGTCCATGCCGAGAAGTTTTTCCACTTCCAGCTCCACGGGCAGACCGTGCGTGTCCCAGCCCGCTTTTCGCAGAACATGCTTGCCCTTCATCGTCTGATACCGAGGAATGATGTCTTTCATGACTCGGGTCAGAATATGCCCGATGTGCGGTTTGCCGTTCGCCGTGGGCGGACCGTCGTAAAAGGAAAATTCTTCCTTGCCCTCATTCTTTTTCACACTCTTTTCAAAGACATCTTCTCTGTTCCAAAATTTGATCACTTCCTGCTCGCGCGCCGCGAAATCCATGGAAGTATCCACTTTGGAATACAATTTCTTCTCCTGATCCATAAAACCTCTCCTTGCGGACTTTTCCGAAAAATAAAGGTCCCCTCGTTTCAAGAAAACAAAGAGACCACTCAAACATACCGACATACGCCGTTTTTGTTAACGCGGAACGAATACCGCGCGCAAAACTACTTTCCTTCCAGATTTCGCCCCGCGGGCTCGAAGGGGATACCCTTTTGCTTCCGTCCGCCGCCTTTCACCTCGCGCGGCTCTCTTTGGAACGGCTTCGCAAAGAACTTGTCCTTCGTGATCGCCTTATACCGATTAAAAATATTTTACCAGCATTCGCGCATTTTGTAAAGCGTTTTTCGCTCCGAACACAAAATTACCTTCCTCAGGAATAATCCTCCATGATCTTGGATATGTGTACAAGATCGGCAGGCGTAATAAAATTTACAATCCGCTCGCCCACTTTTCCGCTTTCGCTTACCGCCACCGCAAGAAGCTTTTTGTTCTCTTCAAATGCCGCCAGCACATCCTGCAACGTGTTTTTCTTGCCCAGAAATTTATAATATACGAACAAGTCGGATTCGCTGAGTATCTCCCCCACGGGAGTTTCGGAAAGATATCTCCCGACGTCCGCTCCCGCCTCGATCACCCCGCCGAGCGAAGCTATGATGCGGCGGTTGTTGACGATCCCCGCCATGCGCCTCCCCCGATAGACCGGGAGATTGGAATACCCCGTTCGCGATATGAGCAGAATCGCCTGACGAAGACTGATCGAATCTTCAATGCTCACGATCCTCTTGTCCTTCAACGTTTCTCCCAGCGTCGGCGGCGTGCACAGCAGTCGCTCGATGCGCCGTATGTTTTCCACAACGTCGTCGCACGGCACCGCAATGATCCGCCCGTCCGTACTTTGATGCACGATTGCGTTGCGTAGGCGGGCATAGTCCGCCAGATCGTTTTCATACCGCCGCACCACCGAATTCTTTTCGGCACAGCGCCGCACCACATCCGTGAACGGCTGCGAGGGCTTGAACCCGTACAGATCGCGAAGCTGCGAATCGATCTTGTTGTAACTGTTGATGAATTCTCCCGCGTTTTTCAGATCGGGCATATCTTTCTCCCCGTTTTTCTTTCATTATACCACGTCCGCACACGTTTGAAAAGAGATTTGTTAAAATTTTACGCCCCGTTTCGTCAGTAATCTTCGCGCTTTCTGCGCGCCAGCCCGCGCGAACGCACCGTCGTCAGGCGATACTCCCTCGACGGGGTAAACGCAAAATCACATTCCCGCTTTGCCGTACGCAGGGCGACTTCCCCGTCGGGGAATGCTATTTGGGCAATTCCTTCCGCACACATACACACGGGCACCCCCGAGCAAAACGCGCACGCCCGCATCATCAGCTGCGGCGCAAAGTCTTCCGCACCGCCGAATACATTGAATATCACATCCGCGTCGCACAAGGCAAGCGTCTCCGCCACGGAAGGATAATACAGATCTTCCCCCACGCACAACCCCAATTTCCCCACCGATGTTTCATATACTTTTAAATGGGCGCCGCTTTTAAAATCTTCCTCCTCCGTCGCGTGCAGCATATCCGCCACCCCGAGAATTCGCCCTTTTTCGGCTATGACGGCACTCTTGTACCGCATGCCGCACGAATCGGTATAAGCCCCTGCGATCACAACACAATGCAGCTCGCGGCTCAATATCGCGGCGTCTTCCAGCTTTTGCGTTTCGCCCGCAAGTTCGCGGCAGTAATCCACCTCGCCCAGGCCGCCGAACCCGAACAGCAGCACGTCGCATTCCTCTTTCCGCGGCGCGTCCCCGTACGCGCCGACGCTGCCTTCCGTTACAAAATGCACTTTCATGCGCACCTCCCCGCTCTTATTCATTATACGGGCGGGCGGCGGCGCGTGTGCCCGCAGTTGTATATAAATTGTAAAAAAATTGTTGATTTGCCGCGATTCGCTTGCAAATTGCAATAAATATGATATAATGACTTGCGGAACGGTTTATCATCCGTCCGGAGGCACTAATGCAACGAAAAATACGCCTTACGCCCGTAAGGCTGCTCGTATTGGGGTACCTGAGCGTCATCATCATCGGCACGCTCCTTCTGATCATTCCTTTTTCGTCTAAGATCACGGGGTCGGCGTCGTTTATGGACGCGCTCTTCACCACCGTTTCCGCATCCTGCGTTACGGGGCTGATCATTCAGGATACCGCCAGCTACTGGTCGACGTTCGGCCAGGTCGTCATTCTCTTTCTCATCCAGATCGGCGGCATCGGCTTTATGACGGTGGTCTACACCATTTTAAAACTCGGCGGCAGAAAGATCGGGCTGAAAGAGCGCACATTCATGCAGGAAGCCGTCAGCGCGCCCACCTTAAGCGGCATGGGCAAGCTTACCTCGACCATCCTGCTCGGTACACTGATCTTCGAAGGGCTGGGCGCGTTCGTGCTCAGCTTCCGCTTCGTTCCGGATTACGGCTGGGGCGAAGGGATATGGATGGCGGTGTTTACGTCCGTTTCGGCGTTCTGCAACGCGGGCTTCGACCTGATGGGCGACAAGACGGGCGAATTTTCTTCCATGACCGCCTATTCGGGCGATCCGATCGTGTGCCTGACCATCCCCCTGCTCATCATCATCGGCGGGCTCGGGTTCTTCGTATGGCAGGACATCAAAGACAACCGCTTCCGCTTCCGCAAATACGAACTGCACACAAAGCTCGTTCTCATCATGACGGCGATCCTCGTCGTCGTGCCGACGCTTGTCATCATGCTTGCGGAAAACGGCCTGCCCTGGAAAGAGCGCGTTTTTTCCTCTTTCTTTACGGCGGTCACGCCGCGCACGGCGGGGTTCAACGTGCTGCCCCTTTCGGGCGCGGGGAGCGTGAGATCGGTGACCATTCTGCTGACCATCGTGCTGATGTTTGTCGGCGGCTCGTCCGGTTCGACGGCGGGCGGCGTAAAGACGAACACCCTTGCGGTTTTGTTTCTTTCCGTGTTTTCGCTCATCCGCGGCAAGCGCTCGGTCGAATGCTTCGGCAGGCGCATCGACGAGACCAACGTTAAAAACGCGGCGCAGTTCGTGACCGTATTTTTAGCCCTTCTTGTGGTCGGCGCCGCGCTTCTGTGCCTGTTCGAACAGGGCAATTCGCTGTGGCCCGCAAGCCCCGAAACGCTCGGCATCGGTGTGACCGAAGCGGTTTTCGAAGTCGTGTCCGCGCTTGCGACCGTCGGGCTGACAATGGGCGTTACCCCCTATCTGACGCTCGGTTCGCAGATCGTGCTGTGCGTTCTGATGTTTTTGGGGCGCGCGGGGTGCATGACGGTCATGCTTTCGTGGAAAACGCCTTCCGCGCCCGCCGCGGAGCTTCCGCTGGAAAAAGTGCGCATCGGCTGATCCGCATAAACTCATAAAAAACTGATCGAGGGATACTGTTCATGAAATCGGTACTGATCATCGGTCTCGGCAGGTTCGGGACCTACATGGCAAAGAAATTTACCGAACTGGGAAACCACGTCATGGTGCTCGACACGAGTGAAGAAAAAGTCAACGAAATGCTTCCCTTCGTTACGAGCGCACAGATCGGCGACGCAACCAAACCCGCCGTCTTGGACGGGCTGGGCGTCGATAACTTCGACCTCTGCGTCGTGTCCGTCGGAGAAAACTTTCAATCATCCCTGGAAACCACTTCTCTTTTGAAAGAGGCGGGCGCCAAATTTGTGCTGTCTCGCGCGTCCACCGAAATTCAGGCAAAATTTCTGCTTCGCAACGGCGCAGACGACGTCGTGTACGCCGAAAAAGAAATGGCGGAACGACTCGCCGTAAAATACAGTGCGAACAACATTTTTGACTACATCCAGCTCACCCCCGAATACGCGATCTATGAAATCCCCACCCCGCCGTCGTGGGAAGGAAAAACCATTCGCGACAAGGGCGTGCGCGCAAAATACAACTTGAACATCCTCGCTATCAAACGCGGCGGCAACCTGACCCCTCTCCCCTCCGCCGACTATGAATTCAATTCTGCGGAAAGACTGATCGTGATGTGCCGCAGAACAGATATCGACAAAATCATTCATTGATCTTCAGCGACGCCGATCGGACCTGCGGCTTGGCCAAGCGTTTTGTACGCTTCGTATCGGCGAAACTTTTGGCGATGAATAATATACCTTGAAAAAGCAAACAAAAAAAGACGGAATTTTGAAGTGAACCCCAAAGTTTGGACAAAAAAGAATTAGATTGTTTTGGAATGAGTTCGGTATCCAACCGGGCTCATT
>CALVHR010000035.1 GCA_944328495.1 uncultured Clostridia bacterium
TATTACAGGAGTTTATTTTTGTCCATAGTTGTAAACTCTTTATCCACTCACTCAGTGAGTGGTTGTCTTTGACAAAAGGAAAAAGCCCCCGATGACCGTTTCGGTCATCGGGGGCTTTTAGTTCGCTGTATAGAGAATTTGTCAGGCAGCTCTTCTTATCTGTGTGCCGCAAGGAAGATACGGAGCGTTGTCCCCGTATGAATAACCGCCGCTGATATAGGAATACCCTTTTGTAAAATAAAGCGCATCCAGGACAAATCCGTCTTCGCGGCTGTAAATATCCAGCGTATGCAAGCCCGCTTCTGAGACGTTTACCTGGATCCTCGTGTACAGCCACTGGAACGAGTTGACCTCTCTTCCGTAATTCATGGAACCGCAATATCTGTTATCGAGAACGACATGGAAGGAATCATCGTCCAGCGTAAGGCATTTGCACAGAGCCCAAACATAATAACTTCCTGCCTCCTCGAAATATACCTGATAGGACATGCGTGCTCCCGTAAAATTAGAAGTATTTGTATTGGTTGCGTTTGTTTCAGCATTCACAACCATTGCCGCCCCGGAAACGCCGCCCGTTTTGGTCCATTCTTTGTTATTGGAAGAGCTGTCACGCAAAAATGCATAGGAGGTATTTTCAAGGGATGCTTCGGCCTGAATATAGCCGCCGCCTCCGCCGATCACGAAATAGCCCGTTTCACCTTGCGTTTCGGGAAGAGTGTTTTCAAAGACTTCGATCGCCGTGACACACCAGGTCCCCGAAAATTCAATTTCAATCATTCCGTCCGTGATTTCAAATACGTCTCCAAAGGTCCAGATCTCGCCCGCTTGTACCGTGACAGAATCTGCGATGACGACACCGTTTACCCGTATCGTCTCGCTGAACGTCATTCCGTCCGCGATCGGATCCCCGGTAATTACCGATACTCCGTAATTTCCGTTCGGAACTTTGATCTTAAATACATTGTCCTGCGTTCCGTATGTAAACCCTTTATTGCGCGGGGCACGGTCGTACTCACTGCGCGTAACATCCGTCAGGCCTTCGGTGCTTTCCCAGCCGAATCCTTTGTCTTCACCGTAGATCTTGTTGTAGCGAGGCATCTGCAAGTACTCGCCCGGATACAGATCATCGGTATATCCGAAAGAAATCCACATGTTTTTGCGCTCGAGCGTTTCCGACATCGTGATCTCACCCAAATCGGGAAGAGCTGCAGGATCGTAGCGTTCCCACGAAATCGTGTTATAACTTTCCGGAGCCCCGTAATAGCTCTCCGGCATGCCGCCGCCGCAATCGATGACAATTTTATCAATGGATACGCCTGCATCGATCCCATACAAAATCAGATCAAAATATCCTGCGTTCGGAACCGTGACGGTAAAGTTGAGAATATCCATCTGCCGCATAACATTCGGACTCCATCCCGAAGCACCTGTAGAAGCCACCCCCGAAACGATCTGCGGTTCTGTATTGGCGAGCCCGATCGCGAAACGCATGGAACCGCTTTCGTTCAGGGTGGGAAGCCGATAGATTTGCCCCATGAAAGTTCCCGACGATGTGAAATAGATGCGATATGTCGCTTTGGCCAACGAAAGGCTGTCATCGGCTGTAAGAGAGTCCGGATATAGTTTCAAGGCATCCGTTTCTCTGCCGAGTCCATACATAATTTCCCAATAGCTGTCCTGCGTCCCCGCTTCCAGAGCCGTATAATGTTCCGCCTCGATGGACACATATCCGTTTTCTTCAATATAAGCACCCTGTACGAGCTCTTCCTGTTGATTGACTGCAAGAACCTCAAATTCATAGGTATGCCCGAATTGATCTTTGACGCGAATGTACCCTTTGTTCTCTCCCGGAGCTGTCTTATCCCAGTCGACGGAAACAAACAGACGCTCTTCCACGGTGACACTTCCCGAACGTTTTATTTCAATAAAGTCACTCGCCTCGATCGTCCAGTCATACGTTCCGTCCCCGAGGGAAAACACATCGACAAAACTTGTATTGTCCGAATAGGATGAAAAACGCATCGTCTCGCCGTCACGATAAATATCTTGCCCCTCCATGACCGCCCCGACACCGTCTGAGCCAAAGCCTTCCGAGATCGAAGTGATCATTTTTTCATACTCTTCGTCATTGATGATCCCGAAATATGCGCCGCCGATATACGGATTCATCATTCCTTTCCACTTACCGTTTGCCAGCTCTTCGTTGTAAGAATCAACATCCGCCCAAAGCTTTTCGTTCGCCTCCAATGCAAGATTTAAATACCCCTGCACACTCTTATATCTGCCCTGCATCTGATACAACGCAGCTTTCTGAGCATAAAAGATACGTTGATATTGATATAACGTTCCGTTGATCGAATACAGCATCAGCTCATAAAATGCATCCTGACATGAGTCGTCCAGCGAATCATAAACCGAACGCGCCTGTTCCGCGATCTCTTCCATGCGGTTCAAAGTCTTTTGCACTTCGTCTCCGTATGCAACCAAACTCATATCCTGCATTTCCGTTTTGCCCGTATAATCCGCCATGTTGCCGTTGGAAAGCTGTAGATATTCCACAAACAGCTCCGCCATCTCGTTTGCCGTTTCATCCTGCATTCCAAAGTCGCGCACAAGATTTTTCAGCATGAATTCGTTCAGATTTTCATCCGTGTAGCGCTCTACGTCAAACGCCATATTCAGAAAATATTCCGCCACATATTCGCCCGGTTTCAAATCGCCCACGTTGACGATCCAATACCCGTTCATGCCTGTATCGTACGCGCGCCCCATTTCCTCATGAACAAGCGAAAGACTGATGATGTTCAGCCATATATGTACGCACGGGACACCGACATAGGAGCTATGATAATACACACCCGAATTGTTATATTGTCCGTCGGCATCGATTGCGTGCACCGTCTCCGGATCGGCGGTTTGACGCAGATAACCGTAGTTATCTTCTGCCCACATCAGAATCGTACTTTCAGGCAAGGAAATGCTGTAATCATAATCCACGCCGTTTTCCGTGCCGTAATAGTAATTCGCCGCCTCTTTATACGGAATGTAGACGAGCTGGACTTTGCTCTCGTAATCTTCCCCGTAAATTTCTTTGATCATTTCGATCTGTGTGTCTATGACCGTTTGCAGAAGATCGACGCGGCTTTTGAACGACTTATCCGCCAGCCCTGCATACTGAAATCCCTCGTCGTGTATTCCGCGCATGCCGATCGTTACAAGATTTTCATAGTCTTTGGTATTCTCGAGACTTTCTCTCCAATACTGTGTAACCGCTTCGGGATAGACGGAAAAATCATACGCCGCCGTGCATTGCGCGCTCGAAAACGAGGTCGTATCGGGCAGTCCGTACTTTCCCGAATTCGCCATCAGCCACGGCGTCCATTCCGCGACGTTATTGCGCATGCACTGTTCGCAGTGCGACGTACCGATCACTATGCCGTAATCGTCTGCAACTTCCGCATTCACGGATTTTCCGTTTTCATCTTTGCGAACATAAAAACCTTCGCTTACGCCATGCATCGCGGGCCAAAGGGAATTCGCTTTTAGACGAAGCAACAACTCAAAAAAACGTCCGTAAACTTCATCGTTCGGGGATCCAGTGCCGTTCGCGAATGCCTTTGCCCAAGTCGTAAGATTCATTTCGTCATTGAGAAATATCCCGCGGTATTTGACGTCCGGTTCATTTGATACGATCGTGGGAGTATCCCATGCCACCACGCTCTGCATCCGCACCGGCACGTCCGCCCACCAGTACCAAGGCGAAACGCCGATCGATTCAGAAATTGTGTATAAGCCGTAAATCGTCCCGCGCTTATCGCTCCCTGCCACAACAAGAGCCGAATCTACGCCTGCAACGGGCGATTCCACTTCTTTGATTATATAACTTTCCCAATTCCCGCGGATCTCATCCAGCTCGGGAAGTTTTCCGTTGTCGTAAACAGTTTTTATGAGAGCACTGTCCGCAGAACCGATGATTACCGCCTTCTTCGAGCTCTTTTCGGTTTTGATCTCCGGCGTTTTACCGCTGACCGCCGCAATATCGCTCTGCAAGTCGCCGACTGCCCGTATGATCTGTTTATAATCATCGGCGTCATAGATAATATCGGCGACCGAAGCCGCATCGGCAATAACAAACGCTTCTTGCTCCGTCGGAATTGTCTCCTCTTCCTTGCTTTCTCCGCATGCGGCCAAGCAGACAGTAAGAGCACAGATCACACACAATACTATGCAAATAATCGCAGTATATTTATTTGCTATCTTTTTCATCTTACTCCCTCCTTACGCAGCAAGCCCTTCCGCCGTTACTCGAAGCGCATTCATGTCCCAAGTATTTTTTCCGTTGAAATACAGCGGCGTCCATACCATTGCCCCGACCGCCTGCGAACTCGCGGCATCCGCTCGGAATGAAGCTCCTATATACAAATTTTCAGACTCAACCGAAGCCCCTGCCACACAACTTTCATACGGTATAAATATTTCTGCCAGCGTGATAAACTTTTTGATATCATCGTCATACATCGTAATCATTTTTGCTTCTTTTACGCTCACGGTCGAGAGAGTCTGCGTCTGCTCATACATCGAAACGATATGATGGCTGAACGCGTTCGCCGAACCGATTTTAATTTCAAAATTTGTATTGTAACACCAGTAACGGGGATAATTTGCATTATCCTTGTGTTCCGCCGTAAATGCAATATACACGCCGTCCTCTTTCAATACTGCCTGCATGGAAAAATATCCGTCATAATTGTATGTTGTGGTAACAAACCCTTCCCCTCCGACATCTTCCCAAAAAGCATCGCTCGGGTCGCCGTCCAGCACCAAGTCTTCCTTATGCTCTTCTCCCCGCCGAATCAGCCCCTGTTCGGTTATGAGCAGGCTCGCGTTTTCGTCCGAGTTATCATACCAGCTCCAGTTCGCGCCAAAGCCCCAATAGTAGTCGATCACTTCCTGATCTTTGAAAGAAAAACCTCCGTATACGTCTTCCGCAAACCCGGCAATATCGTCTTTCGAAACAAAAATCTCAAAGACGGTATGCCGTTTTTCACCTTCTTTCTTTTCAGAAACAAAACTGTAATCGGTCACCCCGTCGCTGACATCGTCGATCGAAACGTACCGAAATACGCCGTCGCTCAACAAAAAGGAAACATTTGTATTAATGAGCGGATCACGGCTTGATTTCATAATGATCGAATGCAAAATATCATACGCGATATAAATCCCGTCCGATTTTTTTACGGCGTAAACAGTCATATTCTGCCCGCCTTCCACCGGCAGGCTGATGCAATTCCCCTTTTCAGCCTCTGTCCAATCGCTCAAATCCGCATCGATCGTCTTGCTCTGCGCATGATCGGTGCTTCCGTTTTGGGAACGGATATAAGAATAATCGATCTTCTCCGGAAATACCGCTTCCGACGAAAGGTTTTCCCCGCCCGGCACCTGTTCATCGCTGCCCGTATCGTTACAGGAAACGACAGAAAACAGACATATGACCGCAAACAATATTATGAGAAATTTTTTCATGTTTCGCCTCCTTATCAGATGCTTTCGCCTGCCGCAGCTATCGTATCGCAAATCAATTTCGACCAAATGCTATAACCCTCTTCGCTTAAATGCAGATTGTCCGAACTGTATCCGCCGTTTGACAGCATCGCGCCTTCCGAACGCATAAGGGCGTTTGTGTCGATATAAGTAACGTCGGCGTTCTCGTCCGCATACGCTTTCACGATCGCATTGGACTGTTCGTATTTTGTGTGGTTGGATTGATATGCCAGATTATTTTCGATCGATACGTAAAAAATATTTACTCCGTCGATGCGCCCACACAGATCTTCAATGAGACTTACGATCGCATTTCCGCAACTGGTTGCCGATTCACCGCCATTGATATCGTTGACGCCGATGTGTATTACGATATTGGCAGGATTGTACAACTCGATACCGCGCGCCATGCTTTGCCAAAACTCGACCTTCGTGCCGTTCACGCCTGCGGTAACGCCTTCAACGTCCGCCATCTCCGCGTTAAAATTCTGCCAGTACACCCGATCTGTATACGAATCACCGATCACAAGCGTTTGAACAGAACTCCTCCTGTAATCTTCGTGCACAAATCCGAATGCCGTAAATTCCTGCGTATCCGTGCTCGGCCAAACCGTAAACGAATAGTCTCCTGCCGCGGTGACATTGATCGAAATGCCGGTGTCCGCCCATCCCGAAACTTCTGCCCCGTTTGCGATTTGCGCATTACCGTTATCCTGCGAAACATAGTAATTCCCGCCCGCAGTCAGACCGTACAAAGTATATTGACCCGTCTTGTCAAAACGCACCGTATATTTTAAAGTGGGAATGCTACCGGAGCCTGTTGACGCGCTTCCGTCCGCATTCCAAGCCGTTCCGTTACCGCCTGTCAAGGCGAGAGTTTCAAATGCCGACTCGCCTGTTTTTGTCCAGGAATGTTTGCTTCCGTCCGTCACGGACGCAAACTCCCGATTGCCCTGCACTGTTGCGGCTGACGCCTCTATGAAAGCGATCCCGTCCCGCTCCTGCAAAGGCTGTTCCCCTGTCAGATCGCGGCGCACGGATGCCTCCGGGTCAATTGCCGCAACCTTTTCGTATTGATCTGTCGACAAATAAATTTTTCGTATGACTGCCCCGTCTTCCCTTGCATAAACGCGCACCGTCTGCACACCGGGCTGCGCAACTTCGATCTTCCATTGCTTACTCCCGTTTACATCATTGCCGTTACTGTAACACCAACGATATTCGCCGTCGCGCCCGCTGTCTGCAGCCGTACTGCATACAGAATCTCCTATCTGCACAAAGAAAGAATCTCCGTTCATATCCGGATGACTGGTCAATGCATATATATAATAAGTACCGGTTGTCGTAAAATTCACGCGGAAACTCATATACGGCCCTACGCCTGCATTTGACCAGTTTTTCCCCGTATCAGGATACACCTGCATTCCGTCGCCGTCCACACTCTTTACCCACCGATGATCATCGGAAACATCCGTGCCCGCCATCGTACAAGCATATTCGCTGTTCTCCAAAGCGTCCGCCGTATCGATCAGCACTTTGCCGCCTATCTCAACATACTCACCGAACGATGCCATCAACTCGTCTCGATTGCTTTCCTGCAACAAAACGCCGTTCCGAAATTCTATATTTTCGGCCGCATCGCTCTGTACCAGCACGATCTGATGCAAAACTGCGCCGTCTTCGCGACCTGCAACCGTTATCACGTGTTCCCCGGGCTCCGCAATTTCAATCGCTGCGGCATCGTAACGGATCCATGTAACGCCCCCGTATTTTAACTCGTCCGGTCCCAACTGACATGCTGCCATAGGCTGTTTCCCGTCAAGCGTTATATGAAAAGAATCGCCTCGGATATCCGGATAACTTGTCAATACATATAATTCATAGGTACCGGGAGTTACAAAATCTATCGTGTAATTTAAAGCGGGCGCTTCATAATAAGCCGACTTGTCGCTCCAATTGAACTCGCTTCCATACGGTGAATCGGGCGATAGAGTTACCCCTTCATAGTACCCGTTGAATTTTATCCATTCATAGGAATTGTCTTTGTATTTTACGGGTGCCGAATTGGCGCTCACACTGTTTTCAAGCGCAGATACCGCGTTGATCACTACGACGCCGTTTTCTTCCAAGTATGCGCCGCCGCCGTTTACGGGCGTAACGATTGTGCTAAAATGATCATATACCAGCGTTTCACCCGAAAGATACCGCGCAAGATTATTGCCCGCATCTTCCCCGACCGTATTGTACGCCAACTGCGTATAATGCCAATCATCTTTCATCATATTCATTTCGGACATGTCTTCAAACATGCCGGATAGATAAGTCGCATTTGCATTCTCTTCACAGAATTCACGCTGCGTTTGACGGATCGTATCCATGGACTCCGCAACTCCGCTTTCCGTACCGTTATATCCGCCGATCCCGATCACAAAAGTTTGTTCGACTCCGTTTTCCGCAAAGCCGTCAAAGATCCGCTGCATCGCCGCCTGATATTCCGCCGCCGAAGTATGATTTTCCGCGTCCGTTTCACCCTGGCACCAAACGACATACGTGTGTGCGAGATCCATCGATTCGTCCTGCGCGATAAAATCGCGCGCTCCTTCCAATCGACTCAACGCATCACTGTATGCACTTCCGTCCGTATCCCAAAATTCGATCGGCGTTCCGCCTTTGGAACACGAAACCGCCACGACGGGCATTTGCGTTTCCGCATAAAAGCTCTCGACAAAAGATGAAACGAGCGATCCGCTCTTTCCCGTTTCCGAAACACCGCTCGTCGCATTGTTTGCCTCCGCTCCGAACGGTTCTTTCAGCTCCTTCATAACTCCGCCTTCAAAGGACGCCACGTATTCATAACCATGGCCGAGCTCTACTGTAGGAGCTTCTTCCGCCGTACCCCTGCCTGCCATATTCGATTGTCCGACAAATAATATAAGAGCTACATCTTCCGTCGCATGCGTCCGCGGCACGGAGCGCTCCACTTCCTCGTGGCAACGCGAACATGTATATGTTTCAATGCCGTATGTATATTCCGTGGGCTGCAACAGCGTTTCCGTCAACTGCAAATCATGCCCCGTGGGAGCAAGTTGAGTTCCTTTTTCAAGCAATGCATTGCAATCACGGCAATACTTGTCCCCGCTGTATCCGATTGCGTCACATTTTTCGACGCGGTTGACATAATATACTTTCTCATGCCGGCATTCCGTAATAATGTCTCCGCCTCCGCTGCCCGGATCATCCTGAGGCTCGCCCTCTTGCGTACACCCGATAAAAAAACAAACCGCATACACAAAAGATAACAATACAACCGCTATTTTTTTTAACATAAAATCTCCCCGTACCGTCTGGCGCTTTAAAAATTACACCTTCCGGATTTGATCATATTTTTTTCCATTATCTTATAACATTATAAATAAGTTTTTTTAAAATACAATATCAAAAAAAGCTCATTTATATTGCATTTTCGGTTTTTTTATGTTATAGTATAAACATGTATAATTACGTTGAGTACAAACAAATACTTTTTCAGCACAACAATACGATCGGAGAGGTCGATCAGAGCCGCTTTTTCAATCATCTGCATACCTCTTATGAAATCCTTTTTATCATAAACGGTTCCGGATCGATCGTAATCGAAGACAATACTTACGAATATGCGCAAAACGCAATTTTCCTCATCCCTCCGGGGAAATACCATGTTTTGAAAACACCGCCGCAGCGAGATTATGAACGCTTTGTCATCAATTTTGCTCCGGAATTGCTTCCTTCATCCATCGCTCCGCCGCAAGCAATCCACAAAAGCGTCGGCGAAAACATCCGGGCGCTTTTTTATAAATTTGACCAGTATGCAGATTACTACCCCGAACGGCAGCTCTATACCTTGCTGATTTCATTCCTCCATGAACTTTTGATCATCCTGACTTCCGAAGAAGAAATCGAGCCCGTACGGCAATCGGATACACATCCTCTCGTCAAGAAAGCTATTTCATATATCGGTGAAAACCTCGACAAACCTTTGGAACTCAAAGATATTGCCGACGAGTTATTCATTTCGCAGACTTATCTGACTCATATTTTTACAAAAACCATGAAAATAAGCGTCATGCGTTATGTACGCATAAAAAAAATGTACCTGGCGCGCGAATATCTCCAACAAGGGTATCTCACCACAAAGGTTTCCGAAATGCTCGGCTATAAAGATTACCCCACCTTTTATAAAAATTACCATAATTTTTTCGGTTCCGCGCCATCCAACGACAAGTCCGTTACTTTGCGATGAATAATAATTTCTGTTCCGTAAATTTGCATTTTAAAGTTCAAACAAACACCTCTTTCAATCGAGGGAAGTTACTTTTCACATAAAAAAGACTCTCCATATACACGGGGAGCCCTTTTTTTATATAAACTCATATTGTTTTTCATATAATCTTCCGTTTGTGTCTTTACTATTGCATGTTCGCCAAACCTTCCAGGATCAGCTTGTCCGCTACAAGCGCAATGAATTCACTGTTCGTAGGCTTGTCCGACCCGATATATACCCGCACTCCGAAAACCGCATTGATCGCATCGATGCGCTGACGATTCCATGCCACTTCTATACTGTGCCGAATCGCCCGCTCGACCTTGCTCGGCGTCGTTTCAAACTTTTCTGCGATCTTGGGATAAAGTGATTTCGTAACATTGTTAATTATCGAAGGATCTTCGACTGCCATTTTAATCCCTTCGCGCAAATATCCGTATCCTTTGATGTGCGGAGGGATCCCGATCGATATAAATATATTGCTGATCTTTTCATCCAAGGACGCATTCCTCTTTTCACGCAAACCTATTGTCTGCGGCTTCTCCGATACCGAAAGAAACTCCCGTGCTCTTTCCGCAATGATCTCCGCCGAAACCGGGCGCAACAAATAACATTTTGCCCCTTTGGACATCACTCGCTCCACAACAGAATCATCCGATGAACTGCCGGTAACAATCACGCTGCACGGCAAATGCATTTCATGAATACGATCCAAAACCCCGAATCCGTCCAGCCCGCGCAAAACAAGCCCCACTACAACCGCATCCGGCTTGCACTCTTCGACCAATCGAACCCCTTCGTTACCGTCATCCGAAACAGCACAGACATCAAACCCATCCGCCTTCAATCGGTCGGAAACTTCCCGGGCTGTGTCCGTGTTACTGTCAAGGACCACGATTTTCTTTTGATACATATTTTTCCCTCCCGAAATTTTGTAAAAGTATTATAAACCAAACTTTTCGTTTTGTTAAGCGTTTTTTGTACATAAATTATGCATTTTAAAAAATAATTTTAATATTTATATACATAAATGTTGAAAAATGTAAAAAAATGTCGAATATGTATTTTTAAAAAGATTATAAGCCAATATTCAGGTTTTATTCGTCAAAAAACGCATAAGATTTTCACGGAAAAGTTTATGTATCGATTGCCGTGAATAGCCCGCTTTCAAAAATAGTTCTGAAAGCTCATCCACTTTTAAATAATTCTCCAGACCCGACGGCAGGTCCGAAGTTCCGTTAAAATCCGTTCCGAAACAGAACACGTTGTCTCCGAATTTCTGCACGCCGTAATCAAATTGCCGAAATACCGAATACGCATCGGCTCTTCCGTTTTCCAAAAAACGCCCGACAAACGCAATCCCGATCAATCCGCCTCTCTCGGCAATCGTACGTACCTGCCAGTCCTGCAAATTTCGCGGATGCGCATGGACTCCGCTCAAGCAGGTATGTGTATCGACTATTTTTTCGACGCTTTCCGCAACCGCCCGAAAACTGCGCGTATTCAAATGTGCGCAATCGATCGCAATCCCTTTTGAAGCAAGCTCCAACGCCATTTTTTTGCCTTGAAACTTTAATTCTCCGTCACTCAGACATCCCCCCGCCAATGTGTTTTCACCGTTCCAAGTTAAGGATACGCTTACGGGATTCCATGCACAAACTTCTTCAATATTTTCTTCGTTCAGATATGCCGCATCTTCCAGCGAAAAGTATAGATTCTCCTTGCGCTCATTCCGAAATTTATGCGCAAGGATCCGTATATCTTCAAAAGTTCGACCTCCTCCGAAAGCCGCACACACACATGCATCCGTCTGCTCGGATATCTTTGTTAACCCCTCTTCCTGATTTGCCGTAAGTATGTCATTATGAAAATCTGCTATCATTTAATATACTATATGCCGCTTTCGACCGATCCATGAAAAAAGAACTCTCCGAAGAGAGTTCTTTCTGTTTATTATTTATGAAAAAAATTCGAAAGCATCAAACTTGTTTGCAAAGACCTTTTTTCCGTTTTTTAACGGGAACGCTTCGGCTCCGGATAATCTTCTCCAAACGTTTCCACCGTGACCGTTTCCATCACCTGGTCTTCCAAGGGACGGTCGCGCATATCGGTACTCACCGATGCGATCTTATCTACCTCTTTCATCCCTTCGATCACCTTTCCGAATACCGCATATTGTCCGTCAAGATGCGACGCATTTTCATGCATGATAAAAAACTGCGAACCGGCACTGTTCGGCAGCATCGAACGCGCCATCGACAACACTCCGCGAAGGTGCTTGATATCGTTTTTTGTAAAACCGTTCATGCGGAATTCGCCCGCGATCGAATATCCCGGACCTCCGGTCCCGTTCCCCGCCGGATCTCCTCCCTGGATCATAAAACCTTCGATGACGCGGTGAAACGTCAACCCGTCATAAAACTTATGCCTGACAAGTGATATAAAATTATTGACCGTATTCGGAGCCTTCTCCGGATACAGCTCTGCCTTGATAACACCGCCGTCTTTCATTGTGATCGTTACAATCGGATTCATTTTTTTACTCCTTTTCAAGGTCTTCATATTTTTGCACTAACACGTTTGCTTCGCGGAATAGCTGCATCGAAAATTCATCCGGATACCCTTCTTTATAGACTACGCGCACAATGCCCGCGTTAATGATCATCTTTGCGCAAATCACACAGGGCTGGTGCGTGCAATATAATGTCGCACCCTCGATCTTGATCCCAAGCCTGGCTGCCTGGATAATCGCATTCTGCTCCGCATGTACGGCATAACACAGCTCCTGCCTCGTCCCGCTGGCAATATTCAGTTTGCGGCGCAGACATTCGCCTCTGTCCGAACAGCTTTCTATTCCCGACGGCGCACCGTTGTATCCCGTAGTCATCACACGCTTTCCCAGCACGATCACTGCCCCTACATGTCGGTTTTCCTGAAAGCAACTTGACCACCCCGCTACCGTTTCCGTAAGCTGCATAAACCGCTTATCCCATTTATCCATAGCTCTGTCTCTCCGCTTGTCTTTTTATTTATTTTACCATATTCATACTTAAATTGCAAGCCCGCTTCCGATTTCCCCTACCTTTCCGAAAAATTTAGCACTCATTGGATAAAAGTGCTAATTTTTTTATTTTTTGCTTTGAAAACGTTTGACTTTTATATTCAAATGTATATAATATATAGTAAATTAGCACTCGGGATATGAAAGTGCTAAACCAATCAGCAAATATTTTGGGAGGCATCACAATGAACATCAAACCTTTATTCGATAAAGTTGTCGTAGAAAGCGTTCAGACGGAAGAAAAAACCAAAAGCGGATTTATTCTCCCCTCTTCTGCGCAGGAAAAACCGCAGACAGCGCGTGTGGTTGCTGTCGGCCCCGGCGGCAATGTTGACGGTAAAGAAGTTAAAATGGTTGTAAAAGTCGGCGATACTATACTCTTCTCCAAATACTCGGGAAGCGAATTCAAAGTCGACGGCAAGGAATTCACAATCATCCGCCAGAGCGATATCCTGGCGATCGTAGAATAAAGACTTGTATTCAGGAGGAAACGCAATTATGGCTAAACAGATCAAGTACGGAGACGAAGCCAGAAAGGCTTTGGAAAAAGGTGTCAATACACTTGCAGATACAGTAAAAATTACGCTCGGCCCCAAAGGCAGGAACGTTGTTCTTGATAAGAAATTCGGCGCACCGCTCATTACCAACGACGGCGTGACCATCGCAAAAGAAATCGAATTGGAAGATCCGTTCGAAAATATGGGCGCACAGCTCGTCAAGGAAGTCTCGACAAAAACCAATGATGTCGCAGGCGACGGCACCACGACGGCTGTCGTGCTTGCACAGGCGATCATTCGCGAAGGACTGAAAAACCTTGCTGCGGGCGCCAACCCCATTATTCTGCGCCGCGGCATTGACAAAGCAGTCGATACCGCCGTTACGGAAGTCAAAAAGATCTCCAAAGTCGTCGACAGCAAAAAAGCAATCGCGCAGGTCGCTTCCATCTCCGCAGGCGATGAAACGGTCGGCCAGCTTATCTCCGACGCTATGGAGCGCGTCGGCAAAGACGGCGTGATCACCGTAGAAGAAGGCAAGACAATGAACACAGAGCTGACGACGGTCGAAGGCATGCAGTTTGACCGCGGATATGCTTCTGCATATATGGTTACAAATACCGACAAAATGGAGGCTGTTCTCGACAACCCCTACATTCTGATTACGGATAAGAAAATTTCCAATTTGCAGGAAATCCTTCCCGTGATCGAACCCCTCGCGCAGCAGGGCGCAAGGCTCTTGATCATCGCGGAAGACGTCGAAGGCGACGCGCTTGCCGCTCTTATCGTCAATAAGCTCAAAGGCGTATTCAACTGCGTTGCAGTAAAAGCCCCCGGCTTTGGTGATCGCAGAAAGGCAATGCTCGAGGATATCGCAATCCTTACAGGCGGTACCGTTATTTCTTCCGATCTCGGCTACGAATTCAAAGACGTCACAACCGATATGCTCGGCAGAGCGAACCAAGTCAAAGTTGATAAAGACAACACCACGATCGTGGACGGTGCGGGAAACTCGGAGAACATCAAAGCTCGCGTGAACGCCATCAAAGCTCAGATCGCCGAGACCACATCCGATTACGACAGAGAAAAATTGCAGGAGCGCTTGGCTAAACTTGCAGGCGGCGTCGCCGTGATCAATGTCGGTGCGGCAACCGAAGTCGAGATGAAAGAAAAGAAACTGCGCATTGAGGACGCCTTGGCGGCGACCCGTGCCGCTGTTGAAGAAGGGATCGTGCCCGGCGGCGGCGTTGCACTGCTCTCCACTGCTCCCGCTTTGAAAAAACTTATCGCTTCCTTGGAAGGAGATGAAAAAACAGGCGCAGCTATCATCCTGAAAGCCATCGAAGAACCCATCCGTCAGATCGCTAAAAACGCGGGCATTGACGGTTCGGTCATCGTCGACAAGATCATGGCGGCGAAAAAACCGAATTATGGTTTCGACGCATTGAACAATCGTTATACCGACATGGTCGAAAGCGGCATCATCGATCCGACAAAAGTCGCAAGGAGCGTTTTGCAGAACGCGGCATCCGTCGCTGCAACGTTGCTCACGACCGAAAGCGTAGTGACCGATATCCCCGCACCCGAGCCTGCAGCTCCCGCTGCCGGCGGCGGTATGGGCGGCATGTATTAATCTGATGCAAAAGAAAGCCACGTGCCATGATATGCACCCCAAAAGTTGGACAGACTTTTGGAGGTGCATATTTTTATGGCAAAAAAAGGAAACAAGCAGAAAA
>CALVHR010000036.1 GCA_944328495.1 uncultured Clostridia bacterium
TAACAGTTTGTAGGGGAGTTCTGATACTCCCCTATAAAAATGGCTATTTATCAACTGTTTGTTGTGACATAGCCTTACATTTTTAACCACACGATAAAGGCGAATCCGTCTCCTAATGGAAACGGGTTCGCCTTTAACTTGTTTGGTGACCCCATCGGGACTCGAACCCGAGTTACCGCCGTGAAAGGGCGATGTCTTAACCGCTTGACCATGGGGCCATCTATTTACACGCGGTTGCCCGCGATGTTGTTATCTGGTAGCGGCGGTGGGATTCGAACCTACGACCTATCGGGTATGAACCGATCGCTATAACCAACTAAGCTACGCCGCCATTTGGTTGCGGGGGCAGGATTCGAACCTGCGACCTTCGGGTTATGAGCCCGACGAGCTACCGAACTGCTCCACCCCGCGATGTGCCATCTCTCAAAAGATGCTTTCTAATTTTATAGTATTCCTTGCGCTTTGTCAACTGTTTTTGACTGTTTCCGAAAAATTTTTTGGCATATGCTTTGCGAATTGCCGCGTAAAAATCAAAATACTTGACAGACTGCGTGATTTTGATTAAAATATTCTCCGTATATTTATAATGTAATACTATAATCGCAACATTGCGAACGGCAACAAGGAGCTTACCTATGAAACTTATCGGCGCAGACATTGTGATACGCTGTCTGAAAGAGCAGGGCGTAGACACTGTATTCGGGTATCCCGGCGGATGTGTGCTCGACATTTACGATGCGCTTTACCGCGACGGGACACTGAGACATGTGCTGACCGCTCACGAACAGGGCGCCGCCCACGCCGCCGACGGCTATGCGCGCGCGACGGGCAAGACGGGCGTGTGCTTTGCGACGTCGGGACCGGGAGCCACGAATCTTGTGACGGGGATTGCGACCGCCTACATGGACAGTGTTCCGCTCGTCGCCATTACGGGCAACGTGACGGTTTCCAACCTCGGGCGGGACAGCTTTCAGGAAGTAGACATTGCGGGCATCACGATGCCTATCACCAAACACAACTATATTGTCAAAGACGTAAAAAAGCTTGCGGCAACGATACGCGAAGCCTTTTATATTGCAAGTTCGGGCAGGAAGGGTCCGGTGCTCATCGACATTCCGAAAAACATACAGACCGAGCTTTGCGAATATGAAGAGCAATCCCCTGCGCCCTACTCGCCCAAACCGGTGAGCGCCGATCTTTCGGAAGTGATCGCGGCGTTGCAGGGAGCAAAGCGCCCGCTGATCATTGCGGGAGGCGGATGCATCGGATCCAATGCGGCAAGCAATCTTTATGAATTTGCCAAGCGCATTCAGGCGCCCGTATGTTCGACGCTGATGGGATTGGGCGCATATCCCGCGTCCGATGCGCAGTTTTTGGGTTTGATCGGGATGCACGGCACGGATGCCGCGGCCAAAGCGTTCCGCCGCGCGGACACCGTCATCGCCTGCGGCATGCGTTTTTCGGACCGCGTGGCAGGCGACCGCGTCAAATTCCGTGAAGCAAAGACGATCATTCAATTTGACATTGACGCCGCCGAGATCGACAAAAACGTCGAAACCGACTTGTCGGTCATGGCGGATGTCAACGAAATCTTCAAGGCATTGCTGACAAAGCTTGACCAGGCCGAGCACAGTGAATGGCTCAAAGAAGTGGCGGCATACCGCGAATACGAAGCGGCGAACTTCGATTCTTCCCTGCCGGCATATAAAATTTTGTCCGCGCTTTCCGCGTTCACGGATGCAGACACGCCGGTGGCGACGGACGTCGGCCAGCACCAGATGTGGACGGCGCAGTACTGCCGTTTCGAAAAGCCGCGCACCTTCATTTCCAGCGGCGGACTCGGCACGATGGGTTACGGCATGGGGGCGGCGATCGGCGCATGCGTCGGCACCGGAAAGCAGACCGTTTTGGTGACGGGCGACGGAAGTTTCCATATGAATCTCAACGAGCTGTGCACCGCCGTTTCGCAAAATCTTCCGCTCGTGATCCTGCTCATGGACAACAACACGCTCGGCATGGTGCGTCAGTGGCAGGGGCTCTTCTACGGCAAGCGCTATTCGCAGACGACGCTCGACCGCAAGACCGACTATGTAAAGCTTGCCGAAGCGTTCGGCGCAAAGGGTTACGTCATCGCGGGAGATGCGGACATTCTTCCCGTGCTGAAAAAGGCGTTTGCCGAGCGCGGTCCCGTACTCGTGGACTGCAAGATCGGCATTGACGACAAAGTTCTGCCGATGATCCCGCCGGGAAAATCCTTTGATGCGATCATCACAAAACTGTAAGGAGGCGCGGATATGAAAAAATATACGATCACGGCGCTTCTCGCCAACAAAAGCGGCGTTCTTACCCGCCTTTCGGGGCTGTTTGCGCGCCGCGGGTTCAACATCGAAAGCATCTGCGCGTGCACGACGGAAGACGAAAATTATTCGCGCATCACGATCGTGTTTACGGGAGACGAACATACCCTTTCGCAGATGACCAAACAGCTCGACAAGCTCATCGACGTGAAAAAGATCACGCTTGCCGAAGAAAACGAATCGGTGTTCCGCGAGCTTTTGCTCGTCAAAGTCAACGCGCCCGCCGAAAAGCGCAGCGAACTTCTCAACATCAAGGAAATTTATAAAGCAAAGATCGTTGACCTCTCGCCCCGCACTGCCATTTTGGAACTGACGGGCGAGCCCAATAAATTGGACGGATTTTTGCAGGTCGTCGAACCGTACGGTATCCTGGAAATGGCGCGCACGGGCGTTACGGCGCTCTCGCGCGGCGAAAAATGCTTGAACGATCTCGTCGATTACAACGAACTCATTTAAAGCGAAACCATCTCATACAAAAATTTGATTTTTATTTCGGAAAGAGGAACGGATATGAACAATATTTTTTCGGAAGGAACGGCAATGTCTTCGCAGCGCTCGCTGATGCGCGCGCTCGGCTGGACGGACGACGAAATGAAAAAACCCATCGTCGGGATCATCTGCGCGCAAAGCGAGATCATCCCGGGACATATGTATCTTGACAAGATCGCGGAAGCGGTCAAAGAGGGCGTCATCGCGGCGGGCGGCAAGCCCGTGGTCGTGCCCTCCATCGGCGTATGCGACGGCATCGCGATGGGACATGCGGGGATGCGCTATTCCCTGCCCTCCCGCGAAGTGATCGCGGACAGCGCGGAGATCTTAGCGCGCGCACACGCATTTTCGGGCCTGGTGTTCGTGGGCAACTGCGACAAGATCGTCCCCGGCATGCTGATGGCGGCAGTCCGCCTCAACCTGCCTGCGGCGTTCGTCTCGGGCGGCCCCATGCTCGCGGGAAAAATGCACGGCAAACGGCTCTCGCTCTCCTCGATGTTCGAAGCGGTGGGCGCGTACAACGCAGGCAGGATCGATGCGGACGAACTGCACGAATATGAGTGCTCTTCCTGCCCGACCTGCGGGTCCTGCTCGGGAATGTTCACGGCGAACAGCCTCAACTGCCTGACCGAAGCGCTGGGCATCGCCCTGCCCGGGAACGGAACCATTCCCATGGTCTATTCCCGCCGCATCATGCTCGCGAAAGAAACGGGCGTCGCGGTGATGAACGCCATCCGCAACAACATCCGCCCTTCCGACATTCTCACCCCCAAAGCCATCCGCAACGCAGTGGCCGTGGACAACGCGATCGGCGCTTCCACCAACAGCGTCCTGCACCTTCTGGCGGTCGCCAACGAAATGGGGATGTCGCAGGAAGACTTTTCGGTGTTTACCTTCAACGAGGTGAGCGCGAAAGTTCCCCACCTTTGCAAGCTCGCGCCTGCCGGCGAACACTATATCGAAGATCTCAACGAGGCGGGCGGCATCTCCGCCGTCATCAATCAGTTGGAAAAAGCAGGGCTGTTCGACGGCTCGGCAATGACTGTTTCGGGCGTGACCCAGCATGAACGGGTCAAAAACGCGAAAGTGCTCGATGCTTCGATCATCCGTCCGATGGACAACCCCTACTCTCCTACGGGCGGACTGGCAATTCTCAAAGGCAATCTCGCCGCGGAAGGCGCAGTCGTCAAAAAGGGCGCGGTCGATCTGAAAATGCTCAAACACAGCGGCCCCGCGCGAGTATTTGACAGCGAAGAGGCGGCCATGGAAGCCATTTCCACGGGCAAGATCGTCAAAGGCGACGTCGTCGTCATCCGCTACGAAGGCCCCAAAGGCGGCCCCGGCATGCGCGAAATGCTCTCCCCGACTTCGGCGATCGTCGGCGCAGGATTGGGCGCGGACGTCGCGCTCATCACGGACGGCAGATTCTCGGGCGCAACGCGGGGAGCTGCGATCGGACACGTCTGCCCCGAAGCGGCTGCGGGCGGCGCCATCGGCATCGTGCGCGACGGCGATATCATCGACATCGACATCGAAAATTGCTCTTTGAACCTGCGCATCGGCGAGAAAGAATTCAAAGAGCGCTTGGCGGCATTCAAACCGATCGAAAAACCCGTCGACGGATACCTTAAACGCTACCGCGAACAGGTCACTTCCGCAAGCCGCGGCGCAGTGCTCAAAAAATAACTTGCCGAGATTTCGCGAGAGAAACAAACAAAAGCTCTCATCTCTTTTGAGAGATTTTGCACGAAAGCGATTGCAGGGAACAGCTTCCCGAGATTTTCGCGAGAAAAACAGGCAAAAGCTCTCATCTCTTTTGAGAGATTTTGCGCGAAGGAAATTCTTATGAAATTACAAATATTCGATTCCACCCTGCGCGACGGCGCGCAGGGCGCAAACATTTCTTTTTCGGTGGACGACAAACTCAAAGTCATCGAAACACTGGATAAGCTGGGCGTGGATTTCATCGAAGCGGGCAACCCCTTTTCCAACCCTGCCGAAATGCAATTTTTCCAGCGCATCGCGGGGCTGAAACTCGAACACGCCAAGATCGTTGCGTTCGGCTCCACCCGCCGCAAAGGCATTTCCGCCGAAGAGGATCACAACCTTCAATCCCTGCTCGCCGCGGGCACCGAATACGTAGCCATCTTCGGAAAGAGCCACATCCGCCACGTCACCGACGTGATCAAGGCGACGCCCGAAGAAAATCTCGCCATGATCGAAAGCTCCGTGCGCTATCTCACTTCGCAGGGCAAAAAAGTCATTTTTGACGCCGAGCACTTCTTTGACGGTTACAAAACGGACGAAGCGTATGCCTTTAAATCGTTACAAGCCGCCCACGATGCGGGCGCATACTGTTTGAGCCTGTGCGACACGAACGGCGGAATTTTCCCCGATGAAGCGTACGCGATCACCAAAAAAGTGACCGAAACGTTCCCCGACCTGATCGTCGCCATTCACAGCCATAATGACGGCGGGCTTGCCGTCGCCAATTCCATCGAAGCGGTCAAAGCGGGGGCAAAGCAAATACAGGGAACATTTCTCGGTTTCGGCGAGCGGTGCGGCAATGCGAATCTCTCCACCATCATCTGCAATC
The DNA here is from genome assembly GCA_944328495.1 of uncultured Clostridia bacterium. Lineage (GTDB taxonomy): Bacteria > Bacillota > Clostridia > Christensenellales > Borkfalkiaceae > Borkfalkia. Next base: position 5,443 of record CALVHR010000036.1, read on the forward strand.
TGCAGTTGAAGCGCGGATACGAGTGTATCCCCGCCGAACATCTCAAAGATATCTACGAGAGCGCGATGACCATAGCGGAGACCGCCAATACCGCAGTGCCCGCAAACCAACCTTACATCGGCATGAACGCGTTTGCGCACAAAGCGGGCATGCACGCGGACGGCGTTTTGAAATATTCCTCTTCCTTTGAACACATCGACCCCGAAACCATCGGCAATAAACGAAAATTCCTGCTTTCGGAAATTTCGGGAAAGAGCGCGATCTACGACAAGCTCAAAAAGTACTTCCCCGCTCTCGACAAAAACGGCAAGGAGATGGGCGAGATCGTCGCGGCGCTCAAAGAGCGTGCTTTGCAGGGATATCAGTACGAAGCCGCCGAAGCGAGCTTCATCCTGCTTGTCGAAAAGCTTTTGGGGAAATACAAAAATTCCTTTGATCTCATCAATTATAAGATCATCAACGAGCAGCCCGCCATCGAAGGGAAAGTTGCGTCGGCGATCATCAAAGTGCGCGTGAACGGCGTGACCAAGATCGCAGCTTCCGACGGCGAAGGCCCCGTCCATGCGATGGACCTCGCGCTCCGCTCCGCCCTTTCCGATTTTTATCCCGAGATCGCGCAGGTCACCCTGACCGACTTTAAAGTGCGCGTGCTCGATTCGGACAAGGCGACCGCCGCAAAAGTGCGCGTGCTCATCACCTCCGCAAACAGTTCGGACAGCTGGACGACCGTCGGCGTTTCCGAAGACATCATCGAAGCGAGCTGGCGCGCGCTGACCGATTCCATCGACTACGCTCTCATGCGCAGCAAGCGCTGATCAGAACGTAAAGGCGATTTATTCACAAATCAAACCGATCTTGTTTCGTAAAGCGGGCGATCAAGCCCGCTTTTTTCTGTTGGTTTCTACATTTTCGACAAAATTATACAAAAAAGGCGATCGTATTGCCGCCTTTTTTACATTTATTACATTTGTTGTACAAATTTATCCACAATTTTGTCGGTGAATGTTGACATCTTATATCACCGATGCAAAAAAATCCTGCGCAGAGTTGCGCGCAAACCGTATTTTCGGATAAATCCGCGCGTTTTGCGCAGAGCGGCCATAAAGCCGTACTTTTTCCAAAATTGTATGCCGAGATGCATAATGTTGACGTTTCGATGATCGTCTCCCGGACGATTATAGCAAAAGTCAATCATATTTTCCAGAAAAATCCGCATGTTTTCGTCCTGCTCGGCGGGAAGTTGCCCCAAAGCGGCGAAAAACTGCGACCAAGCCGCGTGCAGATCAGTATCGGCAAACTGCTGCGCCGCGCTCAACGAGCGCGCCGAAAGTTCGTCGCGCAGAGCGCTGTCTTTGAGTACGCGCACGAGCTCTTTCGCGGCACTGTTGATATCGCCTTGCTCGACGCAAATGCAACCTGCGCCGTTACGAATAAATTCCACATACGGCATTTCGTACGCCACGACGGGAAGGCCGTAACTCATAGCTTCCCCGAATACCATGGGTGCCACTTCAAAGCGGGAAGTCATCAAAAGTACGTCGCATTGATTATAGTAAGAGGAGGGGTCCTGCACAAATCCGCAAAGTTCAACGTTCTTATCCAAACCTCTTCCGCACACTATTTTTGCAAAAGCCTCGTCACTTTCTTTATCACCGCTTGACCCGACAATATAAAGGCGTGCCTGCGGGACCGAATACAAAACTTTCGCAAAGATTGCAAGAGCATCTTCCGGTCTTTTCTGGAAAGCATCCAGCCTGCCGACCCAAAGAATGCGCAGGCCGTTTTTCGCGGCAGGCGTGCGCTCTGCAGGGAGAAAGAACGGATTGGGTATATATTGAGCATTGACACCGAAATCGCGTAAGAATGCCTCGTCTGAACGAACTATAGTTTGCACGCCGTCGGCAAGACGCAAAACGAACGGTTTCTGTGCAAAGCGCGGCACGTCGTAAAGCAGAGGGATCCCCATCAATTCGTGCAATGTTGCGACAAATTTTGCACCGGTTGCTTTTACGATCAGCATATCGTACAGCAACCAAGGCGAGTTTGCCGCCTGGTAAAGCATGACGTCTACTCTATTTTTCTGTAATTCGCAATAGAGCGCCTTTGCATGCGCACAGTATTCCTTTCCCTTGATATCGATCGTCGAAGGCAGAACGATTTTACGGCAATTTTCGGGAAGCGGATAATCTTTTTCGTTCTCCTCCTCAACAAAACATACCGTTTTGTATCCCCATGCGTCGAACATCGGGATAAGTTCGGACAGAACGCGCTCCACTCCGCCGTTATGCAGGCGGTGATAGAAAAATCCGACCGTGCGGATGGGCCTGTTTTCGCTGCGCAAGCATTTCGCATCCGCCGCAAGCATCGCGAGGCGCTGTGTCTTGGAATTATTGAAAACAAGCGCGATCTGCTCCGCTACACGCGGAAGAGTATATGCCGAAACAAGTTCGTCGAACACTTTCGCGCCGATCTCCCGCGGGCATTCGCAAGTCAATTTCCAGAGCATGCCTTCTAAAAAATAGTTTTCCCATTTATCAAAAGCATCCGCATAGACAGGGTTTTCAGGTTTCTGGTGATCCAAAAACGCCTGTACGATATTGCATGCCGTTTTGCGCCCAATGTAATTACGGTAATCTTTTTCGCCCCAGATTTCTGCCGCAGAAACCCCCTCGCCGAAATAATAACGAATCAGCGGTTCGCGAATGCCGTGAAAGGTTTTTGCAAAGTACGCCGCCATAAAAAACAGCGCAAAATCTTCTGCCATCACGCACCGCACCGGCGGTATGAATACGGCGGCCTTACGGAGTATGGATGTCCTGTAAATCTTGTTCCATACGTTCCAACCGTACGAGCGCTTTTTGAAATCAAAACATTTGCGGAAAACATCGTCTCCCTGCAGCCTTCCGCAGTAGGAACGCAAAGACTGCAACACTTCTTTTCTGCGATATGGCGGGACGTCGCTTTCCAGTTTGAGTTCCGTCCCGAAATGCAGTATGTCCACCCGTTTTGACGTGATCGCCTTGTACGCCTTTTCGCAGGCTTGCGGCAAAAATTCGTCGTCACTGTCCAAGATCATGCAATAATCGCCGCGCGCAGCCTCGATCGCCGTCTTACGCGCGTACAAAAGCCCCATGTTCCGCTCGTGCGTCAAAACCCGAATGCGCTTGTCCTTGGCGGCGCATTTCTGCAACTCCGCTTTTGTCGCCGCGTCCGACCCGTCGTCCACGCAGATGATCTCGATATCCTCCAGTGTCTGCCCGGCTACCGATGCAAGACACCTGTCCAGCGTCTTTACCGTATTATACACCGGTATCAGTACCGAAACTTTGATCTGTTTATCCAATCCGCTCTCCTTTGCCCTGTTTGCCCTGTTCCTTTCCTTGTTTTTAAAAGAAAAATATCCCGCCGATTCGCGGTCGGCATATTCCAACGCGCGCATCCAGCCCGCAATGTCGCCGCCCGTATCCGTCTGTGAATCCGCGGCAAAACTCTCTACCGCCGCAAATAAAATACGATCGTCCCCGTTTTGAAATGTTTTTGCCCTTTCTTCGTCAAAATATGCGCGCTCGCAGACGATCAGCAGCCGAAACCCGCCATCGTCGCAATAATAACTCTCGCTCAGGCTCCGCAACACGCCCCGCATCGCGTCTGAACACCAATCTTCGCCGCAGGCCTTGATCACAAACAGCGTGCGTTCGTCCGTATTGCACAAAACTTCCCATTTGAAACAAAGATGCGCGTAACGAGCGCGCAATTCTTCCAGCGCAGGGTTTGCAACCTCTTCGCGCAACGTTCCGTCCTGTCGAAACAAATCTTGTTTGCTGGCACGTACATGAAAAGAAATTTGGCATTTTTCCGCACGGAACATGTCCGAATTCCCTTCCGCATACATGTCTTGCTGCAATACGTTTGCGGGATCGGACAGCGCTTCGGGCAAAAGTCGCAGATCGTGAACATACGCCCACGTAAACGGATATGAATCGATGGGGACCCCTAAATACTCTTGGATCCGATACGAAACTTCGCAATTATAGCCGAGCGACACATAATGATCGAACGATAATGTTCTGGTTTCCATATCTGTTCCTTTACGCAATTTTCATCCTCTTTACCGTAATCTCCTCGCGCACGCGCGCAAAGATATAACCCCATTATAATCGAAACGTTCAAATTGTCAACCGAATCGGCACGCTTTTACAAACCGCGCCGCTCCGTTTAAAAGATTACAACATTGTTTAAATAATTTCCTTTCTCATTACGAAACCGATAACTTTTTAAACTTTGTTTTTATCTATCGACCGATCAGCGCTTCCGCAAGCGCATTGCCCTTTCGGTAAGAACAGTAGCTGACGATCTCCGGCACTGAAAAATCGAGAGGGCGAATGATCTCCAATCTGCCCGCAGAAATGTCTTTTTCCGCCATCTTATAGGGCAAAAAGCTGTATCCGACGCCGTCCAAAAGGAATTGCGCGACTTTGCCGCTGTTGTCGATCTCGAAACGGAACGCATGCCGCGGCGGGAACAGCGAACGCACGAACTCGCCCGCTTCTCCGAACGCGAAATTGCACATCAGGTACTCGCAATCGGCGAGCTCCGCCTTTCGGATCCCCTTTTTGAATTCATTGCGCGCAGGGGCGGCGAGCAAGACCAGTTTATCCGCCGCAAATCTGCGGCTGATAAATCCGCTCTTTTTCAAAGGCAGGTAACAAAAGGCCACGTCGATGATGGAATCCTGCAACATCTGCAACAGATCCACCGAGTGTCCGAGAACGATTTTGAGGGAAACGTCCGTGCGATTTTGGAAAAAATCGCGAAAAAGCGGATACAGGCCGCTCTCGTACGCGGCATTGATCGCGCCCACGCGCAGCGCTTTTTCGTACCGCGCCGCCGCATTCACTTCCCGCACGAAGCTCTCTTCCAGCTCATAAATGCGCTGGGCATAGGACAAAAACAGTTTTCCTTCTTCGGTCAGCTCCACGCCGCCCTGCCGCCGTACGAACAATTTTTTGCCCGTTTCGTTTTCCAGCTCCGCAATGCGGTTGGTCACCGTCGACTGCGCCACATACATCCGTTCCGCCGTGCGCGTGAAATTTTTCAGCTTGGACAGCATAATGAACGTACGTATCCCTTCGCTGTTCATGGTTCCTCCCCCGCGCTCTCGCCGCGCGATCATTTATTTTTTCGATGAAAGCAATCAAGATAATCTATTTTATAAATCGTTTACAAATTATATCATATGTGGTATAATGCTGTCAAATAAAAATTTTGAACGGAAGGAGACACATTCGATTATGGGAATGACAATGTCGCAAAAGATCCTCGCGGCGCACGCGGGACTGGATAGCGTCAAAGCGGGTCAGCTGATCAATGCCGAACTGGACATGGTCCTCGGCAACGACATCACCTCGCCCGTTGCGGTAAAGGAATTTGAAAAAGCGGGATTTTCCTGCATCAAATGCCCCGCAAAGGTGAGCATGGTCATGGACCACTTTACCCCGAACAAAGACATCAAGGCGGCGGAACAGGTCAAGACTGTCCGCAACTTCGCAAACAAATACGGCGTTGAGAATTTCTTCGACGTCGGCAGAATGGGCATCGAGCACGCCCTCCTGCCCGAACAGGGGCTGGTCGGCGCGGGCGACCTCGTCATCGGCGCGGACAGCCACACCTGCACCTACGGCGCACTCGGCGCGTTCTCGACGGGCGTAGGCTCGACGGACATGGCGGCGGGCATGATGAGCGGCAAGGCTTGGTTCAAAGTTCCCTCCGCGATCAAGTTCGTGCTCAAAAACAAACCCGCAAAATACATCTGCGGCAAGGACGTCATCCTGCACATCATCGGGCTCATCGGCGTGGACGGCGCGCTGTATAAATCGATGGAATTCGTCGGCGACGGCATTCAATATCTGTCCATCGACGACCGCTTCACCATCTGCAACATGGCGATCGAAGCGGGCGCAAAGAACGGCATCTTCCCCGTCGACGACGTGACCCGCGAATATCTCAACGGCAGGTTCAAGCGCGAGATCCGCGTCTATGAAGCGGATCCCGATGCCGAATACGAGCGCGTCATCGAAGTAGATATGAGCAAACTTCAGCCCACCGTGGCTTTCCCGCACCTGCCCGAAAACACCAGAACGCCCGAGCAGTGGGGCGACGTGAAGATCGATCAGGTCGTCATCGGCTCCTGCACCAACGGGCACATTTCCGATCTGCGCATCGCCGCAAACATCCTGAAAGGCAAACACGTCGCGAAGGGCGTTCGCTGCATCGTCATTCCTGCGACCAACACCATCTGGAAACAGGCAATGCATGAAGGCCTGTTCGATGTATTCATCGACGCGGGCGCCGTCGTTTCCACCCCGACTTGCGGTCCTTGCCTGGGCGGACATATGGGCATCCTCGCCGCGGGCGAACGCGCCGTCGCCACGACCAACCGCAACTTTGTCGGACGCATGGGACATGTGGACAGCGAAGTGTACCTCGCTTCCCCCTACGTCGCAGCGGCAAGCGCGATCGCAGGCAAATTGGCAAGCCCTGCGGACATTCAATAATTTATAAGAGGTGAATACAATGCAAGTACGCGGAAAAGTTTTCAGATATAAAAGCGACGTCGACACCGACGTTATCATCCCGGCGCGTTATCTCAACACCACGTCGGAAGCGGAACTCGCCTCCCACTGCATGGAGGACATCGACAAAGATTTCGTCAAAAACGTGAAAAAGGGCGACATCATCGTGGCGGAAGACAACTTCGGCTGCGGCTCCTCGCGCGAGCACGCCCCCATCGCGATCAAAGCGAGCGGAATTTCCCTCGTCATCGCAAACTCGTTTGCACGCATTTTCTACCGCAACTCCATCAATATCGGGCTTCCCATTCTCGAATGCCCCGAAGCGGTCAAAAACATCAAAGCGGGCGATATTGTTTCCTGCGACCTTGCCAAGGGCGAGATCGTCAACGAAACGACGGGTCAGAAATTCCGGGCGGAACCCTTCCCCGAATTCATTCAGAACATCATCGACAAAGGCGGTCTGATCGCGTCCATCAAAGCGGAAAAGTAATTTTCCCGGAAAAATAAAAATCGCAAACACACCGCTGTTTCCGACAGGAGAAAAGCCATGCAAAAACGCTCCATGAAATCGCAAAAAAACCGCACCTGTCTGATTTGTGCGGGCATCGTTGCCGCGCTTGCGGCGATCGTCGCGGTGTGCTGGGCGTTTGCGCCCGTGCCGATCGCGGGAGCAATATCGGGCGTTGCGGGCTTCCTTTTCCTGTGGCTGGCCATTCTTGCCGTAAGCTGGATGCGGTACGCGCGCCGCTTTTATGCGCTCGCGCGGGACAACGCTTTTCCGACCGTAACGCTGGGTGAAAATTTAAACATCTGCTTTTTTGCCTCTTCGCCGCAGGACGTGGCGGCATATCTGAAAGCGTCGGAAGAACTTTCTCCCCTGCCCGCCCGCCACACGCGCGAAGAGTGGCTCGCGCACGGAAGAGCGCGCGACGAGATAAGGAAAACGACTCTCAAAGGCGAAAAGACGGTGGCGTATCCGTCTTTAAATTTTCAGGATATTGCGGCGCTTTACGGGAAAAAAGTTCTGCTTTCCCGAAAGACGTATGACGCATTTCGCGCACAATTCGATTATTCCCCCGCGAAGGCGAACAACGAATTTATCTTCACGGAAGAAATTTTTCAATCGTAAAAAAACTCACAAGAGGTTTGAATCATGAAAAAACATATTGCAGTACTCGCGGGCGACGGAATCGGCCCCGAGATCACAGACGCCGCGATCGCGGTGATGAACAAAATCGGCAAGAAGTTCGGCCACGAATTTGAATTTGAACAGCTTTTAATGGGCGTTTGCGCCATCGAAAAGACGGGCGAACCCCTTCCGCAGTACACCATCGACCGTTGCCTCGAATCGGACAGCGTGCTTTTGGGTGCAGTCGGCGGCGCGGTCGGCGACAAGCGCATCGAAAACCTGCCCGGACATCTTCGTCCCGAAGCGGGACTTTTGAAGATCCGCGCGGCGCTGGGGCTTTACTCCAACCTGCGTCCCGCAAAGCTCTTCCCCGCACTGGCGGGCGCCTGCCCTCTGCGCAAAGACATCGCTGAGAAAGGCATCGACCTCGTGGTCGTGCGCGAACTTATCGGCGGCATCTACTTCGGACAGCGCGGCAGAGGCACCGAAGAGGGCGGCGAATACGCGTATGATACCGAAAAATACAACGTCGAAGAAGTGACCCGCATCGCAAAGATCGCATTTGAACTCGCGCGCAAGCGCCGTCACCACGTCACCTCGATCGACAAGGCAAACGTTTTGGAATCCTCCCGCCTGTGGAGAGAAGTCGTGCACAACGTCGCAAAAGATTATCCCGACGTGGAACTGACCGACATGCTCGTCGACAACACCGCGATGCAGCTCGTCAAAAACCCGTCGCAGTTCGACGTCGTGCTCACCTCCAACATCTTCGGCGATATCCTCTCCGACGAAGCGGCGATGATCACGGGCTCCATCGGCATGCTCGCATCCTCTTCTCTCGGTGCGACCAAACGGGGTCTATATGAACCCATCCACGGCAGTGCGCCCGATATTGCGGGCAAAGACCTCGCCAACCCGATCGCGACCATTCTTTCGGCGGCGATGATGCTGCGCGACTCCTTCGATATGATGAAAGAAGCCGAAACCATCGAAAACGCGGTCAATGACGTGCTCAACGCGGGATACCGCACCGCGGATATTATGAGCGAAGGCATGAAACAGGTCAAAGGCAGTGAGATGACCAAACTCATTCTCGAACGCATTTAATCGACTGTCTTACTTCGCGCAAAAATGATGAATGCTTGTTCGCACAAATTCTTTCGGAAATCCGAAAGAATTTGTGCGAATTTTTTTGCTCCGCAATGAAAGCGCCGACCCCGTTTCGGGGTCGGCGCTTTCATTGCCTTTCGATTTTTTTCACTGCCTGTAAAAGAAATAAAACGTCTTCTTCCGCTTCGCCCAATCGCCGCAAAGAAATGTCTGCCTTTGCGACCCGTTTTTTCCACTTCTCGCACGTAAAATCGGAATCCGTTACCGTTTCCCTTTCCGTGCAGTAAAAAAATTTTTCTTTCCACATCCTGCAATAAAATTTTGTGTACACCCGTTTCCATGCGCCGCACGTTTTGCAGGTTTTATTCTTTTGTAATTTCATCCCGATCGTCCTCTGCCACCTCGCGCAGCGCGTGCAATTCGAGGAGTATTTCGTTCAAATAATACCGCAATAAACGCGCGCTTCTCCTTTTAATCGGTCTTTTGACAAATTCTTTGCACCCGTCCTGCGCCGTTACCTGTTCCTGCTTTTTGCGACACCGCCCCGTTTTCGTTTGATTGAACCGTTTTGCGCCTTTCGTATAATATCTTTCAAAAAAACGACAGAACGAACAACTTGTATTTTCCATACCGTCCTCCTCTTCAAATCATTTGCGAGGCTATTCTATCACAGTCAAAAACACATTTGTCAAAATACACTAAATAACGTGTATAAATTTTTCCGTTTAACAATGCTCATATAGGTCAGTAGAAACGCACGCCGCCGCGCAAATGATATGCACCCCAAAAGTTGGACAGACTTTTGGAGGTGCATATTTTCATGTCAAGAGGAAAGAAGTTTAACACAA
>CALVHR010000037.1 GCA_944328495.1 uncultured Clostridia bacterium
TATTACAGGAGTTTATTTTTGTCCATAGTTGTAAACTCTTTATCCACTCACTCAGTGAGTGGTTGTCTTTGACAAAAAAAAGCATGCCCGCGCAATGCGGAATATTACGCATGGCGCGGGCATGCATAAAACAATATTACAATGCACCGATACTAAAACGCATCACCAAAGGTTTTCCCGCAACGGTGTGTTCAATGGTAAACTTGCCCGCGCTCCATAATACGTCTTTACGGCATTCCTTGCCCCGAAAATTTGCGCGAAAAATCAGCGTGTTCGTACTTTCATCGTATTCGCAATTTCCTTCCGCCTTGATCTTTTTGCCGAGCTTGGGAGTTGCCGCAAACGAAAATGTTCCGCATTTTTCAAGCGTCAGCACGATGGAACGAAAGGATGAAAGGATGTTTTTATCGCCCAGCTGTGCATATTCGCAATGATACTCTCCCAAATACGGCTGTGCAAAAGAGCGCAGCGAAGAAAGGCTCTGCACCTCACATCCGCACAGCATGCAGGCGAGCGCAAATACCGCGCAACTCACCGCAAATGCCTGCAATATGCGCATTACTCCTTTTTTTTCAAAATTCGATTGATTTTTTCCCTGTGAAGTTATATAATGATTGCGTAAATTCATTTCGACCTCAGTATGTGAAGCAAAGAGAGCTTTTATGCGGGGAACCCCTCGGAGACTTATGAAATTCGACGTAGAACTTGTAGGAAAGATCGGTTCGATGGCACTCATCGACAAACAGGACAACATGATCGATTATACCCGCGTTGCGCGGCTGTCCCGCGAACTTAAACCCGGCTATATCTGGATTTCCAGCGGCGCAACAGAAATCGGACGTCTGGATTTCATGATGCGCGCGGGACGAGAACTGCCCGACACCGAAGATTCCAAAACCGATTATGCCGCGCAGGGGCAGGCGATCCTTATGCAGACCTATCGCCAATACGTAGACAGTAAATATTCGGTGCGGCAGATCCTCGTCGAGCATCACCATTTCAATGACCCGGTCAAACGCGAACACATCAAAAAACTGCTTCTGCGATGCAAAGAACAAAATGCGATCCCCATCATCAATTATAACGACGCCGTTTCTCAGTCCGAGAACCGCCGCATGGAGATCATGGCGCTTTCCCGTTCGCAAGCGGAAGTACATGAATGCATCGACAACGACGAAACCGCTTCCCTCGTTGCATGCCTCGTCAAGGCGGAAACCTTGCTCATCTTGACCAGCGTCGACGGCATCTATGCCGATCCGAACGATCCCTCTTCTCTCATCGAAGAAATTTCCGGCAAAGACGCATACGAACTCGTCGAAAACATCGAGCACTATAAAAAATTCTGCGAAGGAGCGTCGCGCAAAGGCGCAAACGGCGCCAAAGCAAAACTCGAATACGTGAAAGAGGCCGCATCTCAGGGCACGCGCGTACTCATCGCAAACGGTAAATATACCATCGGTCAAGTGCTTTCGGGTAATGTCCGCTGCACAAAAATTTGCATCCGCTGAAAATATAATAAGGAGAGAAATATGACACAAAACGAAACAAAGCATCAAAAAGCAAAGCGTATTTTCAAAATTTTGGGCATCATCTTTACGATAGCAGGCCTTGCGCTCGCCATTACGGGATTTGCAAGCATTTTTATTGCAATGAACAATGAGGAAAAGCCCTCTCTGTTCTGGTGCTGCTTCGTCGGCTTTCCTGTGCTTGCAGTCGGGCTTTGGATGCTCATGCTCGGCTTCCGCAAAGAGTTCATGCAATACGCCAAAAACGAATCGGTTCCCGTTTTCAACGATGCCGCCCAACAAGCGCAACCCGGCATTTCCGCCATTGCGGATGCCGTTCGGGAAAAATCCGATTCCGTAGTTTGTCCAAATTGCGGCAATCCGTGTCCGCAGGATGCAAAGTTTTGCGAAAAATGCGGCTATGCCCTGTACAAAAGTTGCCCCGATTGCGGCGAACAAGTTTCCTTGGATGCACAATTCTGCAAAAAATGCGGAAAAAAGCTGTAAAACCTGCTCTTTTGCCTGAAAAGTATTTCTTGCGCCGATCAGAATTTATTTGCTTTTTAATAAAACGTCTCCGGATTTCTCGGAGACGTTTTATTTTTTTATTGCAAAATTTACCGCTTTCCGCTCGGCCATATCTCTGCAAAACTGCCTATATAAAACCAAACGCATGTACCCGAACAGCTTCGGACAAATTTCGTTTTGAAAGCCCCGTTTTAAATGCGGGCCGCAGCAAAGCATGATACTGCTATTTTTGTTGCATATCAATATGAATTTATATAATAAAATTATATAATTCTTTTGATATTTTCTTGGTTTTAGCGCTTTTTCAGCACTTGGTATTTTATAATAGTAAAAAAATATTGTGAGGTAAATTATGACTCAAACATCGGAGACAACCGCCGACACAAACAACTCGTTTATCGTCAAACATCTGCCGTCGTTGCTTTCGGCCGCGTCTTTCCTCTTATCCCTTCTGTCCGTAATATTCATGTGTTTTCTCCCCGTTTTTCACGTTGACCTCGGCGAATATGCGCCTAAAACGGATGAAGAAAAAGCAATGATCCTTACGATCGCTCCCGAACTGGAACCGTACGCAGACAACAATTTCTCCGTAAATTATTCTTTTATGGATTATGCGAAGGATTCAAACAAAGAAGCGAATTTGAAAAAAGCTTTGGAAAACGATGACGCCGAAGCCGCCGAAGCCGCCATGCAAGACAGAGGCGCTTACTCCGCCGCAATCTCAGCCGGCTCTATACGCGAATATTATACAGCGTATGCAGAGTATATGGCCGAGGTTGAATCCGGAAACACCGATGCCTCTGCCCCCGTTTATAAGCGTTACGGCGACTATTATACCACCGTAAACGAGGGAACGGTACTTGTATTTATTTTTCTGATCTTTATGGCTGTCGTTTTGGTGATCGAGCTCATCGTCCTTCTGCGCGGTTTGGCAAAAAAAGTCGATCGCTCTTCCCTGCGCCGCAACGGTATATTCGTATTTTCCATCCTGTTTGCCGCAATGCACCTGCTTCTTATCGTCTTCTGCATTGCCGGGAAAACGGGTGCGGGAGCAGCAATCGTCGTTCCCCTCTTGTTCGCACTGTTTGCAATTGCCTGCCCTGTCGTCGCTGCAATCCTATGCAAACGTGCCTCGAAACAAGACCCGCGCAATGCCGCAAAACCTGCGACCGATCCGTTCGATTCAATGCAGAATCATTGATTTGTATGTAACATAAAAAAGCGAGGCTTTTGCCGCGCTTTTTTATGCGGTTCGACAATACCTTGAAAGATCTTGCAAAACCGTTTTCGTTTTGCCGCGCACCGTGCGTGCGCCGCCCTTTACCTATTAGTCCATTTCGTAATGGCAGCCGGAAATCTGCGTGGGAGGAAGCGTTTCCCCTTCCTGCATATAAACGACGCCCATCTCTTCCCCGTTGGGGCCTACAACCTTGTAATTCGCCGACTTGGGCGCGGTATCACCGGAATTCAATCTCATGATTTAAACCTCCTTTCTGAGATAATACCAGTATGTGCCGCCTTTCGGATATTATTCCTTTTACTCAAAAAATAATATCCGCAATCAAAAGCGCTGCCGACAGCAAGATCAAATATACCGCAAACCCCGACAAACTGTTTTTTTTCACGACGCGGAGCATAAATCGGATGGATATAAACCCGAACACCGCCGCACAAAGAGTGCCTGCAAAGAGGCTTTGCCATGAAACCGCCGCGGCATATCCGACATCTTTGATCGATTTATACAGTTCCGCAACGATTGCCCCCGCAATGATGGGAATGCTCATCAAAAAGGAAAAATCGGCGGAATCCTCGCGGGACATCCCGCAAAATACTCCTGCCGCGAGCGTAGTGCCGCTGCGCGAAAGCCCGGGGATCACCGCCAACGCCTGTGCGCAGCCGATCGCAAACGAATTCCTTGCCCCGATCGGCCGATAAACCTTTCTGCTTCGCGCAATTCGTTCGCAAAAAACGAGAAGGACCGCCGTGAGCGCAAACGCCGCCCACAGCCATTTTCCGCCAAAAAACAATTTGTCGACCGCATCCCCTAAAAACAGGCCCGCCACTGCCCCAGGAATGGTCGCCAAAACCAAAAAACCGATCATTTTGCGGTCGCTTTTCAGCATCTCGACCATGCGCGGCGCATATACAAAGAGGACTGCCGCCAACGTTCCCGCATGCAGCATGACGCCTAAAAACAAATCTGCTCCGCCCGTATCCGCGCCGAGTATGCGCTCAAACAACAGCAAATGCCCGCTGGACGAAACAGGCAAAAACTCGGTAAGCCCCTGCACGATACCGAGTATCGCCGCCTTCCATATTTCCATAGAATACCCCTCGCATGCTTGTACTTCCCTTATTTATATGCGGCAGAAAAACAAAAAATAACGCGCCCCGCGCGGCTTGTAAAGCCGCGCGGGGCGCCCTCTTTCAGCGGTACGTTTGCATTTATTTCGCAAGTCCGACTTTATCGATCACTTCGTCCAAATAATCGCACGATTCTTTCAATTGAGAATATTCTCCGTAATCCCCCGCGTACACCTCGATGAGTGCCGCGCCTTCAAACCCGGCATCTTTGAGACGCCGAAAACACTCCTCAAAATCAAACATTCCTTTCCCCGGAAGACAGATCTTGCCGGTATCCGTCACATCCGACAGATGCACATGCGAGATCGACCCCTCCATATCTTTGATATACATGGAATACGGATAGCCCGACAGGCGCGCCTGTTTAACGTCCAGAACGCCCAAAAGATCCGCACAGCGCGCTTTGAGCGGTTTAAACAGTCCCGGCTCGTTGTACATCGCCCAATGCACGTTTTCCAGACAAAGCCGCACCGAATGTGCCGCACAAGCCGCGGAAATCTCGCAAAGCTGCGCACCCAATTTGCCGGGGTCGGCAGGTACCGAATTCTTTTTCAGACGCGTAATGCCGTGAAACGTGTACCTCTCCGCTCCGAATATATGCGCAGAATGCATCGCACCGTCCAAAATGCGAAACGCATCTGCCTTCGCGCGCGGATGCGCGCCGAACAATTGCGGCTCGAATTGCGTATTCAAAAGATGCACCGAATTGATTTTTACCCTGCCTTTCCGCTCGTTGAGAAGGTGGGCAAATTCCTCGGTATATTCGCTCAAAGTCGTCAAAAATACTTCTGTGCTGCGTACTCCGAGCCCATCCAGGACAGAAAGCGCGTCTTCGTTCATTTCACGCAGAAACAGAGACGCCGTGGATACTCCGCTGTACATAAAACATGCTCCTTTGTTACGGAATGACAGTCCCATACGCGTTGCGTTTCCGTACCTTTTTATTGTATCACAAGCCGCGCGCGCCGTCAACAGATAGCCCCGCCCTCTTCCCGAAAAATACATTGACATGTCCGCAGGCAAATGTTATAATATCCGAAAAAAAGGCAGAAGGGTCATGAAATTTCGCAAATACCGCCATAAAGTACAATATTACGAAACAGACACGATGAAGATCGTGCACCACTCGAACTACATTCGCTGGATGGAAGAAGCGCGCGTAGACATGCTCGAACAAATGGGCATCGGCTACGACGTCATGGAACGAGAAGGCGTGCTCAGCCCCGTGCTTGAAGTCGAATGCAGTTACAAAGCCATGACGCGCTTTCCCGAAACGGTGGAGATCGAAGCGGTTTTATCCTCATACACGGGCGTGCGCTTTGCGATCGAATACATTATCCGCGGTCCGCAAGGAGATGTGCGCGCAACCGCGAAGAGCACACATTGCTTCATCGGCTCGGACGGCTCGCCCCTTTCCCTGCGCAGAAAATTCCCGGCATGGGATGCGATCTTCCGCGCAAACGCTCTTTTTTCCCGCTGAATTTTCTATCGCTGCCTGCCGAAGAGCAAATTTTTCGGCAGCTTTTTCTTCTTTCAAAAACGGCACAGCCGCCCGCAAAATTGCGGGCGGCTGTGCCGTTTATTGAGTTATTTGTTCAATTCTTCTTTAAAAGCTTTGCCTGCCTTGAAAGACGGAACTTTGCAAGCGGCGATGGAAATTTTTTCTCCCGTCAACGGATTGACGCCCTCTTTTGCGCTCCGCTCTTTCGCTTCAAACGTTCCGAACCCGACGATCTGCAATTTCTCGCCGCGGGCAACGACGTCTTTCACGCCGCAAACGAATGCGTCAAAAAACTTTTCCGCGTCGCTCTTTTTCAGTCCCGCGTCTTCCGCGATCTTTGCAATGAATTCACTTTTGTTCATACATTTCCTCCTTATGCGAACAAATTTATGGTTTTATTGTAACACATATCCTAAAATAACACAACCGTTTGCAGCAAAATCTTTCCATTCGCACAGAATTTATGTTTTTTCAGGAACGGAGGAAGGCTGACTCAGTCCAGATTGATCTCTTCCAATTCTTTGGGCGGCACCTTGTGCGAGGAAGTATCGACCGCTTTTTTGACCAGATTTGCCGCTTTTTGTATCGGTATATTCGTGCCGGCACCCGCAACGCATCCGCCGGGGCACCCCATGCCCTCTATCAGCGTTCCGTTGAGTCTGCCGAGCTTTGCCAAAAGCAAAATCTTGCGGCAGTCCTCCAATCCTTCCACGTGTTGGATGTTCACCTCGGTGTCGGGATAATATTCGGCAATGCATTTTTCGATCGCCCCCGCGACGCCGCCCGCGCAGGCATAGCCTCTGCCCGCTCCCGTCGCGTCGTGCATGGATACCTGTTTATCGTAATGCTCGAAATCAATGCCCTTTGCTTCGAAAATCGCCGACAATTCTTCAAACGTAATCACAAAGTCTACGTCACTTCGGACGGTGCGGCGGGAAGCTTCCAATTTTTTCGCCGCGCACGGCCCGATAAAGACCACTCGATGATCGGGATATTTCTTTTTGATCGTACGCGCTGTCGCGACCATCGGCGTGAGCGTGCGCGAGATCTTGTCCGCCGATTCGGGGAAATAACGTTTGACCAGCATCGCCCAAGCGGGACAGCAAGAAGTCAGCATGAACGGTATCTTGCCGCTTTTCACTTCCGTCGCATAGTGATGCGCCTCGATCGCTGCACCCATATCCGCACCCAGCGCCACCTCATACACATCCACAAAACCGATCTCTTCCAACGCCGCCTTGATCTTGCCGGGCGTTGCGCTGTCCCCGAACTGCCCCACATACGAAGGAGCAATCTCCGCCACGATCTTGTCGCCGCGGCGCAGTGCGCGGATCAGCTGGAAAAACTGCGATTTGTCCGCAATCGCCCCGAACGGACAGTTCACCATGCACATACCGCAGGACACACATTTATCGGGATTGATCTTCGCTCTGCCCAAATCGTCCGACTCGATCGCCTTCACGCCGCACGCTTCCGCACAGGGGCGGGTATGATGCGCGATCGCATCATACGGGCAAACCGCCTTGCACTTCCCGCAACGGATGCATTTATCCTGATCGATGAGCGATTTTCCGTCGACAATGGAAACCGCACCTTTCGGACAAACCGCCGTGCACGGATGCGCAACGCATCCGCGGCAATTATCCGTAACCTTATACATATTCGGCGCACACGCCGCACATGCCGACGGGATCACCTGCATCAGCGGCGGCTCATAATATTTATCCGCAATATCGCTCCCGCGAAGTCCGCTCGTAACGTGTACGGGCGCATCTTCGGGCCGCAGCGACAATCCCATTGATAACCGTACCCGCTCCGAACATATCGCACGCTCGCGCCATATACTCTCGCGGTACAGCGGTTTGTCCCCCGGCGTAATTTTGTACGGGATCGCTTCGATCGCATCTTTTATATCGTTTTTGTCCGTTTCAAAGGCGACCCGCGCCATTTCAACGAAAACCTGCCGACGCAATTTCTTTAACGGCGTTAAAAGACCTCGCTCCATTTTCCGGATTCTCCTTTCTGTCTTAGAAATCCGAATCATTATACCCGATTGACGATCTTTTGTCAATCGGGTACGGCCATGGATTCCGCGCCGATTTCAGCGCTTTTGTTCGTTCAGCCTGCCGCTTTGCATGAGCAGCGCACGGCACTTTTTTGCATCGCCGCAAGTCATCCCGCGGCGCAGACGATAACTCCAATTTCCCGAGGCGATCGACGGAACGTTCATGCGAGTGTCTGCCCCCGTCAGCAAAATATCCTGCGCCGGCAGGACGCTCAGATTCGAACGCACGGAAAGCGCGAGTGCGCGCATCGCTTTCGCCGTCTGCAGATTGCCGTTCAGCCGCACGGGGATCTTCGCATCCTTCAACAGCGGACGAAGCGCTTCCCGAAGCCTTTCCCATTCCTCCGGTTTCAATTCATCCAAAAATCCGACCAGCGTATTGTTATCGTGCGTACCCGTATAACATACCGAATTTTCATCGATATTGCACGGAAGATAGGGATTGCCCGGATTGCCGTCAAATGCAAACTGCATCACTTTCATGCCCGGATATCCCGTTCTGCGCATCAGACGATATACTCCCGCATCCAGCGTGCCGAGATCTTCGGCAATAAAATCCAGCTTCCCGAGCGCCGCCTGCGCCGCGGCAAACAGCTTCGCTCCGGGACCTTTCTTCCAACGCCCGTTCATCGCCGTGTCTTCCGTTGCATCGATTTCAAAGTATCGGTCAAAACCGCGGAAATGATCGATCCGCACCACGTCATATAAGGCAAATGCTCGGCGGATACGATCGATCCACCATGCAAAACCTTCCCCTTCATGCACTTTCCAGTCGTAAACGGGATTTCCCCAAAGCTGCCCCGTTGCCGAAAAATAATCGGGCGGGACACCCGCCACTTTCTTGCGTGTCAAATTCTTGTTCAGTTTGAAAAGACGCGGGTTTGCCCACACATCCGCCGAGTCATATGCCACATACAGCGGAATATCTCCGACAATCTTGATCCCGCGCGCGTTTGCATAATCTTTGACTTTCCGCCACTGGCGGAAAAACTCAAACTGCACAAACTGCCAGAACAAAACCTCGCGTTCGTTTTCGCGATAAAATTTTTCAAGCGCCGCTTCCTCATGAAATCGCAGCGGTTTTTCCCAGCGAATAAAACTCTCGCCGTATATACCGCGCAGCGCCATGAAATGCGCATACTCTTTGAACCCGCCCTCTTCGCAAAATTGCACAAAATCCGCTTTTTCCGCGTCAAAACGCGAAAACGCTCGGCGCAAAAGTTTTATTTTATGCTCATGCAGATACGAATAATCCGCCTTGCCCGTATTGGGAACACGACACGAGGCCAGTTCGCTTTTTTTCAAAAGCCCGTCCTCTGCGAGCGTTTCCGGATCGATCAGGTACGGATTCCCCGACGCACCGAACACAGACTGGTACGGGGAATCCCCGTAACCGGTCTGCACCAGCGGCAACACCTGCCAATAGCCGAACCCTGCTTCGCACAGAAAATCCACGAAAGCGCGAGCCTCTTTCCCCATCGTTCCGATCCCGTATTTCCCCGGCAAAGAAGAAACATGCAGAAGTACTCCCGCAGACCTCTCGGGAATTACCGCATTCGCCTTTTTTCTTACCCTCTTTTGGACAGATTTTTCTTTCCCTGCCATATATTTTCCTCTCTTTGCGCCGATGCGGCGCTTTATGAAATCATTACTCTATTATTTTACCATATCCGCACGGCATTTCAACCGTTTTTTATAATTTCCGCTGCTTTTTTGCGCAATTTTTCCCAAAGCGGTTGCACGCTTCTTCCCTTTATGCTACAATGCAGAAAAACACGGGAGCAATACGGAATGCTTGTCCAGATCTTTCACGAAAAACCATACGGCAAACGCTTCGACGTATTCGCGGGCGGCAAAAAACTGAAAAGCGGCGAAGAATATGACTTGCCCGCAGATTCGCTCGAACTTACCTTCCTCGAACGAAACGTCGTATTGAGCAAATTTTGGTTTCTGTTGATTTTTTTCAATTTCATTGCGGGCATCCTGACTGCCTCCTTCGAAGATTTCCGTGATGAGCGCCGTTCCCGCACGGAGATCCGCGTACGCCTGCTGAATATACAAAACGATGAAATTTTGATCCGCTTTACACAGGCCGGGAATGCTTATTCTGTCGAAGGGGCCCGGGTCGAGGTGATCTCCGAAACAGAAACCGCACTGCCGCAAGTGGAAAAACGCATCCGCTGCTATAAAATCGGCATCGTTGTTCTTTCTCTCGCAGTCTTGGCCGCGATCATAGCCGCTCTCTGCCTGACGCTCTTATAAGCCGCCTCTTTGCAAAAAAGTGAGGAATCGCAACCTTTTTTGCGTCTGTCTTAAAAAGCAGCCATATCCGCGAACACAAAACGGGCAGCGCCTTGTCGGCACCGCCCGTCCCAAAAAAATCATTTGTTCCCCGCACATCATTGTATGTGCTTCAAAAACTCCAGCGCACAGTCTACGCATCCGTCTACGCCGACCACCCCGCTGTCCAGACAAAGATGATGGTTTTCCGCCATCCCCCATTTCTGATCGGTATAATATTCGTAATATTTCTTGCGTTTCCTGTCCGTCGCTTTCACATGATCCTCCATCTTTTCGGGAGGAATCCCCAAATCCATCGCGTTTTTCCTCTCCACACGCTTGGCAAGCGGCGCATGGATATATATTTTTATGCTGTCATCGACAATTACATCCGAACACCTTCCGATGATCACGCACGGCCCTTCCGCCGCCAAGCGCTTGATCAGATTGGACTGAGCAATATAAATCTGATCGGTCATGGGCATCTGGTAGTAAGAATAGAGCGTACGGGAAAAAATTCCCGGAGCACTCTCCTCATAATGCTTCATAAATTCCGCGGACAGATTGCTGTCCTCCGCCGCCATCGAGATCAGATCCTTGTCATAAAAGGGAATGCCCAGCGCCCGCGACAGCTTGATCCCGAACTCGCGCCCGCCGCTGCCGAATTGACGGCTGACCGTAATCACTTTGTTCATATTTCCTGCCTCCTTATCCTTCCGCAACGCGGAAAGCCTCTTACATTTCTATTAAACCGCAAAAAATTTGATTTGTCAATACTTCCTCAAAAATTTTGCAAAAAAACAGCTTTTTCTTTTTCAAAAATTACACAAAAATACATTTTGTACGGAGGAATTTCATTTGTTCAGTATTCGCCGCGCAAGCAAAATCTATCGAAACAAAAAAGGTGTGCAGCTGCGTGCCCTCGACGATGTAAGCATCGATTTTCCCGACAAAGGCCTGGCGTTTATTCTCGGAAAATCGGGAAGCGGAAAATCCACGCTTCTCAATATCCTTGGCGGACTTGACGTCCCCGATACCGGCGAGATCATCATAGACGGGGTCGGCAGCGCATCCTTTTCTGCCGCGGATTTCGACGGGTATCGCAACGCGCGCGTCGGTTTTGTGTTCCAAGAATACAATCTTTTGCCTGAATTCACGGTCGCGGAGAATATTTCTTTGGCTCTTGAATTACAAGGAAAGACACAAAATCCCGAAAGCGTTACCGACATTTTACGCCAGGTCGGCATGGAAGGCTTTGGCGAACGAAAGCCGAACACACTTTCCGGCGGTCAAAAACAGCGCGTTGCGATCGCGCGCGCCCTTGTCAAAGAACCGCGCATCATTTTAGCGGACGAACCGACGGGGGCTCTCGATTCGAATACGGGTAAACAAATTCTTGCCGATCTGAAAAAGCTGTCCGAAGACAAATTGGTCATCGTCGTATCACACGATGCGGAATTTGCGGAAACTTACGCCGACCGCATCATCGAACTTCAAGACGGGAAAGTGCTTTCCGACCGAAGCAGGAAGATCGTACAGGCACAGGTTCGGAGCAAAAACCTGCGTTTTATCGGCGACGACACCGCATTCATTACGGCGGGAACAAAACTGAACAGTGAGGATTTGGAGGCTCTCAACGAATTCTTTGCCTGCTCTTTGCATGACATCTTTTTGACCAACAACGGCGAACTTGTCCCCAAATTCAAAAAAATGGCGAGAGTAAGCGAAGAAGGAAGCGAAATTTTTGTTCCAACACCGCTCCCGCAGCAATCCCCCGCCCTTCTATGCGCAAAAGACGACAACCCGAATGCGTTGCCTGCGTCAAGTGCAGATCACTTTTCCGAAAGAGAACAATCGGTACCGCAAAAACAAGGAAGCCTGTTTTCGCACGGAAAGCTTCCTTCCCGAAAAGCCCTGCGCATCGGCGCAAACAGTCTGCGCGTAAAACCGTTCCGCTTGATTTTGTCCGTACTCCTCTCCGTCGTCGCATTTACGATGTTCGGGCTTTTCTCTACTCTCATGATGTACGACGAACGGGGCGTACTCGAAGAAGCAATGCAGTCTTCTTCCGAGTCATACGCTTTGCTCGAAAAAGGATATTATTATAAACGGATTACATACCTCAACGGTGAAAAATACTCGGAAAGCAAAGATACTCAAGGTTCTGCGCTTTTTACTGACGATGAAGTCGATCAGATCGGAAAACGATTCAATACAGACGCGGTCGGTGTATTTTACCTTTCCTGTAATGCGCTTGCCGATATTTCCGAAACAAAAAGAATGTTTTATGACACGGAAATCGGCGGTTTTGCGTGGGTGCCCGAAGGTCATTCGCTGCGCAGCGCCGAGAATATCCTCGCCGGCAAATATCCGACGAGCGAAAACGAAATCATGATTTCGCGCTTTACCTTTGAAAGCATCGCGGTTTCCAAATACAGAGACGAAAACGGAGACCGAGTCAAAAATTATGCAGACATCGTCGGCAAAACTTTTTCGATCGGATTTTCCGAGCCCGTTGTCATCAGCGGCATCTTTGACAGCAAAGACCCCGATCCGAAATTTTATGAATTGCAGGAAGCGGCGGACCAAGACAATTATAAGTACGAAAATGCCCTGTTGAAACGGGAATGGAAACGGGAACTTTCATCGGGCATGCGCCGAATCGCGTTGGTGAGCAATCGGTTTTATTCCGCACACATGAACGACGGAGAAAACGAAAAGCCCGAAACGCAGCCGATCGATCTTTCCGAATACTTCGTGCAGAGCGGTTCCTATTTTCAGCTCACGGCGAATTTTGCCCGGCCGCAACCGAATATGCCGCCTTCGTTCAGCGTTATCTCTTCCGATCGGGTCGCCGTTTTTGATCCCGACGGCGCGGAAAAATTACTCACCGTATACGATTTGTCCTCCGCGCAAAGTCAGGACGTCCGCCCCCTTGCCCGCGCCCTCACTGCCGATGAGCTTGCCATCGATTCGATTCACTACGGTTACGCACTTTATCAGTATCTGGGCGAGCAATACTTCGACGACGGCTCCGCAATCGGCAACGAACTTTATCGCAATTACGACGTCGAAGACGCAGACCGCCTCACGCTTATGGACAAAATCAAAGCAGTCAGCGAAGGACAATTTCCCTCCGGCGGAATTTACAAACCCTTGACCGAAGAGATCTTCCGCTCTTTTTTAAGCGATGTTGTGAATTTTTTGGAAAAATATTCCGTGCGGATCGCCTTTTCCGCTTACGACGGCAACACAGGCTTCGATTCCTCGGCAACGATCGCGGGCGTATATTTCATCCAACCCGATGTATACGGCAACGGCGTGTATATGAGCGAAGATCGCTTTAACGCCTTTTATACCGAACGCGAACGCTATGAATGGACCTACCAAACCGTTACCGATTACGTTCAGTCCGAAGATGCTTATATCGGAACGATACTCATTCCGTTTACACATTCAAACTCATTCATACGCGATTTCGTCCGCTTTTCGGAAACCCGCTACCCCGACAGCTCTTTCTACTACATCGCAAACGACACCGCACAGGAGGCTTATTCCGTCCGCTCCGCCGTAGAGATGTTCCGAACCATCTTCCTCGGGATCGGAGCAGTCATGGCTGTATTTTCTTGCCTTCTGCTGTTCAACTTTATTTCCCTCTCCATCAGCCATAAAAAGCGGGAGATCGGCATCCTGCGCGCCGTCGGGGCAAGCAAATACGACGTGTTCCGCATTTTCTTTGCAGAATCGCTCATCATCGTCGGCATATGTTTCTTGCTATCCGTCCTCTCGACCGTTCTTTTTTGCGGCGTCATCAACGGAATCATCATCGATCAGGCGGGACTGTCCCTGCACGTTTTGCGCTTCGGCATCGTTCCATTGCTCACTCTCCTCGCCATATCCCTCGCCACTTGCTTTGTTTCCACCTTCCTTCCCGTTCGCAGAGCGGCGCAAAAACCGCCCGTCGACAGCATCCGCAGTCTTTAACGAAAAGCCCTGCGGCGCTTTGCGCCGCAGGGCTTTTTTTATTTCTGGTGAATTATACTATTAAGTGCAACAGAGTAAATAAAAAAAGGAGTTCATACAAATCTGTGGTAAAATAAAGTTGCAAAACCAAAATTTACTACAAAGGAGATCTGTATGAACTACCACCATTTTACCATAGAAGAGCGCTGTTGTCTACGAGAATACTATGTTAAAGGAAAAAGTTATAGAGAAATTGCAAAATTACTTGGCAGGAACGTAAGTTCGATATCACGGGAACTGAGGCGGAATTGTACCTTTTACAGAGATATCCCGAGATATTATCCGTATACGGCGCAAAAGAAAAGCAAACTGCGCAACAGTTACCGCCACCGGGGAATGTTCTGGAAACAGGAGGTATTGGAGTACATAGACGAAAAGCTGTCGCAAACATGGTCGCCCGAACAGATATCCAA
>CALVHR010000038.1 GCA_944328495.1 uncultured Clostridia bacterium
TTTCTGCTTGTTTCCTTTTTTTGCCATAAAAATATGCACCTCCAAAAGTCTGTCCAACTTTTGGGGTGCATATCATAAAGCCGTCCTTTTTTTGTTGGTAAATCGCAATTGCGTTTTTGAGCGTAAAAATCATGGATGTTGGGCATACTGATTTGGCAGAGGTGCATATTGCATAGAATATGAAATCAATTCCACAATCTCTCTTGACAAGTGACGGAAGGCGTGATACAATTGAAATATAAAAGAATGACGGGTGAGTGCATGAATATAGATGAAATCGCCAAGATGGCAGGTGTTTCGCGGACGACCGTATCGCGCTATCTTAACGGTGGGTATGTGGCAGAAGAAAAAAAAGAGCGGATCGGGAAGATTATTAAGAAGACAGGATATAGGCCGTCGGCGCAGGCGCAGACGTTGCGCACAAAAAGGACAAAACAAATCGGGGTCATTTTACCGAAGATTAATTCCGACTCGATCAGTGAAATGGTGGAAGGGATATCTACGGTTTTATCGGCTGAGGGTTATTTTTTGCTGCTTGCGAATACCGAAAACGACGAAAACACAGAATTAAAATATATCGACATATTCAGCCGCAATAAAGTAGACGGCATAATTTTGATCGGAACGGTCATAACGCAGAAACATAGAAAAGCTTTTTCGGAATTGGGGGTACCGTTTGTCGTTGCGGCACAGAGGGTAGACGGGATATCCTGTGTATACTATGATGATTATGGGGCTGCGTATGCGCTTACGGAACTTTTGCTGGAAAAATCCGATTGTATCGGTTATATTGGAGTAAGGGAAGACGATAAAGCGGCCGGGTTAAGTCGTAAAAATGGTTTTCTCGATGCGCTGAAGGCGCATGGAAAGAAATTTGATGCGTCTTATGGGGAAATCAGCCTTTTTAATATCCAATCGGGATATGAGCAGGCAACGGAGTTGTTTTCCAGGCATCCGGAGATCGACGGTTTGTTCTGCGCGACCGATCATATTGCGGCAGGTGCAATGCTGTATTTGAGGGGAGCGGGCAGGCGTGTCCCTGAAGATGTACGTGTCGTCGGAGTCGGGGACGGAAAAATATCCCGCGTGACCAGCCCGACGCTTACCAGTGCTCATTTATATTATAATGAATGCGGGCGCAAGGCGGCAAGTATTCTGTTGGAGCATATCGGAGGAGAAACGCCGGTACAGGAAATACGGCTTGGCTATCAAGTCGTAGAGAGAGAATCTACAGAATAAGGAACGGATGGAAACGATTTCATAAATTATTATAAAAAATTTATAAAAACATAAAAATATTTAAATAAAACCCTTTACAAATATTGAATACGGTGGTATACTATGGTTACATAATATGGAATTGATTCCATATTGTGAATAATTTTTATGAGGAGAGGGAAGGCATGGATTACAAGGCTTCGGCACAAGGTGTTCTGGATGCGATCGGCGGAAAGGAAAACATTGTTTCGGCTGCGCATTGTGCGACGCGCCTGCGGCTTGTCATTGCCGACAATGGCAAGGTGAACAAGGAGCAACTGGAAAACGTGGATGGAGCAAAAGGGGTTTTTGAGGCGTCCGGCCAATTGCAGATCATTTTCGGCACCGGCACGGTCAATAAGGTATTTGACGAGTTTATTGCGCTTGCGGGGATCGAGGCGGGTACGAAAGAAGACGTCAAAAAAGCGGCTGCGTCCAAACAAAATATTTTTCTGCGTTTGATCAAAACGCTTGGCGATGTATTTGTGCCGATTTTGCCTGCGATCGTGGCGAGCGGACTTTTGATGGGGCTTTTGGAGGGCCTCACGAAAGTAATACCCGGCATGGCGGAATCCAACTGGTACACATTTTTCCATTTGATGAGCAGTGCGGCTCTGACCTTCCTGCCCATTCTTATTGCGGTCAGTTCGGCGCGCGTATTTGGCGGGAACATGTTTCTCGGTGCGGTTGTCGGCATGATCATGATTCACCCTGACCTTGTAAACGCGTGGAGCGGTGATGCGGTAAATTCGGCGCCGGTACTCTTTTCGATCGGCGCATACAGTGTGCGTCTTGTAGGGTATCAGGGACACGTAATACCGGTTATTTTGTCGGTATGGGTAATGTGCTTTGTGGAGAAAAAGCTTCATAAAGTAGTACCGGAAATGCTTGATCTGTTCGTTGTGCCGTTGGCGTCCGTTTTGGCGTCGGGTGCGGTCGCGCTGCTGGTTGTCGGGCCGATTTTCGGACAGCTTGAGACTTGGGTATTGCAGGGTGCTTCCTGGTTTATTTCGGTGCCGTTCGGGATCGGCGGGTTTGTAGTAGGCGCTGCGTATGCTCCGACCGTGGTTGCCGGCGTGCATCATATGTATAATATTATTGAACAGGGCTTTTTGAGTAACGGCGGCGCCAATATCTGGATGCCGATCGCGACGGCGGCAAATGTCGCGCAGGGAGCGGCGGCGCTTGCGGTGGCATTGAAGACAAAAAACAAAAAGCTCAAGGCGATGGCTGTTCCTGCGGGTATTTCGGCGTATCTTGGGATCACGGAGCCGGCAATTTTCGGCGTAAACGTGCGTTATAAACGTCCTTTTATTGCTGGCATAGTCGGGGGTGCGGTTGGCGGATTGTTTGCCGCATTGACGCATGTGGGGGCTTCGGCATACGGCGTAACGGGTATTTTCGGTATCCTGATCACTCTTCCTAATTCTGAATTAGGACTTGGTGCTTGGAATATCGTGAACTATATCTTTACAATTCTGATTGCATCTGCGGCAGCATTTGCCGTATCGTTTATTTGGTACAAAGATGAAGCGCCGCGCGAGAAAGACAAGGTTTACAGCCCTTTGAAAGGCGAGGCGATTGCTTTGTCGGATGTGAAAGACCAGACGTTTGCGTCGGGAGTGCTTGGGCAGGGCTTCGCGGTTGTCCCTGCTGCCGGCAAAGTTGTGGCGCCGTTCGACGGCAAGGTTACCACACTTTTTGAGACAAAACATGCGATCGGTCTTACGAGCGATGCAGGCATTGAAGTGCTTGTGCATGTCGGGTTGAATACAGTCGCTTTGGAAGGCAAGTATTTTAAAGCGCTCGTTTCGGAAGGAGACAACGTAAAAGCGGGTCAACCGCTGCTCACGTTTGATGCCAAGGCGATCGCGGCGGAAGGCTATGATCTTACGACTCCCGTTGTGGTGACAAATCCCGATGATTATGCAGGGATCGAAGTGCTCTGTCACGGCAAAGTCGGGTTCGGCGATGCTGTGCTCCTTGCAAAACAGAAAGAAAGTGAAACGGAGCCGACGGCGCAGGAGGCAAATCCCGCATGACGGAGCGGGGACGTGAATTGCGGCGGCTTGCGGCGGAAGCGGAAAGTAAAATTTCCGCTGTCGCCGCAGGCAGGTATCGCTGCAAATATCATCTGATGCCGCCGGTCGGGTGGATGAACGATCCGAACGGGCTTTGCAAAGTAAACGGCTTATATCATGTATTTTTTCAGTATGCGCCGCAAGGGGCGGACGGATCGGGAATGCGAAGCTGGGGACACTATGCGAGTTCCGATCTTGAGCACTGGAAATTTTACGGCGTGGCGATTTATCCGGATACAGAAGACGATGCGGACGGGGCTTATTCCGGAAGTGCCGTGCCGGAGGGGAACGGATTCGATATTTACTATACCGGGAACGTTAAGCATAAGGATAAGGTATATGATTATATAACGGACGGTCGGGAATCGAACACGATCCGCATTCGCTGTGAAGACGGGTTTACGTTCGGGGAAAAGCAGGTGCTGATGCGTACCCCGGATTATCCGAAGCAGTTTACGCGTCATATCCGCGATCCGAAAGTAGTAAAGACTGCGGGCGGATATGAAATGACGCTCGGCGGACGTCTGAGCGGAGACCGCGGTGCCGTTTTGATCTATCATTCTGGCAACGGTACAGATTTTTCTTTACGGGAAATTGTGACGACGCCTGAAAAATTCGGCTACATGTGGGAATGTCCCGACCGCTTTGAGCTGGACGGGGAAAAATTTTTGTGTGTTTCTCCGCAAGGAGTGCCTCACGAAAAATATAAATTTCAAAGTACCTATTCTTCGGGATACTTTTCAGGTGCGGTGGAGGCGGGCAACTTTATTGAATGGGATATGGGCTTTGATTTTTATGCGCCGCAAACTTTTTTTGACGGGAGGCGCCGTCTTTTATATGGCTGGGTCGGGATGCCCGACGTGCCATACGATAATTTGCCGACGATCGCAGAAGGATGGCAGCATGCGCTTACGGTCCCGCGTGTACTCTCTTGCAGGGATGGAAAACTATACCAGACCCCTGCGGAAGAAATCGGGGCATTGCGGGGCGAAAAAATTCCGCTTGACAGGCAATGCGACAGTTTTGAACTGATTTTGGATGATATTCAGGAGGGGGCAAAGGTCGTTTTATGCGGTTGCTTGGAGATATTGTTCGGCCGTTCGGAATGCGTATTTCGTTTTCAAGAGGAAGGCGGGAGAGGCAGAACGGTTCGTTATGCGGATATCGCGGCGAAAGATGTAAGAATATTGATGGATGTTTCCGTGTGTGAAATTTATTTGAATGGCGGCGAAAAGGTATTCACGACCCGTTTGTACCCGAACAGCTATTCGGTGAAAGTCGACGGGAAATGTCAGGCAGAGCGCTATGCTATGGGCGCATATGGTATACAGATCGAAAAGTTACCATAACATATAAAAAAGGGAGGACGGAAAAATGACTTTTGAATATGTGATCAAGGACAGTTTGGGGATCCATGCACGCCCCGCGGGGCTGGTTGTGGCTGAGGCAAAAAAATATCAGAGTTCCGTGACAATTGAGGCGAAAGGCAAGAAGGCAGACGCAAAGCGTATTTTTGCGGTAATGTCTCTGGGGGTAAAGTGCGGGGATACCGTGGTTGTAACGTGTGAAGGCGCAGATTCGGAAAGCGCCTTGGCCGGGATGAAAGCAGTAATCGAAAGCAATCTTTGATTTTTGCGGGAGGAGAAGGCGATGACGGAGTACGTCGGGAAAAGCGTGTTTGAAGGCATTGCGATCGGAAGGCTGAAGATCGTAAAGCATGACGAGGCGGCGGCCTCGGTCGAAAAAGGCACGCCCGCCGAAGAAAAGCAAAAGTTTTACGCGGCTCGTGAAAAGGCTGTTGCCGCGCTGAACGCTTTGTATGATCAGGCGCTCTCCTCGGTAGGAGAAGCGGAAGCCGAGATATTCAGCATGCACGCGATGATGACGGAGGACGGGGATCTTGAAGACGCCGTTCTTGCAAAGATTGATGCGGGAGAGAGCGCGGCGCAAGCGGCGGAAGAAGCAGGCTTTGAACTTTCGCAGACGTTTATCCGTATAGACGATGAGTATATGAAGGCGCGTGCCGTAGACGTGATCGATGTTTCCAAACGGCTCAGCGGATATATTCTCGGGAAAGAAGAGCAGGCGATCGAACTCAAAGAGCCTTGTATTCTCGCGTCGAGTGATTTTACGCCGAGCGATGTTGTGAAGCTTGACAAAAGCAAAGTTCTGGGGTTTGTGACTACGTTCGGATCGGACAATTCACATACGGCAATATTGGCGCGCACTCTTGCTCTGCCATCTGTAGTGAACATTCGTGACAGCATCGATCTTCCTTTTGACGCAAAAATGTGCATTGTAGACGGATTTACGGGGAAGGTTCTGGTTGACCCGGATCCGAAGACGCTGTCAGAATATGAAGAGAAGAAAAAAGAAACGGATGCTGCTCGTGCGCGCAGGCAGGCTTTGATCGGCCGTAAAAGCGAGACGGAAGACGGTCGGGAAATTCATATTTATTGCAACATAGGCGGGGCGGAGGATGTAAAAGCAGTGCTGGCAAACGACGGGGAAGGCGTCGGGCTGTTTCGCAGTGAGTTTTTGTATCTGGAAAACGATGATTATCCGAGCGAACAGATGCAGTACGAAGAATATTCCCGTGCCGCAAAAATGCTCGGAGGCAAACTGCTTGTTATCCGAACGATGGATATCGGGGCGGACAAACAGGCATCCTATTTTCATCTTCCGCACGAAGAAAATCCGGCAATGGGTTTGCGATCGGTGAGGATCTGTTTTAAAAAACCGGATATCATGTATACACAGCTGCGGGCGATTTACCGAGCTTCCGCAGACGGAAATGTTGCGGCGATGGTACCGATGATCATCGGCGTCAATGAAGTGCGCTGGGTCCGTAAAGTGGCAGAAAAGGTGCGTGCGGATCTTGCGAAAGAAGGGATAGCTTTTAATGCGGGCATGCAGATCGGTATTATGATCGAAACCCCGGCTGCGGCAATCATTGCGGACGAACTTGCCAAAGAAGCGGATTTTTTCAGCATCGGATCAAACGATCTTACGCAATATACGCTTGCGGCAGACAGACAGAATCAGGAACTTGCCGATATCATTGATACGCATCATAAAGCGGTTTTGAGGCTGATCAGTTATGCTGCGGACTGTGCGCACAAGGAAGGGAAATGGATCGGTGTTTGCGGGGAGTTGGCGCGGGATCTCGGGCTGACCGAATTCTTTGTGGCTTGCGGGATCGACGAATTGTCCGTATCGCCTCCGTATGTGTTGCCGTTGCGTGAAAAAATATGTTCGCTTTCCGCAAATAAGGCCGATAAAGATACATTTATTAAATAAATCACAAACATATTGTATACGGAGGGAAGGCATGGGCAAGGTTTATGCGATCGGTGAAATGCTGATAGACTTTACGCCTTATGGTGAGGAAGGTGTTTTTAAAAGAAATGCGGGCGGGGCACCGGCGAATGTCGCGGTATGCGTAGCGCGTTTGGGCGGAGCGAGTGCTGTCGTTACGAAGTTGGGAAAAGACTTGTTCGGTGATTATCTCGTAAGCGTATTGCAAAAAGAAAAGGTAGACGCAAAGTTCGTGTATCGTACGGACAGTGCGAATACGGCTTTGGCTTTTGTGACGCTGGGCGAAGGCGGCGAACGCTCATTTTCTTTTTATCGCAATCCTTCCGCCGATTTATTTCTGAGTGCAGAAGAAGTGTCGCAGATTCCGTTTCAGAAAGACGAT
This sequence comes from uncultured Clostridia bacterium, assembly GCA_944328495.1. Lineage (GTDB taxonomy): Bacteria > Bacillota > Clostridia > Christensenellales > Borkfalkiaceae > Borkfalkia. Next base: position 7,039 of record CALVHR010000038.1, read on the forward strand.
ATTCTGCATTTCGGAAGTGTCGATCTTGTGGATTATCCTGTCAGGCAAGCGCATGAAAACGCAATAGCGCGCGCAAAAGCCGCTGGGGCGATCGTGAGCTTCGATCCGAACCTGCGTTACAATCTTTGGAAAGACCCGCAAGATCTTTTAAATACCGTGAATGCCTTTATACCGTACGCCGACGTTGTCAAAGTGAGCGAAGAAGAGCTTGCCGATATAACGGGGATTTCCGATGAAGTGCAAGCAGTCAATAAATTATTTCGCGGGGACGTGCGTTTGATTTTTGTGACACGCGGCGGGAAAGGCGCAAGCGTTTATATAAAAGGAGGCCGTGTGTTTACGGCTTGTTCTGAGCGGGCAAACTGCGTGGATACGACAGGAGCGGGAGATACGTTTGTCGGTGCTGTTTTGTTTCAATTGCTGCAAAGCGGCAAAAGCCGTGACAGGCTTGACTGCATAGAAGATTTTGACCGTTGGCTGCATTTTGCCAATAAAGCGGCGTGGTATGTCGTGCAGCGGGCGGGAGCGATCCCTGCTATGCCTTTTGCCGACGAAGTTTTCGGGAAAAAGGTGCGCAAGAAATAAGATAAATCAAATTCGGAAAAATATGAACCGCAGGAGTCAAACACTCCTGCGGTTCGTCGTATAAAATTTCGCAATTTCGTTCATACTCAGTAGCGGAAAGGCCCGAACACGGAAAGCTGTGCGCTACATATAATGAAGAGGGAGGGGCTTTCCGAAAGATAAATTGCGAGGTTTTGCAAAATGGAGATCAAGAGGGGAGAGTTGTATTACGCCGACCTCAGTCCGGTTGTGGGGAGTGAACAAGGCGGAATACGGCCCGTACTGGTTGTACAGAACGATATCGGCAATAAATATTCGCCCACGGTGATAGCGGCTGCGGTGACGAGCAAACTTACCAAGGCGCGGCTTCCTACGCACATTGAAATTCCGGGCAGCGGAAACGGATTGCAGAAAGATTCGGTGATACTTCTCGAACAGATCCGTACGCTCGATAAGCGCAGGCTGAAAGAGAAAATCGGGTCTCTTCCCGAAAATACGATGCGAAAAGTGGACGGCGCTCTGCTTATCAGTCTCGGCTGTACGCGAGCCGCTGCAAATTGATTCAAAAACCGCTCTGTTCGGAGCGGTTTTTTTCGATTTCGGGGAAGTGATTTAAATCTGATTCTTGTGAATATTTTGTTTATTTTACTTTAAATTTTTTGATAAATGTGGTATAATGGCCTTATCATAATATTTTGTCGGGCAGTCTTTTCAACAAAGACGGCCGCGGAGTGCTTTTATGCAGAATTTTGAGCTTGCTTCGCTGAATCCGCATTTTACGATATTCGGGTTCGATATTTACTATTATGCGGTCATTATTGTCGCGGGGATAATCCTGGCGACGATTGTTGTCGCGCTCCTGTTCAAACGGCGCAATATTCCAACGGACTGGACGCTGGACCTATTGCTTTGCATCCTTCCGCTCGGGATCATCGGAGCACGCACATTTTATGTGATCACCGATCCATCGGTATCTATTACACAATGGTTCAGCAGTTTCCGAGACGGCGGGCTGTCGATCATCGGCGGCGTGTGCGGCGGTGCGTTGGGTGTGGTGCTTTTTTGTATTATTCATAAAATCAACTTTTTGCGTGTGGCGGATTGCCTGCTTCCCGGTGTGATATTGGCGCAGGGGATCGGACGGTGGGGCAATTTTGTCAATCAGGAAGTATACGGTCCGAAAATCACGAACGAGGCCTTGCAGTTTTTTCCGATCGGTGTTTATATCGATAAAGTCGGAGAATGGCATTATGCGTTCTTTTTCTTCGAGAGCGTTTCAAATCTGATCATTTTTGCCTTACTGTTTGCGCTGATGTGGAAATTTTTGAAAAAGCCCCACGGTTTGGCGGTGGCAGGATATTTCTTTTGTTACGGAACGGTTCGCTCGATCATGGAACCCTTGCGAGATTCACAGTATATATTGGGGTCGAATCTTCCCATTTCCCAAATTTTTGCGCTGGTCATGGCTGCGGGCGGGCTTATATTGTTTTTGGTGATCCTTTTCGTAAACCGACGCAAATACGGCTCTTGTTTCGGCGCTGTTGTGGGGGAACCTTTGGCGATCATGCCGATTTACCGCACGAAGGAAGAGCGCAAAAAGCTGGAAGAAGAGCGACTTGCAAAAGAACGAGCGGCGCGGTCCGCTGCTATGAAAAGCGGGGAGCAAAGTTTGCAGACGAATACCGCGAAAGGCGAAGAGCAGGAAAAGAGTCAGACAAAGGAAGAATAAATATGGCAAGAGATCTTACACTATTGACCGATTTATATCAGCTTACGATGATGAGCGGATATTTAAAGAATGGCAAAGAGAAAGATATTGCCGTCTTTGATTTATTTTTTCGTCGCAACAATATCATTTCATATTCGGTTGCGGCAGGCTTGCAGCAAGCGGTCGAATACATCCGTTCCATTCATTTTACCGATGAGGATATTGCGTATCTTCGATCTTTGCGTTTATTCGATAAAAATTTTCTTGAATATTTGAAGACGTTTCGGTTTACCGGGGATGTTTATGCGGTTCCCGAAGGCACCATCGTGTTTCCGGAAGAACCTTTGGTTACGGTAAAAGCACCTCTTTTGGAAGCGCAATTTTTGGAAACCGCGCTTTTAAATATTATAAATCATCAGACATTGATCGCAACAAAGGCGGCAAAGATTGCCTATGCGGCTGAAGGCGAAACGGTGATGGAGTTCGGATTGCGGCGCGCGCAGGGCCCCGATGCGGGAGTGTACGGGGCACGGGCGGCTGTGATCGGGGGATGCGGTTCGACGTCCAATGTTTTAGCAGGGCAATTATTCGGTATTCCGGTTGCGGGGACACATGCGCACAGCTGGGTCATGAATTTTCCGAGTGAATATGAAGCATTCCGCGCGTATGCCGAAATTTTCCCCGATGCCTGCCTTCTGCTTGTGGATACGTACGATACTTTGCGCAGCGGTGTGCCCAATGCGATCTGCGTGTTCAACGAGTTGCGGGCAAAGGGACACGAACCCAAGGGAATACGTCTTGACAGCGGCGATTTGGCATATCTTTCCAAGCGGGCACGCGTCATGCTGGATGAGGCAGGGTATCCCGATGCGATTATCTGTGCGTCGGGTGATTTGGATGAATATTTGATCTCTTCGCTCAAAAGTCAGGGGGCCAAAATCGATTTGTGGGGAGTGGGCACGAAACTTATCACGAGTGCCGATATGCCGGCTTTGGGCGGAGTATACAAACTTTCTTTGCTCTATCCGCAAGGAGGAGAAAAAGTTCCCAAGATCAAACTTTCGGACAATTCGGATAAAATTACGAATCCGGAATTCAAGCAGATTTATCGCATATATGATAAAAAGACCGGCAAGGCAGAGGCGGATCTTCTCTGTGTGCGAGATGAGGAAATCGATGAGAGTAAACCTTTGACGATTTTTCATCCCAAAGATACATGGAAGCGTACGACCTTTACCGATTATAAGGTTCGCCCGCTTTCTGTTCCGATATTGATCGGCGGCGAACCGGTGCGGGAAGCGCCGTCGCTTTCGGAAATTTGCGCCTATGCAAAGGCGGAAAAAGACAGTTTTTGGGACGAATATAAGCGTATCGACAATCCGCACGTGTATAAAGTTGACTTGTCGCAGAGGCTGTACGATATCAAGAATAAACTTATTACAGAGATAAGGGGAGAAAATGGCTAAAAAATTTACGCAGCGCGAGACGGAGCAGTTGATTGCCGGTATTCGGGAAGCGTACGAGACGAAGATGCGGCAACTGCAATATCGTCTGGACGGGCTTGTGGCAGAGAACAGAAGTCTTCGGGCGAGCCTTTCCGAATATAAAAATAAGGAAAACCGCATCGGCCGAGCCATTGTCGCGGCGGAGGAAAAAGGAGAGGAGATCCGAGAATTTTATCGTGTTTCTGCGGAGACGGAGTGGAAAACTCTCCAATTGTTTGCCGAGAAATGGAAAAATCTTGCGGCGCAGATGGCGGGATTGATCCCGCAGGGAGAGGCGGAGCGATATGCTGAATTCGCGGAAAATCTTTCAGCTTTATTAGGCAAGGAGAGCGGATATTTTACGGCTCCTTCTGCGGCGAATCAAGAGCAAGACGAAGACAATAAAATTACTGCGCAGTCCGAAGAGTTCGATCCGAAAGCCGTGATCGGAAAATATATGGACGGCGAAGAGGAAACGGGATTCAATTTAGACGATGTAATCAATCCGAAAGGAGTGCTTGATCTGGAAAAATTGTGCCGAAGCCTTGGTTTGATGGAAGATGATTCCTCGGCCGAGCAAGCTGAGAAGCCGAAAACGGAAGGAACGGTAATTCAACTTGCGGACCAAAAAACTGCGGAGGAGGGGAACGTTTCGGAGGCGAAGCCTTCGGAGCAGACAGCGGTACGCAATTCATCGGTTGCGCAGCCATCCGCTCTTGTGGCAAATCGCAATACTTCGGCGGCACAACCGGCGGTACAGCAGGCTATGCGCATAGCGGCAGCGGCGAAACCCGCAGCGCAAAGTTATCTTCGTCCCGCAATGCCGCAGAAACCTTCGGAAAAAACACAGAAAAATTTGCACGGAGTGAAAAAATTCCAGCCTCCGCGCTGATGAACATGGAGAAAAAATATTTGTATGGCTTATTTGTTTGTTTTTCTTATTCTGCTTTTTGCGGATCAGATCACAAAAGCGGCGGCTTTTGCCGTGTACGGATCCAACGGTCCGTTAATTTACTGGATCCCTAATTTTTTGGGCTTGGATACTTGCTATAATTCGGGAGCTTCATTTGGTATTGCCGCCGATAAAGAGTGGGCATTGCCGTTGTTTATCGGTTTGACGGCGGTTGCAGTGGCCGTTTTGTTGGTTGTCTTTTTTCGTATTTCGAAAAGACGCCGTTTTTTGCGCACTTCGCTCGTGCTTATCATGTCGGGTGCGATCGGAAATTTGATCGATCGCATAGTTTTTCAGAGCGTGCGGGATTTAATTCATATGAATTTCGGATTTGTCAGTTTCAGCAACAATATCGCCGATCTTGTCATTACGGTCGGGGCCGTGATGTTTATTCTTGCGCTTTTATTCGTGGACGATGATGCGATCTTCCGTCCGCATAAGCATAAGGAGAAGAACGAAATCATTGAAGCGGCCACGGGATTGACGGCATCCCGACAATCGGAGGATGATGAGGCTGCGTTTAGTCCTTCTTCGGAAGAGGAGGCGCAGATGAATTCCCGCCGTCATGGATAAACGCATATTTACCGTAGAAGACGGGCCTTCCCGATTGGATATATTTTTAAGCGAGGCTTTGTCTGTTACGCGTTCGGCGGCAAAAAAGCTGATTGAAAACGATTTTGTTACTGTTAACGGAAAAATTGCAAAGGCTTCGCGCGAGGTGTCATCGGGGGATCTGGTAGAGGCGCAAATTCCTGCGCCGCAGAAACTGGATCTTACGCCGCAGGATATTCCTCTGGATATCGTATATGAAGACGAGGATATTGCCGTAATCAATAAACCGCAGGGGCTTACGGTACATGCGGGGAACGGTCATTTATCGGGGACTTTGGTGAATGCCCTGTTGTACCGATTAAAAAATTTAAGCTCGATCAACGGGGTTGTTCGGCCGGGAATCGTGCATCGGATCGACAAGGATACATCGGGCCTTTTGGTTGTGGCAAAAAACGATGCGGCACATCTTTCGCTGTCGGAGCAAATTGCCGAAAAGACCTGTTCGCGGGAATATCTCGCGCTATGCGACGGAATCTTCAAAGAAGATCGGGGAAGAGTTGAAACATACATCGGAAGATGTCCTTCCGATCGGATAAAAATGGCGGTCGTTCCGCAAGGAAAAGGAAAATATGCGGCGACCAATTATGAAGTAGTGCGCCGTTATGCGGCAGGGTATACGCTTGTCCGCTTTTGTCTGGAAACGGGCAGAACGCATCAGATCCGTGTGCATTGCCGTTATTTGGGGCATCCCATAACGGGTGATCCGGTATACGGAGCAAAAAAGCAGAAATTCAATTTGAACGGACAGTTGCTGCATGCTTTCAGACTAACGCTTACGCATCCGCGCACGGGCGAGCTTATGACCTTTGAAGCTCCTCTTCCGGATTATTTCGAGGCAGTGCTGGATAAATTGGAAAAGAGCGGCATTCTTTGAGCCGTGGAAGGTTATTAATGAGGTTGATATGGTCATCAAAGGAACATTGATGGACGAAGCGGGAATGAATAATACATTCCGCCGGCTGGCACATCAGATCATTGAAAAAGAGGGCGGGATCGAAGATCTTGTTATCATCGGGATACGTACGCGCGGTGTTACGGTTGCAAAACGTATCAAGGCGTGTTTGGATTCGATCGAAGGGGCGGACGTCCCGATGGGAATTTTTGATATAGCGCTGTATCGGGATGATTTGGAAGATTTGAGTTCGGAGATTGAATTTTCCGGCAGTGAAATCGGGTTCGGCGTAGACGGTAAGACAGTGCTTATCTGTGATGACGTGATCTATACGGGCAGAACGGTGCGAGCGGCGATATCGGAGATCATGCAGATGGGCAGACCTTCGCGGATTCGTTTTTTGGCATTGATCGACCGAGGACATCGGGAACTACCTTTCAAGGCAGATTATATCGGGAAAAGTGTTCCGACTTCAAAGCGCGAAGGCGTTGCGGTGCGCTTTTTTGAGGATGACGGGGAAGACGCGGTTTACATATACGATAAGCAGTAAAATTTCCAATGTCCTTATTTGAGCGAACACGTCATCGCGTTTTTCGACCATATGCGCAAAAATTTTTCGGGAAACGATAAATTTTTCATGCGGTTTGCTTGTAAATTTGAAGTTTAGGTGATACAATAGAATATATAAATATATAAAAGTGCGTCGCCGTACGCAGAATCCGAACGGTCGCCGCAAAACAGAAAGGAGAATATTGCTATGGCAAACAGGCAGAGAACGGAAGGGCAAGCTCGCCGCGATTTTATCAAATTGTGTTGTTACATTACTTTGATTTTGGCAGCAGTTCTGATTTTTGTAAACAATCTGCTTCCGTTGATCGGGGTCGATGTGTCGGGCCCGTTTTTCAGAGCGTTGGAACTGATCAAGGACATCGCATTGTTGCTGGGTATCGTATTCGGTGCATGGAGCTTTGCGAGGGCGCACGGAAAAACCTGGGTCATTATTTTTTGGATCGCGGTGGTTTTGTATGTGGCGAGCGCCATTATGGGGCTTTTCTGAGATCGGAAAAAACCATACGATTTGAGAGCGGTTTGCATTTGAAGTGAACCCCAAAATTTGGACAAAATTTAATTAAATTGTTTGGTGATGAGTTCGGTATTGTACCGGGCTCATT
>CALVHR010000039.1 GCA_944328495.1 uncultured Clostridia bacterium
TTGATTCAAAAAATTGTCGTTTATGATGACAGGCTTGAGATATTCTTTAACTATACAAAAGAAAATAATCCTGACGATACTTCTCGTCAGGATTATCTTTTACCCAAGTGTTCGACTTGTTACGGTATGGTGGAGATAGTGGGAATCGAACCCATGACCTCTTGAATGCCATTCAAGCGCTCTACCAACTGAGCTATATCCCCTTTTTGAATTTGTCCGCACGGAAAAACTTGCGCGGAGCTAAGCTCCGCGCACGTCAGTTGCCGTTTCCTTTTGATTTACTCGCCTTTGATCGCGCCGACAGGGCATCCGTCTTCGCACGCACCGCAATCGATGCACACGTCCGGATCGATCTGGTACTGCGTGTCACCCTGCGAAATCGCGTTTACGGGGCAAGTGTCCGCGCATGCGCCGCAAGAAATGCAATCTTCCGAAATTTTATGTGCCATGTTCTTATCCCTCCGATGAAATTGATCAAACGGATCACCCGTTTTTTTTATTATATCACAACTTATCCGATTAGTAAAGACGCGTAACGCATTTTTTTATATTTTTTTTTCGGCTTTTTCCACTGCTCGCCGAAAATCGTGTCAGTCCACAAGATCTTTGAGCGCAGGATCGGATTTTTCGTCGTCCTTTTCCTCTTTTTTGTTGTTTTTGAACCGAATTTTATCCAAAGCAAAATCTTTATAAACGAGTGCGCCGTCCTTTTCGATCTTTACGCGCACGATGTATTTGAGCATATTGTTGGATACGACCGTGCCTTTGCCTTCGGGCGTGGACACTTCCGAACCGACCTTCGGCATTTTTTTGTATGCTTCGGCGTAATAATCGTTTTCATAGCTCAGACAACACATCAACCTGCCGCAAAGCCCGCTGATCTTGCCGGGGTTGAGAGACAGCCCCTGCACTTTCGCCATTTTGATGGAAACTTTTTTGAACTCGGGCATAGCGCCCGCGCAGCAGCATTCCCTGCCGCAGGGAGCGATGCCGCCCAGAAGGCGCGTTTCGTCGCGGATGCCGACCTGTCTGAGTTCGATGCGAATGTGAAAGGTCGATGCAAGGTCTTTGACCAGCTCGCGGAAATCGATCCTGCCGTCCGCCGCAAAATAAAAGATGACTTTATTCCCGTCGAAGGTGAATTCGCAGTCGATCAGCTTCATGTCGAGGTTATGTTTTGCGATCTTTTCCTGTGCGATCTGCATTGCCTGCGGTCTGCGTTCGGCATTCTTTTTGACCTGTTCGCGGTCCTTGTCCGTTGCGATGCGAAGGATGGGTTTCAGCGGCTGAACGACCTCGGAATCCTCCACATCTGTCGGCGGAAACGCGACCGTGGCAAATTCGACGCTCTTGCTTGTTTCCACCACGACCTGCATTCCGGTCTCATAATTTTCTTTTTCTTTGGGCGCGAAATAATAAATTTTTCCGCCGTCTTTGAATTTCACTCCGATTACTTTCATCATCCCTCCAAAATGCCGTAAAACAGTGCTTCCAGGCATGCGGTCACGTTCGCATTGAATTTAAGATCCCGTTCGGCAGCAGTAATTTTATCCTGCGCACGGATGAGCGCACCCTCGCTGTAACGGGACGCCGCACGGCGCAGGATCCGCTCTTCGCCGCCCGCCGTCATGAGTTCTTCCTTTCCCAGTTTCAGCAGGAGCATATTGCGCAGCGCAAGGCGCAGAAGGGACAAAAACCGTACAGCTTGTTCCCTGTCCGAAAACCTGCGGCAAGCGGCGGGAATACCCGCCGGCGAAAGATTGAGCACAAACATTGCCGCTTCCTCGTCCGCTTCCGCGACCGACTCCCCTTCCGCCAATTCCTGCGCCCTGCCGAGCACGCCGCCCGATGCCGCCGCGATCTCTTTCGCGTCAGGCCGCAGCGGATAGTGCGCACGGATATATTTTTCGATATCTTCTTCCGCAAAGGAAAGAAGTTCCAACCGTTTCGAACGCGATTTCACCGTCGTCAAAACCGGAAACTCTGCCGTTGCGCCCAGCAAAAAATGCACATTCGCGGGCGGTTCTTCCAATACCTTCAACAGCTTGTTTTGCGCCGGCGGAAGCATTTCCTGCATCCGATCGATCACAAACAGCTTGCGATCTCCCTCCGTCGGCTTGATATAACAGTCGTCGAGCATATCGCGCACGTCCGCGACGCTCGCCTTTGATCCTTTGGCAGGCAGTATGCGGCAATCGGCGTACGATTCCTCGTCGATCAGCCGCGCCGCGCGCGCGTCCGCGCCCAAAATCACTTTTGCGAGCTCCTTTAAAAAGGCGCGCAAGTTGCGATCGTCGGGGCAAATCAGCAAATATGCGTGGGACAGCGTACCCTGTGCCGCGTCCCCCGCCACGATCCGATAGGGCAGACTCTCGGTGAAAACGGACATCCTTTTCCCTCCTTCAGCCGATCAGCCCGCGCCCGCGCAAGAGCGCGATGATCTTTTCCGAAGTTTCGTACTTTGTGCCCGAACAATCCACCGCGACAAAAGTCTCCGGATATTCCTTTGCCAATGCGCAGTACCCTTCATAGACCCGCCGATGGAACTGCTCGCCCGCCTGTTCGATGCGGTCGTTTTCATCCGCGCCGTGTTTGCGCGCAAAGGCGTTCGCGGGCGCAATGTCCAAAAACAGAGTCACGTCCGGCATATAATTTTCCGCGGCATAGCGGTTGATATCGCGCAGAAAGCGCATATCCAGTCCCCTTCCGTAGCCCTGATAGGCATACGAAGAAAAGATATAGCGGTCGCAGAGCACCAATTCGCCGCGCGCGAGCGCGGGCGATACCGTGTCCGCCAAATGCTGTACGCGCGCCGCCGCGTACAACAGCGCCTCGCACTCGTCCGTCATCGCCGTGAATTTGCCGTTGAGAATGATCTTGCGAATGGCTTCGGAGATCTCTCCGCCGCCCGGTTCGCGCGTGACGGTGTGCGGGATGTTTTTTTCTTTCAGATATTCGGAGAGCAGGCGCATCTGCGTGGATTTTCCAGCGCCTTCACAGCCCTCGAACGCAATGAATTTTCCTTTCATGCTCTTCCGCCTATATGCAAAACGGCGATCTTGCCGTTTTTGATGCCAAACGTATGCTTTGCCTGTGCGAGCGCCTGCGCCGCTTCGGCAGTGATCTGTTCGCCCGCAACTACGACAGGATAACAGGGCGGGGTGATGCCCGCGCCCCGCGCCGCGACTCTGCCCGCAGCCTGCGTCAGCGGAACGTACTCGAACGGCAGCGACTGTGCGGTCAGATACCCGAATTTTTTGACGCCGCACACATATTCCCGCGCCGAAATGCTTTCCGTTTTCAGCGACCGCATGCGCAAGAGCACCGAAAGCCGCCTTGCAAGCCGCGCGATCTGCGCGGGAGGCGTCAGCGGCGAAAAATAAAACAGGAGATAGCGCCCGTCGTTCATTTCCGCGAAAATGCCTGCATGTTCCAGCCGCTCTTGCGCCAGATCGGGCGATATGCCCGCCGATGCGAGATCTGCCGCAAGCACGAGCGTACGGCTCCCTTCATAGACGCCGATCCCGCGCTTTTTGAGCTTCGCGCGGCAGAGCGCGAGCTCGCGTTTGACCGCGTCGATCAGCTGCGCGCCGTTGTCTTCGAGATATTTCACGCCGTATTCGACACTCGCCATGACGGGGTAAGAAGGGCTGGTCGTGCGGAAAATATTCAACCCCTCTTCCGCAGCCGTACGCAGCGACTCGTCGCTCAGGTTGAGAAGAGCCCCCTGCGTAAGCGCGGGAAGCGTCTTATGCGCACCGTCTACCCAAATATCCGCATACCGCCCCGCATAGTCCGCGTTTTCGTCGGGATCAAAGCGAAGATATGCCCCGTGCGCCCCGTCCACCATGAAGATCTTTTCATAGCGGGTGCAGACTCTGCGGATCGCCGCATAATCGGCAATGTTGCCGTAATAATCGGGCGATGTCACCAAAACGGCGCAGGCGTCCTTCTCTTTATTGAGCACGGCTTCGATATCCGCCGCCGTCGGCGGCAGCAAAACGCCGTCCAATTCGTTGTTTTTGAGCAGTATCGGCTCGATCCCCAAAACCGCGCAGGCATTGTAAACGCTCTTGTGCGAGTTGCGGGCAATGACAACTTTTCCGCCTGCCGCTTTCACGCAGTACAGCATCGCAAACACGCCGCAAGTGGAACCGTCCGTCAGAATATAACTGCGCTTTGCCCCCAAAACGTCCGCTATATCCTGCTGCGCCTTTGCAATGATCCCGTCGGGGCTTTCCAGACAATCGGAAAAGGAAAGCTCCGTGATGTCCAGCGCCGCATCCTTGAAAAGCGGAAACCTGCGGCGGTTTGCCTTGTGGCCCGGCATGTGCATGCGCGCGGGACGGCGCTTTTTGTATTCTTTCAAGGCGCCGTAGATGTGTAGTTTCATAATTTCCTCGCGTTGTTACGCGTCATATTTATCGGCAAGATAGGTCAAAAACGTGATCTGTTCGAAGCGCATGTCCGTCTCGCTGCTGCTGCCCGTTTCCAAGATGACCATGCAAAGATCCTGCGCCATGTTTTCCGCATTGGAGGTATTTCCTGCCAGCGACGTGATGTTTTCAAGATTGCTCAGATCGAATGCAAACTGCACCGGTGTGCCTTCTCCCGCAGAAATGACGCCGTCGCCGTTTGTATCGGCGGGTGCGTTGCAGGTGCGCACGCGGATGGGGGCGTTTTCGTCGTCGCCCGTCACCCAGCCTTTCAGCCGCACATACGACGTGCGCAGATTTTCCAGCCGCTCGAACTCGCCCAAAACCGCCGCCGCTTTCTGCTCTTCCTTTTTATAGCGCTTGTCCTTTTTGATGCGCTCGCGGAACCGCGTCTCCGCGATCTGCTTGTCCAACGTACCGTTTTCGTAATCCGGCTCGCCGTCCGTAAAGAAAAATCCGTTCAGATACGCCTCGCAATCGGCGAAATAGTTGGTGTACACGTAGCCGTATTGGTCCTCGTATCCCGAAAGATCGGTATTGAGACAGGCGCTGTAGCTCATATATCCCGAAAGATAATCCCGCAATCCGCCGTATTGGGTGACCTGTCCCGACTCGTCCACCGTGTCCTGCGTGTCCGCGACCAACAGCACGTCCCCTTCGCCCGTCTGAAAACGGACGCTCAGGATCATGTCTTCATACCCGTCCTGCGTCAGCGTGTACGTCGTCAGGTCCAAAACATCGTCCGAAAGCGCGTTCTTTTCCCGCAACGTTTCCAGCGTGCCCAGTTCGTTCGTGCTTATGCGCACCCCGATATAGGTATATATGTCGAAACACTGTCCCTTCGTCGCGCGCGTCGCGAGCGACGTCAAAAGCACAAGCCATAACACCACCGCCGCCGCACAGATCGCCGCGATCTTGATCCAGTCGTAGGATAGCAAAAGCCCCAGTCTCTTTTTTGTTATCTTTGCGTCCATTCGCTCATTTTCCTCTCCGCCGCACCGCCTGCCGCGGCGACCGCTCAGCGGATCTCTTTGATCTCGACTTCGTAATCGAACCCGTTCGGCGCGTGTACCGTCACTTTATCGCCGCGGCGCGCCCCGACCAGCGCCGCACCGAACGGCGAATCGATGCTCACGATGTTCTTTTCCGGATCCGCTTCCGTCGAACCCATAATGGTATACGTCGCTTCTTCTTCCAGATCGTAATCGTACACCGTCACCGTGTTCCCGAAATGCACCTTGCTGTTGTCGGTGCTCTCCTCCATGATCTTCGCGTTCTTGATCTTATTTTCCAGCTCGCGGATCTCGCTCTCGTTGAGCGCTTCCTCGTTCTTTGCCGCGTCGTATTCCGCATTTTCCGAAAGGTCGCCGAAGCCGCGCGCCACTTTGATGCGCTCGGTGATCTCTTTTTTCTTCTGCGTCTGCAAATATTTCAGACGCTCCACCGCTTCGTCGTAGCCCTTTTGGGTCATGATGAATTCTTCCGCCATTTTTAAACACTCCTCACTTCTGGTTTTGCCCGCCCCCGCGGGCGATTTTGCCGCTCTTATTTGCAAAAGAGTGATTCCGCAAAATACATTGCGGAATCACCTTTTTCAGCTCTTTTATTATATATCTTTTTATTGCAATTGTCAAGTTATAATCCCGCGGCTGTCCGCGCCTTGCGTGATTATTTGGCGAATAATTGCGTATTTTCGCCCTTTTTTCATCGCCGAACGCACATTTTTCAGCGGATCAGCCTGCGCGTAAATTCCGCGATGCGGCGCGTCGCTTCGTCCAGATTCGCCATGCTCGTCGCATACGAACAGCGCACATGATATTCGCCCGCCTCGCCGAATGCGTTTCCGGGCACGACCGCTACCTTTTCCGCGCGCAAAAGCTCGTTCGCGAACGCCTCGCCCGTTTCGCCCGTCGCCTTCACCGACGGATATACGTAAAACGCGCCGCGCGGCTCGAAACAGGTCAGCCCGCAACTGTTGAAAAAGTCTACCATGAAGCGGCGCCGCTTGTCGTATTCGTCGCGCATGCTCTGCACCACCGCAAAATTGTCGGTAAAACCGTCTTTGAGTCCTTCCATCGCCGCATACTGCGACGCGCTCGGCGCGCAGAGCAATGTATACTGATGGATCTTGAATACCGCCTCGTCGATCTCCTTCGGCGAACAGATAAACCCGATGCGCCAGCCCGTCATCGCAAACGCCTTGGAAAACCCGCTGATCAAAACGGTGCGCTCCGCCATCCCGGGAAGAGCCGCGATCGAAAAATGCTTCCCGCCGTACGTCAGCTCCGCATAGATCTCGTCCGAGATCGCGAGAAGATCGTGCTTGACAATGACCGGAACGATCGCTTCCAACTGCTCCTTGGTCATGATCCCGCCCGTAGGGTTGTTCGGGAAAGGAAGTACCAGCGCTTTGGACCGCGGCGTGATCGCCTTTTCCAGCGCTTCGGGCGTGAGAATGAACCCGTTTTCCTGCACGCATCGCACGGGCACAGGGGTCCCACCCGAAAGCTGTACGCACGGAATATACGAAACATATCCCGGGTCGGGAATGAGGATCTCGTCGCCCGCTTCGCAGATCGCGCGCATCGTAAGGTCGATCCCCTCGCTCGCGCCCACCGTCACGATGATGCGGTTTGCGGGATATTCCGCGCCGAAACGCTCATGCATGTACCGCGAAATGAGTTCGCGCAGCTGCGGCAAACCGCGGTTGCCCGTGTATTGCGTATAGCCGCGCTGTACCGAACGGATCGCCGCATTGCGGATATGCCATGGCGTAATGAAATCCGGCTCGCCCACGCCCAGCGATATGGCGTCTTTCATCTCCGATACAATATCGAAAAATTTACGGATCCCGCTCGGTTTGAGCGTCTCCGCACGATGATTTACAAACTTTCTCATGCCTGCACCGACAATCTCAACCGATTTTCGTCCTCGCGATCGGTGATGGTCCCTTCGATCTTATATTTTTTGAGTATAAAATGCGTCGCCGTCGACAGCACGTCGTCCAGCGTCGACAGCCGCTCGGACACGAACCGCGCCACGTCGCGCAAAGTCTTGCCCTCAATGAAAACCGCAAGGTCATACCCGCCGCTCATCAGATAACAGCTCTTGACCTCTTCAAAACGGTAAATTTCTTCCGCGATCGCATCAAAACCGCTGGATTTCTGCGGCGATACGCGCACTTCGATCAGCGCCTGCACCGTTTCGTCCGAAAGGCGCTCGCCGTTTACGATCGCCGTGTATTTTACGATCACGCCGCGCTCTTCCATGCTGCGCATCGCAGACTCGATCTCCTCTTCCGTCTTGCCAAGCATCACGGCGATCTTCGCAGGCGTATAGCGGCAGTCGTCTTCCAGTATCTTCAAAATATCGGCTTCCAGTTTCTTCATGCTTTGAACCTCTCTCGCACAAATTCGGCGCACCCCACACGATCTTTGTCCGGCGGCGCCCGCTCTTTTTAATAGTATATATTTTTGCGCGAAATATGTCAATAAGTTTTCTCTTTTTCCCGAAAAAACTGCTGCCGCTGCGCGCGGCTTCTTTCGAAAAACTGCCCGCGTTCGCTTGACATGTAAGCAAAAATCTGCTATCCTTTCCCGCGGTAGGTTTTCGGAAAACACTACCTAAAAACAACCGAGGTAACTGAATAATGAAAAAATTCACGACCAAGATGCTGTGCAGAGCAGGCATTGTCGCCGCCCTGTACGTCGCCCTCACCTGCCCGCTCGGCGCGCTTGCGTTCGGCGCGCTCGGATTTCAGATCCGCCCCGCCGAAGCGCTGACCATGCTGCCGCTCTTTTATGCGGAAAGCATCCCCGCCCTGTACGTCGGCTGCCTGATCGCCAACGTGTTTACGGGCACCGCGTGGGATATCGGGCTGGGGAGCCTGTGCTCGCTGATCGCCGCGCTTTGCACGTTCGCGTCGGGGAAACTGATCCGAAACACCCCCGCAAAACTCGTTGTCGGCGGCGCGTTCCCCGTGCTGGTCAACGCGTTCGGCATCCCCTGCGTGCTGCTTTTGAGCGGCTTTGCGTACGGCACCTATTGGTTCATGTTCGCATCGCTTTTGCTGACGCAGGCGGTTTGGGTGTTCGGAATGGGCGTTCCCCTGTATTTCGGGATCGCCGCGCTGCGCAAAAAAGGCGTGTCCGCTTTCTGCGACAACGTCAGCGGCCAGCGCCTGAACGCGCCCGATTCCGCGAACGCCGCCCACGGCGAAAAAAATTGATGTTTTCTGCATTCAAAAACCGCACTTGACGTGCGGTTTTTTTTCGTCTTTTCTCGCGCGGTCCCGCCAAACCGTTGACTTTTTTGCTCTTTTGCGCTACCATATTGTTGCAAAAGCAACAGGAGGCGAGGCAAAAATGAATCAGGTGACGACTTCCCTTTTCGACGGCGTTTCCGCCGAAGAATACGCCGCAATGATGACCTGCTTCAAAGCGAGCGTAAAATCGTACACCAAGGGAGAAGAAGTCCCCATGCCCAAAGGCCGCGTCGGAATCGTGCAGAGCGGAAGAATCACCCTGCTCAAAACGGATGTGAACGGTGTCCGCACCATTCTTGAACAACTCAAAGAGGGAGGCGTGTTCGGCGACAGCATCGGTTTTGCGTGGGCAGAGGCAAATTTTTATCTGCTTGCAGAAGAAAATTGCGACGTACTCTACATCGATTACGAACACATCATCAAGCGCTGCCCCAATGCCTGTACGCATCACAGCACGGTCGTTTCCAACCTCGTGCGGCTGATGAGCGAAAAGACGCAGGCCCTCTCCGAACACTTGGAAATCCTCAGCCGCCGCACCATCCGCGAAAAACTGCTCGCCTATTTTTCCCTGCTCGCCGCCAAAAACAAGAGCGCATATTTTACCCTGCCCTTTTCCCAGACCAGCCTCGCCGATTACGTCTGCGTCGACCGCAGCGCCATGGTGCGCGAACTCAAACGCATGAGCGACGAAGGCTTGATAGAAATCGAACGGCGGCATGTGAAATTTCCGCTCCTTTCGCCCGCAAAGGGCGCCAAAACCGCGCATACGTCCGAATGAAAACGTGCACAACCCCGCTGCGTTGCCGCAAAAAAGAAGAAAAATACATACAAAGCCGCCCCGCGGCGCAAAATTTTTTGCGCCGCGGGGCGGCCCTTTTTTTCACGTATGAGCAAGGAGATCTTCGACGATCTCGCCCGCAAGCAAAAGCCCTGCCGCCGAAGGCACGAAAGACAAACTGCCGATCAGGCGTTCCCCCTCTGCGGCAAAACGCTTGTCGGGCACGGCGGGTTTTTCCTCCGAATACACCGCTTTGACGCCCGTAACGCCCGCTTTTTTCAGTTCTCTGCGCATGATCTTTGCGAGCGGGCATTCGCGCGTCTTTTCTATATCCGCGACGCGAAACGCGCCGCCGTCGAATTTATTGCCCGCACCCATGCACGAGATCACGGGCACCCCGCGCTCGCGCGCGGCGGCGATCAGCGCCGTTTTCGCCGCAACGCTGTCGATGCAGTCCGCAACATAATCGAACTGCGAAAAATCAAAACGATCTGCCGTATCTGCGCCGTAAAAGAGCGGAACCGCTCTCGCGTCGCATGCGGGATCGATGTCCGCCGCCCGCGCGCGCATCACTTCCGCCTTGTTCATTCCCAGCGTCGAGTGCAGCGCTACGAGCTGACGATTGAGATTGGATTTTGCCACAACGTCGCCGTCCACGAACGTAAGCCTGCCCACGCCCGCGCGTATCAGCGCCTCCGCCGCATACGATCCGACCCCGCCGATCCCGAATACCGCGACGTGCGCCCGCCGCAATTTTGCAAACCCGTCTTCTCCGACGAGTGCGATCTCCCGTATATATTGCGTCATTGCTCTTTCCTGTCCGTCCTGTTCTTCTGCCTTTATTATATACCGCCGGGCGCTTCTTCGGCAAGCAAAACAAAATATTTTTTCAATTTTTGCAAAAAATTTTCAAACACTATTGAAATCGTGACATTTTTATATTATAATGGTATGGAAGCGGACTTTTTACCAAATTGAATCTTCGTCCGCGGATAAGGGAGTAAAATTTATGAGCATCAAAGGCGCAGACATCCGAAACATAGCGGTCATCGGGCACAGCGGCGAGGGAAAAACTTCTGTCGTGGAAGCAATGCTTTTCAACGGGAAATCCACCGACCGTCTGGGCAAAGTGAGCGACGGCACCACCGTCACCGACTACGACGATCAGGAAATCGCACGCAAAATGAGTATTTCGCTTGCCGTGGCATATACCATGTGGGACGGCGTGAAACTCAATCTTTTGGACGTACCCGGCTTTTACGACTTCGAAGGCGAAGAGAACGAAGCTCTGCGCGCCGCAGGCGGAGCGCTGATCGTGACAGGCGCGACGGGTTCGGTCAGCGTCGGCGCGGAAAAGGCGATCGAAAAATGCCTCAAATACAAAAAGCCCATGGTCATCTTCATCAACGGCGTGGATAAGGACAACGCCGATTATGCGGGAACGGTCGCCGCGCTGAAAGAAAAATACGCCGGCAAAATCGCGCCCATTCAGATCCCGCTCATGGAAGGGAACAAGATGGTCGGCTACATCAACGCACTTAAAGAGACCTGCTATCACTTTGCCGACGAGGCGAAAAAAGAACCCGTCCCCATTCCCAAAGAACTCAGAAGCACCCTCGCGGAAATGCAGGCAAGCCTGATGGAAACAGCCGCCGAAAACGACGAGGCGCTCCTCGATAAATACTTCGGCGAAGGCGAACTGACCAAAGACGAGATCATTCACGGCATACGCAAGGGCATTTATAATGTGAATACCATTCCCGTGATGGCGGGCTCTGCCCTGCAAAACCGCGGCATTATCAACCTCATGGACGAGATCGTGAAATACATGCCCAGCGCCGAAGAACGCGGCGAGATCCTCGCAAATTCCGTAACCAACGACGAACTTGTCGGCATCAACTGCGAAGCGGACGGTCCATTTGCCGCACAGGTCTTTAAGACCGTCGTCGACCCGTTCGTCGGAAAACTCAACATCATGAAAGTGTTCCGCGGCTGTCTCAAAGCGGGAAGCACCGTCTACAACGCGACCACCGAAAAGACCGAACGCATCAGCCAGATCTATCTGCTCAAAGGCAAAAAACAGGAAACGGTCACCGAGCTTTCGGCGGGCGATATCGGCGCCGTGAGCAAGCTTGCCGCCACCAATACCGGCGACACGCTCTGCGACGAATCCGCAAAAGTGAAATTTGACCCCATTCATTTCCCCCGGCCCGTCCTGTCCATGGCGATCTACGCAGAAAAGAAAGGCGACGAGGATAAGATCTTCCAAGGACTCAACAAACTCGCCGAAGAAGATTATTCCTTTACCGTTACCAAAAACAAAGAGACCGGCGAAACGCTCATTTCCGGACAGGGCGAAACTCACCTCGACGTCATCAATAAAAAATTGAAAGCGAAATTCAACGTTTCCGCTCTCCTGAAAACACCCAAGATCGCCTACCGCGAAACCATCCGCAAGACGGTGGAAGCGGAAGGAAAACACAAAAAACAATCGGGCGGGCACGGACAATACGGACACTGCAAAGTGCGCTTCGAACCCTTCGACGGCGATTTTGAGTTTGCCGAAGAAGTCGTCGGCGGATCCGTACCCAAACAGTATATCCCCGCCGTGGAAAAAGGGCTCATCGAATGCCTGCCGCACGGCGTGCTCGCAGGATACCCGGTGACGGGACTGCGCGCCGTTCTTTACGACGGAAGTTATCACGACGTCGATTCCTCCGAAATGGCATTCAAACTGGCGGCGGCGCTCGCGTTCAAGGAAGGCCTGAAAAACGCCAAGCCCGTCCTCCTCGAACCCATCATGCGCCTGAAGATCGCCATTCCCGAAGCCTATCTCGGCGATATCATGGGCGACATGAACAAACGCCGCGGCAGGATCCTCGGCATCGATATACTCGAAGGCCAGCAGGTCGTCAACGCGGAAGCCCCGCAGGCGGAGATTCAAAAATACGCGACCGATCTGCGCAGCATGACGCAGGGACGCGGCAAATTCATGGCCGAACTTGCCCGCTATGAAGAAGTCCCCGCGCCCGAAGCGGAAAAGATCATCAAAGCCCGCGCCGCCGAAAAAGAAAACTGAGACGGAAAACAAATGCTATGAAAAACCGCCCATCGCCGCAATAGCGGCGATGGGCGGAAATTTTTTGTCTGAACTATTATTTTCGGCCTATGCTGTCCGCAAAATACAGATCGGCGCCCGCTTTTGCGGGCGCAGCGATTTTTTGTTTACAGAAAAAAGCTTATGATCAGTGCGATCACTGCGCCGGGAATGCCGAACAGACCGGACAACAGTCCCGTCCACCATACGATGGGTATCTCGACGCCCGGGATCAGATTGAGCAGAAAAATAATGCCGATACCGATCGCCGCGTTGATGATAAATTTTAAAATGGTCTTGAAGCTGAATTTTAAAAGTTTTAAAACGAGCATCAAAACGAGCACGGCTACGATCGCGATCAGAATATATTGCAAAATTTCGGGCATAACGTTTCCTCCGTTTTTATGCAGTATGTTCGTAAGCCGCCTTTTTATTCGCGGCACAGTCAAGTACCACCGGCTGAGCCGGTGGCTTGATTAGGCGCTTCAAGCGCATGGTACCGGCGGCACTACTCGTGC
>CALVHR010000040.1 GCA_944328495.1 uncultured Clostridia bacterium
AGTCACCGTTAAGTATCCATACGAAATTGTTACTACACTCGGTGACTTTCAAAGTCACCTAAATTTTACACCAACAAGCCGTTTCACGGGCGAACGAGCTTTTTTCCCGTCCATTTTTGTACGCGGACGCGCACCACCGTCGTGATATTCAGTGCGCGCGGAACAAACGCCTCGTCCGAAAATATTTCGTCCGTATAGTGTGCCATCAAAACTTTCAGCCCGTGCAGGCGCTCTTTTTCGTCGGTCACGATCTCGGCGATCCCCTCGCCGCACACGCTCTCATAATCGCTCGTGTAGCCGCAGGGCGCAACACCTTTATTGAATACGCGAAAAAGCGTTTGCGCGCAAAATCCGACCCTGGCATCCGCCCGCAAAAGGTCGAGTTTTGTCCCCTCGACGGCACAATGGAAATACAAAATAAGCCCCTCTTCGCCCAGTTCCGCGCCGAAATTGAGCGGCACGAGATAGGGCGCGCCGTCTGTGCGAAGGGCAAGCGTCATGCTTTCGCAGCGAAGAAGCGCCGCAAATTTTTCCTGTTCGTTTTTGATTTCGCGTTCTGCTTTGCGCATATCAGCACCCCTGTGCCGCATGACGTTTTTTATAATCTTCGATCGCCGCTTTGATCGCCTGTTCGGCAAGCACCGAACAATGAATCTTTTGGGGCGGAAGCCCGCCGAGCACGTCGATCACCTTTTTGTTGGTCACTTCCAGCGCCTCGTCCACCGTCATGCCGCGGATCATTTCCGTCGCCGTCGAAGAGGTCGCGATCGCCGCAGCACAGCCGAATGTCTTAAATTTTGCGTCCGTGATCACACCGTTATCCACTTTGATAAATACCTGCATGATATCGCCGCATGCCTCGCTCCCAATCATGCCCATGCCGTCGTAATTTTCGATCTCCCCCACATTTTTGGGGTTCTGAAACGCCTCCATTACTTTTTCGGTATACATATCTTTCCTCCGTCAATACACTTCATTTTTCAGATCTTTGGGAAAGAGCGGCGAAAGCGCGCGCAATTTCACGATGATCTCTTTCAGTTTGTCCACCGCATAATCCGCCTCTTGGATGGTATTCTCCTTACCGAACGAGAAACGGATGGAACCGTGCGCAAGCCCTTCGGGCAAGCCCATCGCGAGCAAAACATGGCTGGGTTCGAGCGAACCCGACGAACACGCCGAACCGCTGGAAACGGCAATGCCCGCAAGGTCGAGACTGAACAGAAGGGATTCTCCCTCCACATAGCGGAAGGAAAAATTCGCGTTGTTCGGGAGCCGATCTTTCGGATGTCCGTTGAGTTTGACATACGGGATCTCGTTGAGCACGCGGGCAATAAAATGATCGCGAACGGACGCGACGTATGCGGCATTTTGCGACAAATCCGCCGTTGCGAGCCGCAAAGCCTCCGCAAGTCCGACGATCCCCGGGACATTGGTCGTACCCCCGCGCATGCTGCGCTCCTGGTGTCCGCCCGTGATGATTTTGCCGATGCGCTTTCCCGAACGCACATACAAAACGCCCACGCCCTTCGGGCCGTAAAATTTATGCCCCGAAAAGGAAAGCATGTCGACGGCGGGGTCGTTCACGTTCAAAGGGATCGCCCCTGCCGCCTGCACCGCGTCCGTAAAAAACACAATACCGCGCTCCCGCGCGAGCGCGGAAATCTCCGCGATGGGTTGGATCGTGCCCACTTCGTTATTCGCCGTCATCACGCCGATGAACGTCGTATCGGGACGGATCGCCCCTTCGAGCTTTGCGATGTCCACCCTGCCGAACTCGTCCACCGCCGCAAAAGTGACCTCGAATCCCTCTTTTTCCAGCTCTTTTGCGGTCGTGATCATTGCGGGATGCTCCACTGCGCTCACGATCAGGTGTTTCCCTTTTTGTGCGTTCGCGTGCGCCGCGCCGCGGATCGCCCAGTTGTCCGATTCCGTCCCGCCCGACGTGAAATAAATCTCGCTCGGCTTTGCACCGATGAGAGAAGCGACTGTGTCGCGCGCCTCGTCCACGGCGCAAACGCTACGCCTGCCGAATGCGTGCTGAGAATTCGGATTGCCGAAATTATCCGAAAAATACGGCATCATCTTTTCCAGGACCCGCGCATCGACGGGCGTCGTCGCCGCGTGGTCAAAATATATGTTCTTCATGTCTTACACTCTCTTTGATTCTTTCTGTGCCATCATTGTCCCCCGTTCTTCGGTGCAATCAGACTGCGCGGCAGACCTTCGAATCCTCCCGCGGGCGGCAAATGCGCACTTCACAGTTCTCGTCCAGCACCGACTGCAATGTCATTGAGTCGAGTACTTCGTTGATCCCCGCATACAGTTTGCGCCAGACTTCGCCCGTCGCGCAACGCTCGCACCCCGAAGTAATGCAATCCGCGATCTCCATATTGTCTTCCAACGCGCGCGCGACATCGCCGATCGTGATCGCCGCAGGATCGCGCGTCAGCTTATATCCGCCCGAAACGCCGCGCTCCGCCGCCACAATGCCCTGCCCTGCCAGCATGCGCATGATCTTTTCGATGTACTTGCCCGATACGGCGATCTCCTTTTCCAGAGCCGACGCACTCACACACTTCTGCGGATAATTCTGCGCCAGAATAAAACACGCTTTCAACCCATATTGCGACTTTGACGATAACCGCATACCCTTTTCTCCTTCGGCTTGCGCCTTTTTTTAATTGCAACCAAATTAGTTGCATTTATTGTAGCGTAAAATCAAAGCTCTGTCAATCATTTTCATGCAAAAATTTCAAACGGCAAAAAATTAAGGCGCGGGACAGATAAAGTCCCGCGCCTGTTTGTACTGTACAATGGCCACTCATTGCCCTTTTGTCCAGTCCGAAAAGACACAGCCGCAATAATTTTGACGATATAAATGAAATTCTTTGGCAAGCTCCACCGAGCGAAGATATCCGTTTTGTTTTTTGAAATCGGAATACAGCCATTGCACGCCGTATTCTTTTTCCAAACGTTCGCCGATTTCGTTGATCCACTGTGCATTTTTGTGCGGGCTGACGGAGAGTGTCGTACAAAAAAAAGCAAAGCCCTTTTCTGCGGCAACGCGAGCCGTCTCGGCAAGGCGCAGTTCATAACAGCAATAACAGCGCGCGCCGCCCTCCTTTTCCTCTTCCAGTCCCTTTACCGCCGAAAAAAACGCTGCGGGGTCATAGTCGCAGTCGAGAAAATCCGCCCATCCCGTTTCCCGCAAAAGGCGGATCTGTTCGCCCTTGCGCTTTTCGTATTCCGCGCGGTCGGTAATATTCGGATTATAATACAGAACGGTCACGGCAAATTTTTCTTTGAGCGTTTCCAGGCACCGCGACGAACACGGCCCGCAGCAGCTGTGCAATAGCAGCCGCGTGCCCGCCGGTACTTTATCCATGATCTCCAACATCTTTTTGTTCATGTCGCATCTGTTCATGTGCCCATTGTAACACGTTTTTCAAAAAATTGCAATACGATTCCCGTATCCGTGCCGTGCTGTTCAACGGACTTCTTCGATCCAGTCAGGCAAAGCGGGGGCTTTTCCCGTCGCGGGCGCGTCCAGCCATGCTTCGTACCATACAGAAAGCTCCGATCTTTGTTCTCCTGTCAATTTTTCATACCAGAGCGCGCCTCGGTTCACGATCGGGAAACACTCCATCGCTCGCCGCGCGCGAAGTCCGTCCGCTTGTATCTGCGCAAGCTCTTCCGCCGTATACGGCGTATATACCTGAATGTCTTCGTATTCGTCCCACGCCTCTTTTGCGGGCTGATACGCGACGTCTATCACCTCGATATACTCTTTGCCGCCGTTGGGATATTCCTGTAAAAGCTCTTCGTGTTTTTGCTCCTGCACTTCTTCCTGCGCTTCATGGTGTGCGATCAGCAATTTATCCGCCTGCAAATATCCCGCCGCAAGATCGGGACTTGCGATCTCTATGGTTTTTGTTTGGTCAAAAATACGCATTATGCTGTCCTCCTCCACATCGATACTACTCTGTACGGCGGCATATTATTGTGCGCGGTGCCGCTGCCTGCGGTCTGAATCAAACCCTTTGAAACGCCGCCCCAGCCGCTGAACGTCGCATCTACGGATCCCCATAACGAGTTTCCGTTTTGCGGCACATACGCCGAGCACTCCGAATTGCTTTCGGTATTGTAAATCGTATGCGTATGCGACGGCATTTCGCTTACCGTCAGCACATGCGTCGATTCACCGCCCGTCGTGCCCAAAGCATACGACCCGCCGGAGGCGAGCAAAAATCTTCCGTCCGTGATCTGGAGCCAAGTTCCGCCCACTTTGGAAGCGGGACTGGAACTGCTCGAATAATTGATAATGACGGTTCCCACGGGATACACAAGATCGACAAGATCTGATTTTTTCACGTATGTCGATGCAATCTCCTCTCCGTTGCCGTCGTCATCGGCTTTGGTCGCCGCTTTGACTGTGACGCCGTCGCTTTCAAAAATGGAAGTTATCGGCTTTCCTGCGATATTTACGGTCACATTCTGGGCATTGACGGCAGACTGAGCACTCTGCGCCGTATCCGCAGAAACCGCCGCGCCCACTTTGCGCGTACCGCTGATCACTTCATCGAAGTCCGATTGAGCAACATAATTTCCGCCCGCAATTTCCGTAACTTGCGAAAGTATTTCCTGCGCCTGCTGTGCCGCTGTCTGTGCCGATAACGCATCGGCTTGCGCCGCCGATGCGTTCTCCGCAGCCAAATCCGCGCTTGCACTTGCCGCTTCTGCGTTTGTTTGAGCGGACGATGCACCGCTTTGGGCGGAGGAAACCGCTGTTTGGGCATCCTCCGCATATTGCCGCGCATTCTCTGCCATAGCCGCGGCAGAAGATGCATACGAAGATGCGCTTTCTTCGACTTGATACAAATCGTCAAAACGCACGGCTTCCGCCCAATATTCACTCGCGAGAACACCGCCTTCGCCGTACGGTGCAACCGTGTTGTCATCGTGCAAAGAACGCACGATCGCACCGCGCTCTCCTGCATCCGCAACAAATGCGAGCTCATTCGCGGCATATGTGCGGGCAGAGTTGTACGCATACATTGCCCGCGCCGCATAATATCCGCTGCTGAGATCGGATTGCAACGCCGTGACCGCCGCGACGATCTCTTCATACGCTTCGCCCGACGGAACTTCGGGCAATTCGCGCCGCACTCCGCGCTCCACCGTAAATTGCACCGCTTCCGTCGCGATACCGCTTGCATTGCAGTAAAACTGCACGGAAACCGTCCCGAAATCCGCCGTAACTGCGGCAGGCAAAAGCAAACTCCAACCATGCAACGGCGTTCCCTGTTCATCCGTCATACCGTCCAATTTCCCCTCATAGCTGAGAAGGTAGGGCCGCGTCGAAGCCCCGTCCGGCAGACGAAAGGACACGGAAACCGTTTCGCTCTGCGAAAAAGGCGCGACCAGATAGATCCGGCTGCCCTCCGCAGAGCCCTGAAACACGCGTTCGGGCACGCAGCGCGCCACCGCGCCCGAAGCATCCGCAAAATAAATCATTTTCAGTCCTCCCCGAAAATCTGTATGAAAAGCGGCCGCCGCGGCGGCCGCTTTTCCGTAACTCTATTATACCTGCGGCAACGGGGATTTGCAAAGCTTGCCGACATCTTTTCGATATGCTCCTTGTCCGCAAACAAAAACGGGCGCGCCGCTGCGGCGCGCCCGTAAAATTTTTTGCACAGAGCCTGCGATTATTCCGTCCGCAAGGCAACCACCGGATCGCGCTTTGCCGCGGCAGATGCAGGGACAAGCCCGGAAATCAGCGTCAAAACGACGCTGATCACGATCATAATGAATGCCCCGACCAAAGGAAGAGCCGCCAAGCCCGAAATTCCCGTAAGAGGAGTAAGGACCAGATTGATGATCACCTGCAAAATATAAGCGATCCCCACGCCGATCAACCCCGAACAAAGCCCTATAATGAATGTCTCGGCATTAAAGACATGCTTGATATCCTTTTTGCGCGCTCCGATCGAACGCAATATACCGATCTCTTTGGTTCGTTCCACCACCGAAACATAGGTAATAACCCCGATCATGACCGTCGAAACTATGAGGGATATACCCGTAAAGGCAATCAGAACATACGTGATCGCATCGAGTATGGTCTGCACCATTCCCATCAGGATGCCCACCGTATCCGTATAAGAAACTTCTGTCGGACCGGCATAGCCCGTATATTCGCCGTTTGCCTCAAAATAAGCAGTACGCTCTGCCTCCACCGCACTGTTCCACGCGTCCAAATAGGCGAGCATTTCCTCTTTTGTATCAAAATCACGGGCATAAATGGAGAGGAAATTCGGGGTATTGTCTCCGCCGAGAGAACGGACGACCGATTCGACCGAAGTATATCCGCCATCCGAACTTGTGCCGAATACGGGTGTGACCTGCAATCTGGAAGGATCCTGCTGTCCCGCCAGATAATTTGCGATCGTGATCGCGCCCGCTGTCGTGGTAACGGAAACATTTTCGGTTTCGTTTAAATAGCGCACGATATCCGATTGCATATTGACGGCAATATAATCCTGAATGAGTTTTTCGGTAAGATTCAGCCCCGATTCCAGACAGCCGTACGTCAGCCCGTCTTTGAGACGCAACAGTCCCACCACTTCGATCTCGATCCCGTCTTCTGCCGAAACAGGAGTATCCGACGCCTCTTTGTACCCCTGATACATGTATTCATAACCCGGCACAGAAGAAGACGTGTACACTGCATCGTTATAATACAGCGTATACGTATGCCCGATCACGCCTTCCACAAAGTTTCCGTTCTCATCCGTCGTGTCATAAAACGGAAAGCTGATCACATCTTCCCCGTCCGATCCGTCTTGCGCATTGAGAAACAGATCAAGAAAATCCTGTTCGTTCAAAAAGCCCAGCTGTGCAAGGGTGAGGTCGGTCATGTCGTTTTCATCGCCGATCACCAACACCGCCTGATTTGCCGCGGAAGGAAATTCCCCGATCAGATCGTACTGTTTGAGGACATATTCCCCGTAACTCTCATCGGAAAAATCGGACGTGCCGGGCATCACATTGACTACGTTGGTAAAATAATGCACAAACTGCGTCATCGATGCGTATTCGGTCGCCATTTCCGTAAGGATATACGTGTAATATTCGCGTATGGAACCGAGCGACATGCTCATCTCCGGCAATTCGAATCCCGTCTGCTCCGAGCCGATGGATACGTTCGTGAACAGATTGTTCGTGAGGCTCACGCCGTACCCGTAAACGATCGCATTGTATAAATTTTCGGGCATGTTTTCAATGTATTGCAGATACGTCATCTGCGATCCGCCCATATTCGCAGTGTTTGCCGAACTCAGATCGTTGGACGTCATCATCCCCTGCGCCAACTGCGAAAGAAAAGAATTCACATATACTTTATCTTCGATCTTATCCACTTGCAGATCGTCGCCTTCGCCGCTCATAAAGCTCGTCATTGCCTTCGTCATATCCAGCGAGGTTTCGGAAATTTCGACGGGATAATAGGACAGCATATCTTCCTCGGTCTTGGCGATATAATTGGAAAAACCTGTGGAAAGAGCCAGGACAAGGCATACCGATATGATGCCGATACTGCCCGCGATCGATGTGACTGCCGTCCTGCCTTTTTTGGTCAGAAGATTCCTTCCCGAAAGCAAAAACGCCGTCCAAAATGACATACTCGTCTTTTTCTGCTTCGCCTTTTTTGTTTTTTTATCAGTTTTCTCCGATACGTCTTCGGGATTTTTGTCACATTCGGAAATTTCAAAGGGATCGGAATCCCCTACGACCAACCCGTCTTTGAGCTCGACGATACGCGTAGAATACCTCTTTGCAAGCTCGGGATTGTGCGTGACCATAATGACGAGCCGCTCGCCCGCAATTTCTTTGATCAGATCCATGATCTGCACGCTCGTTTCGGTATCCAGCGCACCCGTCGGTTCATCCGCAAGCAGGATCTCCGGATTATTGACGAGCGCACGCGCGATCGCAACTCGCTGCATCTGCCCGCCCGAAAGCTGATTGGGCTTTTTGTTCAGTTCCTTGCCCAGGCCCACGCGTTCCAGAGCCTGCTCCGCCCGCCTCTTTCTCTCCTGCGGCGATACGCCCGAAAGCGTGAGAGCCAGCTCCACATTCCCCAAAACCGTTTGGTGCGGGATCAGATTGTAACTCTGAAACACAAACCCGATGCTGTGATTGCGGTACGCATCCCAGTCTCCGTCTTTGTAATCTTTGGTCGAAACTCCCTTGATCACAAGATCGCCGCTCGTATATTGGTCCAAACCGCCGATAATATTCAAAAGCGTCGTTTTACCGCAACCCGAAGGCCCCAACACCGATACGAATTCCTTTGCCCGAAATGCCAGCGATATCCCTTTCAGCGCATGCACCGAAGTATCCGCCACTTTGTAATCTTTCGTGATCTCTTTTAACTGTAAAATTGCTTTTGCCATGATCTACTCCTTTTCTCCGTGAGCCAAAACCGCTGCCACACAGCAACCGTCCGCCTTTGTCATTTCACGAAACACTTCCCCGCACGCATCCGCAAAGCGATTTGTACGGTCAAAAAACTCATCGGGCGCATCCTGCCCGAGCCGATCGGTCAGCTTTTTAAGAAACAGCGCAACGCGCCCTTTCACCTCATCGCAAGCTTTCGCCGCCTCTTCACACAGCTCGATATATGCGGCTTTCCGATCCTGTTCGTCCGCTTCCCGCCGCACAATCCCCTTTCGCTCCAGTTTGTTCAGCATCTGCGATACCGCCGACCTCGATATACCCAAAACGTCGGATAATTCACAGGATCTCATCCTGCGTCCCTCACGCTTTGCCGCCGAGATCTCATTGATCGCCTGTATTTCGGTGTGGTTGAACGAAAGCTTTTTATTGAAAGCCCTCATTTCTTCCAGCCGCTTCCCGATCCGGTATATTTCGCGCAAAAATAAGTCCGCATCCATGTTACACGCTTCTCCCGAAATCAATAGTTAAGCACTTAATTAATTCTATGATAGCGCATCTCTTATCAAAAGTCAAACGCAGAGAAAGCGATCCGCAAGATTTCATAATAGTATCAAAATTTCACAAAAATATGACAAAATGAACGAAACCGTGCAGATCAAAATCATAATTTCCGTCCCGCAACGTCTTTTGTATATGACACGCTGACTTGTGCGTCGTCGGTCGCCGACCACGTAAGCGTGATCTGTTCTCCGGCTGTGATCGAATCCTTATCCGACTCCGCCCGGATCACGGGGATCGGAGCGCTCACTTCGGCAGCAAAAGTGGGCCAAATCGCTGAATAAAAGGTCCTGGCAAACTTTATGCTTTCGCCTTGGAAAGCATCCGTATAGAAAACATAATATAAAGTATTACCCGATTCAACATACAAGGTGCCGCCCAAATCGTTGACGGCAACCGACTTCCCTACAGGGATCGTCGCTACCGTCGTGATCGCCGCGCCCTCTTGCGTATAGATACCCACATTCAGATTTGATTCATTGCCTTCCCGTGCACCGTTGCTGATGCTGATACGCAGATTATCCTTTGCCGTCAGCTTTGCCACCGCACCATACTGCCCGCCGATATATTCTTCCCCGATCATTGCAAAATTGCTTGCACGGCCTGTGCCCGCCGACAAAAGAACAGAGCTTTGGTAATTTTGCGCATTATATACAGCCGCAGTGCGAAGTCCGCCATTGTTTATTTCATAAGGGTTGAACTGCATTGCCCCTTCCTCGTCCAATCCGCCATAGCCGATCGCATAATCGAACAATGCTCCGGATACAGTCTGCGAATAATATCCGTCATCACCTGTGCCCGCCCCCAAAACACCTGCAACCATCTGCGACAAAGAAACCGTCTGCCCTCCCGTTTCCGCATTCTCTTCCGCCTTGGGCCGCACGACCGTCAAGGCCAACGTCACCAGCATCACAAAAGCCAATACGCCAATCAACACCCATTTCGTTTTGCTCAGTAATTTGTTCATCGAAATCCCCCTGTTTATCGGTTTTATGTTTCTAGTATAAATTAACAAATTGGTATTTTCCTTAATTCAATTGCTAAAAAACTATAAAAAATTGCTTTCAAAAAGCAATATTCAATGTTTTTGATAAAATTTCATCTCCCGTGTCGGCTTTGTGCTGAAATTCGGTTTTTCCGCATTTTGCTACCCGCTCGCCGTTGTACTTGTGATTTTTGCTCGGCAAAAAGAATGCGGCGCACTTTTAGGTACGCCGCATTCTTTTACCAATCCTGTTTTTTCAATGACTTGCTCTTGACATCATCGTAATATTCAAAATATTTCTCTTTAAAAGATTTCTCCGTCTGCGGCGTTTCCTGTAATTCCTTCAAAAGCGCTTGCAGCTCATCCGGCGTAAAATCGGAAAGATCTGCCTCTCCGTCATACGCCGAAAACAGTTTGTAAAGATCCGCTTCCGACACCTGCCGTCACCTGCCTCTCATTTTTTCTCGCGTCGGTACAAATACATACTCGTCCCGTCCGGCGCTGTACCGATACTGTATTTTTTTAAATACGGCATCAGCTTTTCCATCATTTTTTTAAACGAATTGCACCCGAAATTCTTCGGGATAAAGTCGGAATATTTCTGTTTCATCTCCGACGATATCTGCGCAAAAAATGCCTTCCCGTTGTTATCGATCAGGCGATCTATAATGTTGTGCAGATCGCTCTTTCGTTTGTTGTCAAGAATTTCCTGCTCCGCCGGCAACGCTGCGGGAAGAGGCTGCGCCTTGTTTTTACCCGCCGCAGGCTTCTTTTCATTCGGTTTGATCTCCTGCCCGCCGTCAAGATATATAAATTCATTGAACGCATTCACATAACTTTGGTTGACATTGCGCCCGCCCAGTCCGATCACCGTTTTGTCGCGCTCACGCAACTCACGCACAAGACGAGTGTAATCGGAATCCCCCGCCGCTATGCAAAATACGTCCACATCCTTTTCAAAAAGTATAATGAGCGCCTGTATGATCAGAGCAATATCTGTCGTGTTCTTGCGCGCCTGCACTTCAAATTGCTGTTCGGCGGTCATGGAATATCGGTTCACTTCCTCCTTCCATCCCTTCACTGAAGTCTTTGACCAGTCGGCAAATATGCGCTTCACAAGAATATTGCCATAATTCGATGCCTCATCAAAAATCTGCTTGGCACCGCTGGAAGGTACGTTTTCTGCGTCAATAAGTACCGCTACATTGCTGATCTTCTCCATAAGCCCCCTTGCCGCAATGAATATCTTACGGCAATATCACGATCTTTTTTAAATATTATAATCAAATGACAGCCAACTGTCAAGTACGATACGGCGCAAACAAATAATGTCTCCATCCGTCGATTGCAAAAAAATTTGTAAAATTTATCTTTTTCGGGTCAAAAACGATTGAAAAAATTTTAGAATTGCTATATACTATTAGAGCATTCAGCACATAACAATCTATGGGGATGTAGCTCACCCGGTAGAGCGATACGTTCGCAACGTATAGGTAGTCAGTTCGAGTCTGATCATCTCCACCAAGTCAAAATAATCCGAACCTTTTGGTAACAACCGATTGGTTCGGATTTATTTTTTATTTAAAGCAGTAAAAATAAATTAACAGCTTGAATTACTTGTTTCTGTATGATATAATATGACTGTATTAGAAGGAGATGATGAGA
>CALVHR010000041.1 GCA_944328495.1 uncultured Clostridia bacterium
TGCGATAATTTCTCGTCTATGTATTCCAATACTTCTTGTTTCCAGAACATTCCGCGGTGACGGTAACTGTTTCGCAAGTTGCTTTTCTTTTGCGCCGTATACGGATAATATCTGGGAATATCTCTGAAAAAGGTACAGTTCCGCCGCAATTCTCTGGAAACCGAACTCACATTTCTGCCGAGAAGTCTTGCGATTTCCCGATAACTTTTCCCTTTTACATAGTATTCTCGTAGACAACAGCGCTCTTCTATGGTAAAATGTTTGTAGTTCATACAGATCTCCTTGGCAAAATTTTGGTTTCGCAACTCTATTTTACCACAGATTTGTATGAACTCCTTTTTTTTCTTTACCTGTTGCACTTAATAGTATAATTCACCATAAAGATAAAGAGGGGCGGGCATCTTACGATGCCCGCCCCTCTTATTGATATGAAGGATTAATGTGGTCTGAATGATTTTATCAGTCTTGCTTTTTCCTGCGCGAAAGGACGATCGCCGCCGCGCCGATCAAAGCCAGTGCACCCGCAGCGCCGCTTCCGAGAGCCGTTCCGCTGCAACCGCCCGCAGGTTCTTGTGTCTGCGTGTTTCCTGTATCGCCCGAATTTTCCGATCCGTCGGAGTTGTCGGGATCGGAGGTGTCAGACGGGCCGGCGGGGTCGTCCGCTTCCACGAGAGCGTTCTTTGCCGCGCGGAGCTGTGTCGTGATCGCATCCACCTCGTCCTGTGTCGCCGTTTCACTTGCAAGAACCGCTTTTGCTTCATCAAGTTTATCTTGCAGGGCCTGCCAGCTGTCGGCGGTGTAGTCGTCGGCGCTGAGCGCTTCGACCTGATCGATGAGCATTTCCAGCGAGCTCTTGTCCTGTGCGGGGACGTCGCCGCCCGTGCGCGTTACGGTAAGGCTGTCCAGGTTGAAGTTGCCCGGGTTTTTATTCCCTTCGGAACAAATTGTGAAGACATGTTCGCCTGCGGTCAGCGCTACGGGTTCGAAATCGTATTCGATCCATGTACCCCAGCTGTCCTGAATGGCGAGGGCGAAGTCTTCTGCCTTTGTACCGTCGATATACAGTGCGCCCGTACGGGGAGTGCTGTCATAAGCAGACGAGTTCTTTTTGCCTGCGGCGCCGCGAAGGGTAAGAATGTATACGCCTTCTTTTTCGACGCGCACGCGCATCTGAACGTAATTGTCGGTCGTTTTGAATCCTGCGACGTACCCTGTACCCGTAAAGCCGGCCCACTCGGTATCGACGCGCAGTTTTCCTCCGTCCGAATCGCCTGCGCCGTCTTCCAGTTCGAGGAGGGTATTGTCTCCGACGGAAGGGGTGTTGTGACCGAGGTACACTTCGATGGTGACGGGTGTTTCGCTCGGCAAAACGAAGGAATAAGTGGAATTTTCGATGACTGTTGTCAAAGCGACGGAAGATCCGTTCTTTGTTTTGACATCGACCGACTCGATCGCATATCCGCCGGAGGGGCGGGTGACGAGGAAGGTGACGGTATCGCCGGGTTCCGCCATATTGTTGCTGATGGAGACCGAAGTCGAACCCAGCCCGTCAACGCTGGAGATCGAAGACTGCACCGTCAGGGTATGCACGGAGAATTCAAAAGTATAGAAGTCACAGATCGCCTGTTTGGAATCTGTATTGAACACGAAATACACGTCGTGTATCCCGGTGATCTCGTCGCAGTCGCCGATAAAGGTCTGTCGTGTGTTCCAGCTTCCCGTATCGGTGATCGTAACTTCGCCGAATTTATTTTCGGCAGTCATGGCGTCGGCATAGACGGAAAGGATACCGCCCTTGCGCGCGGCAGGGTGGGAGGAAACGGACAAAATCAGCGAGCGCAGGCCGCCGTCACCGAAATCGAGGTCTTCGAATTTTGCCCAGCGTCCGTCGTAAATGTTGCCGAGATAGGTCGAATTGACCTTGATCTCGCTTTCCGTTTCCGCCGCGTCCACGGCGTTTATGGTACCGAATGCATCGACCTTGCGCACGAATCGGAACCAATCAAGCGATGCGTTCAGCGTCTGGTCTTCGAGGGCGCGGAAAGCGATATAAATATTGCTGTCGGTCGCGTCGGTATCCAGACAGTCGACGGTGATTTCGTGCCATTCTCCGTCGCTCGGCAGGGAAATGGTCGCCAGCGTCTTATCGCCGACGCCGTTTTCGTAGACGATGATGCTTCCGCCCGTCGAACTCTTTACGCGGAGGGTGATCGCGCCCTTATTGTCCCCGCGCAGTTCGTTGAATTGCGCGTATGCTCCGTCAGCCGTTGCGGTGATGCTTTCCGCGTTTTGCTCAATTCCTTCCGCGAAGAAGTAAGCGTTTTCCGCTTCGATTTGCGAAAATGCGTCGGTAGAGGTATCGTGCCTGTTGAATTGCAGGTAGTCGAGATTGAAGTTTCCGGGGTTCTCTCCCTCCGCGCGGATGGTGATCGTATGCTGACCCGCCGTCAAGACGATGTCGGGCAGGGTATATTTTACCCACACGCCCTGTTTGGAGGAATTGCCCCAAGCATCCGTAATGGCAAAGGATAGCGGGATCGCCGCGCCGTCGTCGATGTACAGCCCGCCCGTTCGCGGCGAACTGTCGTAAACGGGATCGTTTTTCTTGCCGTTGTTGACGTTGAGAACGAGATCGTACGTCCCGTCGCGCACAACGTTGACCGTAAAGGTCAGAGAGTCGCCCTCGGCTTTGAAGCCTTTGGCATACCCCGAACCCGAATAGCCCTTCCATTCGGTATCGATGATGACCTGACCGTCCGTAACGGCGTTCATCTCCGCATTTTCGAGTTCATATTTGTCTCCGTCGGAAATACGCTGCGGGGGAACGCCCTCGCTGTCGGGCCCTTCCGCGGGCTCGTTGACGCCCGTTTCGGTGGTGATAACGATATTCATTTCCCGCGCCGTGTCGGGCAAGCGGACGTAGAGGATGTCGTTTTCTTCGTCCAGATAATATGCGGACGCCGCGCTGTTGTACGCAGACATGGAATCGACTTGCGGTACGACGGAAGTGTTCATCGTAACCGATACGATGTCCGCGATGTGGTTGAACTGCAAGTTGTACGAGCGCGATTCGGGCATGTAATCGGTAATCTGCTCATTGTGGTTCTGCCTTGCACCTATATTAAAAGTGATTACGTTGCTGCCGTCTTCGATGCAGGTATAGGTGGTCGTGGTGTATGCGTTTTGCGTGATGTATTGGCGGGTCTCGCCGTCGTCTTCATAGAGCGTGTACGAGCTCGTGCCCGAAGGATAAATGTCGAGGGTAAGGGGATCGAGCGGCTTTTCGTCCGCATATTCGATGTCCGGCCCCATCGGCACGATCGCGCCCGCCTTGACAAAGACGGGGATCTCTTCCAGCGCCGCCGCAACGGTTATGGTTTTGCCGTTTGCACCGCCTTCGTAGCGTTCGCCCGTGGAATAATCGTACCAGGTCGTGTTTGCGGGCAGCCACACTTCGACAACGGTGTCATACGTGTCCGCTGCGGGCGCAACGAGGAACCAGTCTCCGAAATAATATTGTTTGTTCAGATCCCATGCGTCCGGATTATATTGGCTTCCGTCTTCAAAGATCATTGCGCGCATCATCGGCACGCCCGTGCTGTAACCTTGCCATGAAGTGGTGTAGAGATACGGGTACAGCGAATAGCGGGTCTGCAAATTGGATTTCAGGGTATCCTGCGCGGTTTGGTTATACGTCCAAGGCTCTCTGCCGTCATGCCCGTGCGTGCGCATGATCCCGCTCCATGCGCCGAATTCGGCGACCCAGCGCGTGTAGAGTTCATCGGACGGCCTGCCCATAAATCCGCCCAGATCGTTGGAAACCGCCCAGTATCCGACCAAACCTGCGTCGAGGCTGTATCCGATCTGGTAGGTCAATTCTTCAGAAGTGTTGTTTACGTCGCCCGACCATGCGGTCGCATAATGCTGCCCTGCGTAGCTTCCGCGCGTCATGAACATGGGGCGGGAATCGACAACGTCGCTGTCGGTCCACGCTTCATAGGCGCCTTTTGCCGAAAGCACGGGCGCCGCATTTGCTTCGGCGGGATCATAGTTGGGGTCGTTGACGTGCAGTACGTCGAATTCGTCCGGCCAGAACCAGTCCCCGTGTCCCGCTTCGACAACATCCATATACGACTGCACCCATTCTTCGTCGCTGTCATAGCGGATGTACGTACCGTAGTTGTTGTGAAGCCCTACGTGCACGCCCATCTCCTCTGCATAGGCAAACATTTCGTCGATATTGTAAAATTTGGATATGTCATTGCTCCATTGCTGCATCCCGAATTTCTGCCCCGCACCGAGCTGTCCGCCCAGCGCGTCGTCGTTCACGTCGCCGCGCCAGCCGTAGTCGAATACGTAGCTGTCGAGGGGCATATCGTTGTCGCGGAACCAGTCGATCCATTCATAGAATTCGTTCTGCGTCGCGTTGTCGTTGCCGTATTTGGAGAGCATGAACCCGTTTGCCCATTTTCCGTACATCTCCATGCGGCCCGTGATCTCCGCGTATTCGTTCTCGATGGTCTTGAAATCGGGCCCGTACATGAAGAAATAATCGAGGTATCCTTCCGTTTCAAAACCGCCGCCGCGCTTGAAAAACTTGGTGTTTTCTTCAATGGTGTTGAGGAAGATCCCGTAGCCGACCGTGCTCATGAAGAAGGGTGCGATCAGTCTGCCGTGCGTCATCGAAAATTCGTCAAAATCATCGTTATAGCGGTTGAGCTCGCTCCGCCTGCCGTGATCGCCTGAACCGAATCCGAAAATACCGCCGGCATTTACGGAGCTCTCTTCCTTTTTGACACCCACGGTATTCCCGTTCCAGTACATGCCCGTGCCGTCCGTGTCTTTGCTGATCACATTCCCCGAAAGATCGTACATGCCGATGCGAAGAGGGGATTTTTGGATGCGGATCTCCATGGCGCTCGTTGTGACCGAAATGTAATCGCCGTTATCCTGCGTCGTATGATCGACGTCGGGCCATTCGTTCTTTTGCACCATATAGTAAAGCTCGCTCTCGGGGCGGTAGCCGTTTGCTCCGTCTCTCGAAAGCTGCACGCGCACCGTGCGCGCCGTGCACAGCTCTACTTTTACCTGGTTGGAATCACAATTGAAGATCAACACGTTTCCTTCCTCCGATTGCGAAGTAACGCTTCCGATCGAGGTCGCCGCAAATACCGGCACGATCCCGAACAAAAGCCCGAAAATAAGGAGAAGGGAAACCGCTAAGGTCACGATCCTCCGCTTTTCGGCACGTTTCAGCCTGAAATGCATATTGTTCCTCCTGTTTTGTAAAATCCTTGATTATACATGGAACGCTGTTTTATACGTTCGCAAATATTATAACAGAGAAAAAATTAAGATACAATATTAAATATGGCTTATTTGTGTTGCAATTCTTGCTTTTTTCAGGGAGGGGTTGAAAAAGGCGGAGTTCTGTGATATAATGCAGACGGGGGAGGGGAAGATTATGAAAAAACTGTTTGCGATGCTGTCCGTATGTTTGTTGTTTGCGGCCTGCGCGTGTTCGTTTACGCCGCAAAAGGAAGATTTTTCGCTGGCGCTCGCAATCGAAAAGCAGGAGATCGCGCAGGGGGAAGATCTTTGTTTTACCATTGTTTTTGAAAACAACAGCGGCAGGTCGATGTACGTTTTTCACGGCTGCGGCGAGGGGATCGAATCGATGCTCACGTGGGGTCTGCGCGGCGCTGACGGCGAATCGTACGGGCCAGCGTTTTCGGCTGTCGGCATACACGAAAGAATGGGGAAGGGAACGTTCGAGCGGAACGTTGTGTGGAGTACGGCGGAAATGCCTGCGGGCGAATATATTTTAACGGCGTATGCGGATTTTTCGTACGAAGAGCAGGACTTTGAATTTTCCACGGAAGGATACACGATCAAGATCGTATGATGGTCACGGCAACAGCGGCGGCGCCCCGAAAACTCGGGGCGCCGCCGCCGTTTGAACGTGCCGTGCGCACACTATCGTTACCTTGATCGCCGAATTTTGGGCGGATGTCAATTTTTGGCAGATTTATATGGAATAATGCGACGAAATCCGCAATATTCAGTGGTATGATATCCTCGTATCGGAATGTACTCAAAAGCGGAGGAAAGTATGAAGCTCGTTATTATCGGTTACGGCGGCATGGGCGGTTATCATGCCGAGTGTCTGCAAAAATATGCAGAGCAAAAATTTGAATTTTCTATCGAACTCGCAGGGATCTACGACATCGATCCCGCGCGCGTCGCGCTCGCGAACGAGCGCGGCATCCGCGCGTATGCTTCGCCCGAAGAGATCTGGGCGGACAAAGAGGTGAACGCGGTGCTGATCGCAACTCCCAACGACGTGCATCTGCCGTATGTTCTTGCGGCGGCTGCGGCGGGGAAAAATATTATTTGCGAAAAGCCGATCGCGCTTTCCAGTACGGAGGCGGAACAGATGTATGCCGCCGCCGAAAAAGCGGGCGTGGTATTTACGGTGCACCAGAACCGCCGCTGGGACGACGATTATCTGACCGTGCGCAACATTATCAAACGCGGCGACATCGGAGATGTATATAAGATCGAATCGCGCGTGGTGGGGTGCAACGGGATTCCGGGCGATTGGCGCAAAGTGCGCGCACAGGGCGGCGGCATGATGCTGGACTGGGGCGTGCATCTCATCGATCAGATGTTGCAGATGATCGATTCGCGCGTTACGAGCCTGTATTGCGATTACAGCTTTATTTACGGCGAGGAAGTGGACGACGGGTGCGATCTTTTGGTCAATTTCGAAAACGGTGTGCAATACCGCGTCGTGGTTGCGACCGACTGTTTCCGTCATCTTCCGCGGTGGATGGTGTACGGCATCGACGGCACGGCGGTCGTGGAAGATTGGGATCTTTCGGGCGGGATGACGCGCGTTTTGGAACGTGTGGACAAGAACCTCGTCGGCATTCGCGCGGGCAACGGTTTTACGCGCACGATGGCGCAGCGCAGCCACTCTTCGGTGGAGCGCCTGCCTCTGCCCGTGGTGCATGCGGAGCCGTTCGCGTTCTATAAAAATTTTGCGGGTGCGTGCGCGGGCGTGCAGGCGCTTGCCATCCGCAAGGACGAAGTTTTGCGCGTGTTCCGCCTCATGGAAGCGGCGGAGCGATCGGCGCGCGAAAACGTCGTGATCAAGGAAATACTCTGATCTCGCAACATTGAGATCGGATAAGAAACAGCAATTTCGGAGGAAATCATGAAGATCAGTGTAGTGAGCGGGATCCTCGGCGATTACAGCCTGGACGAGAGCCTGAAATATCTTTCGGGGCTGGGCGTGGACGAGTTTGAACTCGGCGTCGGCGGATATCCCGGAAAAGCGCACGCGGACGCGCTCGTCCTGAGCAAGGACAAGAAGGCGCGTGAGGCGCTGTTGGACACTTTTAAGCGCAACGGTATGGGGATTTCGGCACTTTCGGTGCACGGAAACTGCGTGCATCCCGACAAGGCGACGGCGGCGGCGTTCGAAGCGGACTTCGAAGCGGCATGCGTGCTTGCGGGGCAGATCGGCGTGGACAGACTGGTTACGTTCTCGGGGTGCCCGGGATCGGACAAGGACGCGAAAGCGCCGTCCTGGATCACCTGTGCGTGGCCGCCCGATTATCCCAAGGCGTTGGAATGGCAGTGGAACGAGGTGCTCGTTCCGTACTGGAAAAAGGCGGTCAAATTTGCGGCGGACAACGGCGTAAAGCGCATCGCCCTCGAAATGCATCCCGGTTTTTGCGTGTACAATCCCGCGACCTGCCTGCGGCTTCGCGAGGAAGTCGGCAGCGATATGATCGGCGCGAACATCGACCCGTCCCACCTTTTCTGGCAGGGCATGGATATTCTCGAAGTCATCCGCGTACTCGGGGAGAAGAAAGCGATCCATTACTTCCATGCGAAAGACACGCAGATGATCGAACACAATGTTCGCGAAAACGGCGTGCTGGATACGAAGTCCTTCACCGACGCGGCGCATCGTTCGTGGATCTTCCGTACACTCGGCTACGGGCACAGCACCGATCTTTGGAAACAGATCATTTCCATGCTGAAAATCATGGGTTACGACGATTCCGTATCCATTGAGCACGAGGACGGGCTGATGTCTCCGAAGGAAGGCCTGGAAAAGGCGATCGCGTTCTTAAAAGAATGCGTCATCACGCAGGACAATACTAACATGTGGTGGGCATAAAGGAGCGGCTATGAAATTCGGCGTACAGTTATACAGTCTGCGCGAGACCGCGGAGAAAAAGGGTGCGGAAGAAATTTTGCGCATGGTATCCGAAGCGGGCTATGACGGCGTGGAGTTTGCGGGATTCTACGGCAAAACTCCCGAGGAAATGCTTGCTCTGGTCAAAAAATATCATCTTGATCCCGTTTCGGCGCATATCGGCACAAACGCGATCGAAGAGTCGCTGCCGTACATCGATCTTTTGGGTATCAAATACGTGTTCATCCCTTGGGAAAGCAAGGATGTGTTTGATGAGCCCGAAAAATTTGCCGATCTCGGCGTGCGCATACAAAAAGCGGAGTCGGAGCTTAAAAAGCGCGGCGTGGTGCTGGGGTATCACAACCACGCGCATGAATTTGAAGACGGTAAAGACAGACTGGAACAGCTCTTTGCGGCACAGCCTGCGCTCAAAGCGGAGCCGGACGTATTCTGGCTGACGGTTGCGGGACTGAGTCCCGTCCGATATATGCAAAAGCTGGGTGAGAGGCTCGCGATGGTACATATCAAAGAAGCGGGGAAAAACCCGCGCGAGGATGCGCAGCCCGTTGTCGGCGAGGGGATCGTGGACATGGGCGGTGTGTTTGCTCAAATGAAGCAACTCGGCATCGAATGGGCGGTGCTGGAAGTGGAAAAATATCCCTGCGGCGAGGAAGAATATCTCAGGCGCAGCTTGGAAAATATGAAAAAATTGGCAAAATAACGGAGGAATCGCCATGAAAAAGATCAGAATGGGTGTCATCGGCTGCGGCGGCATCGCGAACGGGAAACATTTGCCCGCGGAGTCGCGCAACCCTGCGTCCGAACTTGTCGCGTTCTGCGACATTATCGAGGAGCGCGCGGTCAAGGCGCAAAAAGAGTACGGCACGAAGGGCAGCGCCGTCTATACCGATTATAAAGAATTGCTCAAAGATAAGAGCATCGATGCGGTGCTCGTTTTAACGCCCAACTGCTCGCACTGTGAGATCACGGTCGCGGCGCTGAACGCGGGCAAACACGTTCTGTGCGAAAAGCCGATGGCTATGAATTATGCCGAGGCGAAAAAGATGCTCGAAGCGCGCGACAAGGCGGGCAAAGTGCTCACGATCGGGTACCAGAACCGCTTCCGTCCCGACTCTCTGTATCTGAAAAAACTCGCGGACAAAGATTATTTCGGCGAAGTGTACTATGCGGAAGCCATTGCGATCCGCCGCCGTGCGGTTCCTACCTGGGGCGTGTTTATCGACCAGGAAAAACAGGGAGGCGGCCCGCTGATCGATATCGGCACGCACGCGCTCGATCTGACGCTGTTCGCGATGAACAACTACGAACCCGCGTACTGCGTCGGCAGGACTTTCCACAAACTCAACAAGAAGACCGAAACGGGCAACATCTGGGGCGACTGGGATACTGAGCGCTTCACGGCGGAAGACTGCGCGTTCGGGTTTGTCGTCATGAAGAACGGGGCAGTCATTTACCTCAAATCCAGCTGGGCGCTGAACATGGCGGATCCGCGCGAGGCGATCACGACCATTTGCGGCGAAAAGGCGGGCGCGGACATGCTGGACGGGCTCCGCATCAACACCGTCATGGAAGGCAAACAGGTCATGATCAAGCCCGACCTTTCTGCCGGCGAAGTCGCCTTCTTCGAAGGGAGCGGCGGCAAACCCGAAGATCTCGAATCCGCTTGCTTTACGAACGCCATTCAGGGCAAGGGGAAATTGTACGTCACTGCGGATCAGGCGGCGGTCGTGACCCACATTCTCGAAGGGATCTACGAATCCGATAAATCGGGAAAACCTTATTATTTTGACTGAGGAGGGTGCTTTTTATGAAAGTTACGGTTGTTTGCGAACATAATGCTTCCATGGACTCCGAAGAGGGGAAAACGGCATATCCCGAAGGACTGGGCGTTTGCATCGCAGAGCTTTTAAAGGCGAAAGACAAAAACGTGACCCTGATCCGCGCGGACGAACAGGGAGTGCACGGTCTGACCGATGAAATTCTGGAAAAGACCGACGTCATGTTCTGGTGGGGGCACTGGTACCACGGCGCCGTGGACGATGCGCTCGTCGATAAGATCGCGTACCGCGTGCAGCGCGGCATGGGTATTGTGTTTCTGCATTCCGCGCACGACTCCAAGCCGTTCAAACGGCTGTTGGGTACGACTTGTTCGCTCGCGTGGCGCGAGGTCGGCGAGAAAGAACGTCTGTGGTGCGTGATGCCCGATCATCCCATCGCGCGGGGGCTCGGCGAATACATCGACGTGGAGCACGAGGAAATGTACGGGGAACCGTTCGACATCCCTACGCCCGACGAGCTCGTCTATATCGGCTGGTTCCGCGGCGGCGAAGTGTTCCGCGGCGGGTGCGTCTTCCATCGCGGCAGGGGCAAGATCTTCTATTTCAATCCCGGCCACGAAACCTATCCGACATACAAGATCGACAAAGTGCGCACTCTTTTGTTGCAGGCGTGCGATTACGTTGCGCCCGTGTCGGGCGTTGCGGAAAAACTCGGATGCCGCCACTTTGAAGAGTTCAGCATCAAATAATTTGATACCAATTAAAGCGCCTGCCGTGATCCGGCAGGCGCTTTTTTATTGTAAGGTGAATTATACTATTAAGTGCAACAGGTAAAGAAAAAAAAGGAGTTCATACAAATCTGTGGTAAAATAGAGTTGCGAAACCAAAATTTTGCCAAGGAGATCTGTATGAACTACAAACATTTTACCATAGAAGAGCGCTGTTGTCTACGAGAATACTATGTTAAAGGAAAAAGTTATAGAGAAATTGCAAAATTACTTGGCAGGAACGTAAGTTCGATATCACGGGAACTGAGGCGGAATTGTACCTTTTTCAGAGATATCCCGAGATATTATCCGTATACGGCGCAAAAGAAAAGCAACTTGCGAAACAGTTACCGCCACCGCGGCATGTTCTGGAAACAAGAAGTATTGGAATACATAGACGAGAAATTATCGCAGACATGGTCTCCCGAACAGATAGCGAA
>CALVHR010000042.1 GCA_944328495.1 uncultured Clostridia bacterium
AGAGTTTTCATCGCTCCGCCCATAGAGTTTTTCACAAGTCCATATTTGCGAGCTGTTTCCCTGTAACTCAAATGGTTTTCACGCATATCCATTATAACAGCTATCTTGAATTCTGGCGAGTACTTTGTATTAAATTCCTTTCCTCTTGACATAAAAATATGCACCTCCAAAAGTTGTCCAACTTTTGGGGTGCATATCAATTGAGCGGGCCGCTTTTTTCTTTACAAAAATAAGTGAATCGGTTATAATAAAACAAAAGGAGTGTGTATGGCAAATCCGCTGGTAGCGATTGTGGGAAGACCGAACGTCGGCAAGTCCACATTATTTAATAAAATAGCAGGAAGGAAGATATCCATTACCGAAAACAGGCCGGGGGTCACGCGCGACCGTCTGTATGCCGATGCCGTATGGCGCGGGAAAAAATTCACGATCGTGGATACGGGAGGGATAGAGCTCAATTCCGAGGATACGATGTGGAAAGAAATTTTGCGTCAGGCGGATACCGCTATCGATATGGCGCAGGTTATTCTTTTAATGGTCGACGGAAAGGAAGAGCTGACTGCGTCCGATTACGATGTGGCGGAAAAACTGCGGCGCAGTAAAAAGCCGGTCATTCTTGTCGTGAACAAAGTGGACAATTTTTCCCCGGATAAATTATTTGAATATTATGCGCTTGGTTTAGGTGAACCGTTTGCGGTTTCTGCGGAGCATTCGCAAGGGATCGGCGACGTATTGGATGAGGCTGTTTCATATTTTGACGGCGGCGAAGAGGAAGATCCGGATCGGTTAAAAATTGCAGTCGTCGGAAAGCCCAATGCCGGAAAAAGTTCTTTGGTCAACAGACTTTTGGGTTTTGAGCGTTCCATCGTCACAAACATAGCAGGAACGACGCGCGATGCGATCGACACCCCTTTTGAGTGTGACGGAAAAAAATACATGATCATCGACACTGCCGGGATACGTAAAAAGAGAAGCGTTTCGGATGATGTAGAATATTACAGCGTTCTGCGAGCATTTGATGCCGTGCGCCGTGCCGATGTT
The DNA here is from genome assembly GCA_944328495.1 of uncultured Clostridia bacterium. Taxonomy (GTDB): domain Bacteria; phylum Bacillota; class Clostridia; order Christensenellales; family Borkfalkiaceae; genus Borkfalkia. Next base: position 1,042 of record CALVHR010000042.1, read on the forward strand.
TGTCTGCTTGTCGTGGATGCCGCGGAAGGGCTGACCGAGCAGGATGTCAAGATCATCGGATACGTGCATGAGCAGGGGAAACCTTCTGTGATCGTGATGAATAAGTGGGATCTGATCGAGAAGGATACGAATACGATCAATAAGTTTGAGCAAAAGCTGAAAGCCGATCTGAGTTTTATGGATTATTATCAATCGGTGTATATTTCGGCAAAGACGGGACAACGCGCCGAGAAGGTTCTTTTGATGGCGCAGAAAGTGTTTGCAAACGCGAATCGCCGCGTCTCGACGGGTACGCTCAACGATCTGATTTTGGATGCGGTGCGTACCAACGAACCCGCATCGGTGAACGGAAAACGGCTCCGCATTTATTATTGTTCGCAGCCGTCCGTGTGTCCGCCTACATTTGTTTTGTTCGTCAACGACGAAGCGCTGATGCATTTTTCCTATCGGCGTTATTTGGAAAATGTTTTGCGGAGGTCGTTTGATTTTTCGGGTACGCCGATCAGGATCGTGACGCGCAACCGCGGCGAAAATGAAACAGGCATGATGTAAAAAGCAGTCCGCATAGGGAAAAAGGAGCGGTTTATGACAGAAGTGAATCTGATCGATATCTGGTATTGGTTTATCGTGATGGCGGTTGTGTCTTATTTTGTCGGCTGTTTTAATTTTGCGTTACTTATATCGAAAATCAAACACAAAGATGTGCGCAGAATGGGCAGCGGTAATCCGGGAACGATGAATATGAGCCGTCAGTTCGGCTTGAAGATCGGCGCTCTTACCCTGTTTTTGGACATGATCAAGGGAGGAGTACCGCTTTTGATCGCGTATTTTGTGTTCCGAGGACAGGTGTTTGCCGGTACAAATGTTTATGTTTCTGATCTGGCCCGTTACGTTTGCGGGGTATCGGTAATCGTCGGTCATATCTATCCGATAACGATGCATTTCAAAGGCGGTAAGGGTATCGCCTCTACGCTTGGTATGTATGCGTTTGCCTTGTGTTGCGAAGCATGGTGGATGATTTTTATCGTCCTTGCTATTTTGCTTCTTACCCTTTTCTACATTTGGGCGAGCGAGTGGGGCTCGATGGGTTCGTTGTTGGGAGTATCATTGCTTGCGGCAGTGCAGATGTTTGTCTTTTATTTTCGCTATGCAGGCGAACTTGCGAACGGGTACGTGATCGTTTTGTTTATGTTGATTTTATTCGATTGTTTCCTTACTTGGTTCGCTCACCGCAAAAACATATTGGCTCTTCTTTGCGGTGAAGAACATCACACATCGGTGCGAAAACTTTCACACGGCAAAAAGGATTCTTAAACTTTTGCTTATATGCGTCATTTTTGTAACTGAGCCCTCATATACTTAATTGTAACAGGCGGATACGGGGGCTCAAAAAGAAACAGCTTCCGTGTACCCGGCATTTGGTATATGGGAGGCTGTTTTTTTATGGAAAAGGAAGTGTTTGAGAGTATTGCCGCTCGTACGGGCGGGAAATGTTCGATTGCAGTTATGGGCGCCGACGGCTGCGGTAAAAGTACGTTTGTGCGTGATATGGCTCGGGCAAACGGTTTGGAATTGTCGGAGGACGGGCAGAGTGCGAAGGGGCTCATCAATGATGTTTCATTGGAACTTGAATTGCATGAGTGTAAACCGGCAGAGAAAGATTTGTCGGCAAACGTAATTGTGCTTGTGACTTCGGACGGCAGTTTTGGGCGTGCACGAAGCGAATGCGTGGTTGCGGAAGAAGAAACGGTACAGTCGTTGAAAAGTGTCGGTCGTACTTTTGTTTTGCTGATCAATAGCGCAGATCCTGCGTCCGACGGGTGCGAGGCGCTGCGCGGCGGATTGGAAGAAAAATACGGTGTAAGTGTTGTTTCCGCAAATTGTGCGGGCGGGAACGATGATTATTCGCGCTTGTCGGAAGCATTGTTGCTTGCGTTTCCCGTTGCGGGATTGGAAATTTTTCTGCCTGCATGGATGAGCGTTTTGCCCTCGGACAATAAGATTGTGGCGCAGATTTTGGAAAAAGTACGGGAGGTGTCGCCGAACATCCGCTGCGTAAAGGATTGTTCGCTTTTGGAAAAAGCGTTCGCGGACGGAGAGATTTATTGCGAAACAAGCGAAATCGATGCGAATACTGGGATGGCTCGCTATCGTTTTGCTTCGCGCGACGGACTGTTTTATAAAGTCCTTTCGGAGGAATGCGGCGCACAGATCGAAGGTGAGCTGCAATTGATGGCGTATGTACGCGCACTCAGGGAATCCAAGTATTTTTATGATAAATTCCGCGGCGCTTTGCGGGCAGCCGACGAACTGGGATACGGGATTGTGCAGCCTTGCGATTCGGATATGGAACTTCGTGCGCCCGAACTCGTGCGCAAGGGGGCGAAGTGTGGTGTAAAACTCAGCGCGGATGCGTCCGCGTATCATATCATCAAAGTGGATATTCACAGCGAAGTCAGTCCCGTTACGGGGGATGCGCCGCGCAGTGAAGAAATAGCAAAGGGAATCGTAGAAAATTATGAACGCGATCCGGAAGCGCTGTGGAATACGGATATGTTCGGAAAGAGCTTTAAAGACATGGTCAAAGAAGGTCTCAACGAAAAAACGATTCCGGAGGAAGCGCGCGGAAAATTGCGGAAAGCCGTAACGCGCATCGTCAATGAAGGCAAGGGCGGGGTTCTTTGTATTTTATTGTAAATCTTACAGATCAAAAAAGAGCGCTTAAGGGCGCTCTTTTTTGCATTGCGGCATTCTGTTTTTTGCTGAAAGGCCATCCGCATTTTTAGACGGAAGCAATTTTGTAAAAAGGTGTGATTTGCTTGCTTCCTTCTCGTTTCTCGTTTATAATAATAGAAAACATTTTTTTTAGCGAGAGTATCATTCATGCGGCGGTATTTTAAGTACTTAAAAGAGTATAAATGGAGATGTATTTTCGGCACGCTGTCAAAGTGGTTTGAGGCTGTGCTCGAACTGCTGGTCCCTTTGGTTATGGCAAGGATTATCGACGTAGGTGTTGCGAACGAAGATACGGCGTATGTCTTGTGGGGCGGTGCCGTAATGTTGGCAATGGGGGCGGTCGGTTTTCTTTGTGCATTGTATTGCCAGAGGAGCGCCTCGATCGCGTCACAAGGATTCGGCACAAATGTGCGCAATGCGCTGTTTTCACATATAAACACACTCTCTTATCGCGAATTGGATAAGATCGGAAGCGCTTCGCTCGTTACGCGTACGGTCAATGACGTAAACCAGATGCAAAGCGGCGTCGCAATGATTATCCGCCTCGTCGTGCGGGCGCCTTTTATTGCTGCCGGATCGGTTATTTTGTGCCTGCTTATTGATTGGCAGATCGGATTGGTCGTAACGGCGGCTGCGGTCATTGTTGCCCTTGTATTATGGATGATAATGCGCCGTACCGTTCCCTATTATTCCAAAAATCAAAAAAAATTGGACAGACTTTCGCAAATTGCGGGAGAAAATCTTGAAGGTGCTCGCGTAGTGCGCGCGTTTCGCAGCCGCAATAAAGAGCGGGCGCGTTTTGATGCCGCTGCGGAAGATATGTTGGACAATTCGCTCAGGATCGGCAAGATTTCGGCTTTTTTAAATCCGCTTACTTACGCGATCGTAAATTTCAGTGTAGCGCTGATTCTTCTTTGGAGCGGGTTTAAAGTGAATACGGGGGTGCTGACAAACGGTGAGATCATTGCGGTGATCAACTACATGATGCAGATACTGAATGCAATGATCGTGATTTCCAACCTTGTTTCATTGTTCACGAAAGCACATGCATCCATGAATCGCGTAAGTGAAGTATTTGATTTGCAGTCTTCCATTGATGAGGGCGGAAACGCGCAGTGTGATTTCTCGGCTCCTGCGGTCGAGATGGCTGATGTTTGTTTTTCGTACGCGGAAAAAGGGCAAAATACGTTGCGAAACATCAATTTAAAAATTCCCGCAGGCGCAACCGTAGGTATTATAGGCGGAACGGGCAGCGGAAAATCGACGTTGATCAACCTATTGCCGCGCTTGTACGATGCCGGATCCGGCAGCGTTAAAGTATTTGGGCATGATGTGCGTGAGTATCCCGTGCGGGAACTGCGTTTTCTGTTCGGCGTTGTGCCGCAGAACGCGTCTTTGTTTTCAGGGACGGTTCGTTCAAATTTATTCTGGGGCAATGACAAGGCAACGGATGAGCAATATGAAGAAGCGTTGCGCGTTGCCTGTGCTTATGATTTTGTCAAAGAAAAGGGAGGCTTGGATCAAGCGGTAACGGAGGGCGGCCGTAATTTTTCGGGCGGGCAGCGACAGCGCCTGACAATTGCGCGTGCCGTGGTGGCGCATCCGCGCATTCTTATTCTTGATGACAGTTGTTCGGCGCTTGACTTTGCAACTGATGCAAAAGTACGTGCGAATATAGCCGCGCTTAAAGATGTAACGACGATCATCGTGTCTCAGCGCGTTTCGTCGATTCGCGGCGCAGATATTATTTTTGCGATGGAAGACGGAGCGATCGCAGGATGCGGTACGCACGAACAGCTGTACGCAGATTGTTCGCTGTACAGGGAGATATGTGATTCGCAAGCGAGGGCGGCAGAATGAAACAGACCAAATCATTGAAACGAAATATAGCCGGCCGCTTACTGCGATATGTCAGGCCTTACAAAGCATATGTCTTGGGTGCGTTTGTGTTCAGTATTTTATATGTAGGGTTTGTTTTGCTGGGACCGGTGTTGTATGGCAGAGCGATCGATCATATGATCGGTGAGGGAGCGGTTGAATTTGCACAGGTTTACCGCATGGTTGCGGGATTTGCAGCGTGCGTTTTACTCGCAGCTCTTTCACAGAAATTGTTGGGCAACTGTGTCAATTCGCTATGTTATAAACTGGTGCGCGATCTTCGCCGCGAAGCGTTTTTTGCGGTGACGGAAGCGCGTGTGAAGTACGTTGATTCTCATGCGCAGGGCGATGTGATGGCGCGCATTGTCAATGACGTCGATATTATTTCGGACGGGCTGTTACAGGGGGCTTCACAGCTGTTTACGGGTGTAATGACTATTCTTGCTACACTTGTAGTAATGTTTGTGATCAATTATGTTATTGCACTGGTTGTTGTGATCCTTACGCCGTTGTCTTTATTCGTCGCTGCATTTATTACGAAACGGACATTTAAAAGTTTCAGTAAACAAGTGAAAGTACAAGGCGAGTTGGCTGCACATGCGAAAGAGATGATCGGGGGACAGAAAGCCGTCATTCTTTTTAATGAAGAAAAATATTCTTGTGAAAAGTTTGAAAAGATCGATCGGGAATTGTATGAGATCGGTTGGCGCGCGCAATATTATTCTGCGCTTACCAACCCGAGTACACGGTTTGTCAATGCAATTATCTATGCCGTGGTCGGGGTACTCGGTGCAATCTTTTGTATTTTGAGTGTCCGTTCGGGAGGACAACTTGTTTTGGGTGCGCTTACTTTGAGCGGATTTACCGTGGGTATGCTTTCGGTGTTTTTGAGTTATGCGAATCAGTACACGAAGCCGTTTAATGAGGTGTCCAACGTCATTACGCAGATGCAAAACGCGTTTGCGTCTGCGGAGCGTGTATTTGAGGTCATTGACGAGCCTGCGGAAGAGCGCGGCGGAAATAAACATATTGAAAAGGTCCGCGGAGATATTCGCATTGAAAATGCACGTTTTTCTTATGAGCCCGGCCAAAAACTGATAGAGAATTTTAATTTGGATGTCAAAGCCGGGAGCAAGATCGCCATTGTCGGTCCGACGGGGTGCGGAAAAACGACGCTGATCAATCTTTTGATGCGCTTCTACGATCTGAATGAAGGGAACATTTTTGTGGACGGAGTTAATATTCGCGATATTCCTCTGGACGAATATCGGGGAATGTTCGGGATGGTTTTGCAGGAAAGTTTTCTTGCCGGAGAAACGGTGGCGTGGAATATCGCTTACGGAAAAGGAAATGCAACGCGCGAGCAGATTGAAGCTGCGGCAAAAGCGGCATATTGCGATTTCTTTATACGCAACATGCCGGACGGGTATGATACCGTTTTATCTTCGAATATCAACGTGTCACAGGGTGAACGTCAGCTATTGTGTATTGCCCGCGTTATGCTCGCCGATCCTCCCATGCTGATATTGGATGAGGCAACCTCGAATATCGATACAATGACAGAACTTCGCATTCAGAAAGCGTTTAAAAAGATCATGCAGGGAAGGACTTCGTTTATTGTGGCGCACAGGCTTTCGACTATTCTGGATGCGGACGTGATCCTTGTAATGAATCACGGATCGATCATTGAGCAAGGCACGCATGCGGAACTGATGGAAAAGAAAGGCTTTTATTATAATTTATACAATTCTCAGTTTGCAAAATCTGAATGAGCGAATTACGAAAACTGCCGGGCGCATATACGCTCGGCAGAGATCGGATTATTTTTGGGGTGTAAGATTGCCGTCTTTATCAACGAGCATCGTGGGACGTTCATCTTTGAGTGCCATCAGATACTGATTGTACTGTTCGTCTGTAAGCGTCTTTACTTTGTGGTTTTTCTTTTTTGACATAGCCGAAGATCCTCCGCTTTCAATGTTGATTGCATTATGCGCAATAGCTAAGATTTTCATACGCGAGAGGAAAAGATTCATCTGGGGATACAACATTATATAGAAATACAGGGGAAGAGGGTTATATGATCCGCAACGCGATACGGAATTTTTTTAAAAATTTGAAGTATTATTTTACGCCTTTGGGGGTGATGTTTTTCTTTTTTGCGATCGCTTGCGCAATTATATTTTTCCATATGGATGCAGCTTTTACGGCGTTTTTCGGCAAGATCGGCGACGTGATTGAAAGAGCCGGCATCAACGCGGAGACTTTTCAGAATGAATTTGTGCAGGAGATGGATAAACTTCCCCCGAATCTTTATGATGCCGTAAAATATATCTTGTCAACCGATTGGTTGGAAAATACCCTCAATCAGATGTTTGCAAGATTTACGGGAGATGCAGAGGGGTATGTGGAGAGCGTTTCGATTGCAACTTCCGATTTGATTGGTCAGACTCTTGCAAGCGTATGGATATTGTTTGCCTTTTTAGTGTCGGGTGTTGTGGTCGGTTATTGGGTGACAAAGAGTCTGATTCGTCGGGAGATCGCACGTCGTTCCATTTGGAAAAGTATATTGGCAACGGTCATTGAAGGCGTGTTACTGGCAGGTGTCGCAAGTTTCAGTACTTTTCTTTTTTCTCTTTGGAAACCGGGAGCGTTTATTACAGTTGGCGTATTTGCTCTCCTTTTCGGATTTGTCAGCCTGTTGGAAAGCTATCTTATCCATGGACTGAAAAAGATGCGGATTCGTGAAGTTGTCAGTGTAAAAAATTTGTTGGCTATGTATGCGGGATACGCGATCGTCCTTGTGATCATGTCAGTTGTGTATGGCGGCATCGTATTTTTGACGGGAAAAGTGATCGGGACACTGATCATGCTTCCGTTGATCGAGATCGCAATGATCGTCAACGGTTTGAATGTGGAGTCATATATTATTCTCCTTGCCGAAGAAAATGTTGCGAGCCGAGCTGATCAGAAAAAACAAGAAAGAGAAGAGATTTCACAACGGTCTTGACAAACTGCATATTCGATGGTACAATTGAAGAAAAAAGGGGGGCGTTATGAAAAAAGTTTTAGCAGCGGTACTTGGCGCCGCTATGGTGGTATCTTCCTTTGCGTTGCTTGCCGGTTGCGGAGAAAGTAAGATTTATATTGACGGAAAGTTCAACAAAGAAGCCTCGGCGGAAGAGATCGAATCTTTAAAAACTACAGTGCGCGGGTTTTCTTCGTCATATGCCGGGGATACATCTGCTTCGGATTGGAGTTACGGGCTGCATATGATCACCAAAGGCAAGAATGATATGCAGATGTCTATGTCTGTTGGCGAAAACTCAATGAACCTGACTGCAAATACGGATGCCAATATCGATATGAATTTTTCTATGGCAAAGGCAGGCGATAAGCTGGATTACGCATACGGCGGAAAATTTGACTTTAATTTTAACCTTTCAAATTTTGCCGAATCGGGGCAGAGTCAAACTGCGATGAAGGGCAATATTTACGGAAACGCGGCAGATCTGTATTTTGACGGGTCGATTGATGCATCGTTTGGGCAGGACTCGGGAATCAATCTTTCCGGCAAATATAAGTTCGGCGTCGATGGAGTGCTTGGTGAAGCGATCGATGAAGCGCTTTCTACCATGCTTTCCGGTACCACGCTGGAAATGGAATCGCCTGCGGAAAATGTCAAGAGTTTTATTGATGAAATGTTTGCTTTTTCAGGAGCAAAGGTGTACATAGATGACAGCGACGCAGCTGAAACAAAGGTGAAATTCAGTATAGACGGGGCAGCTTACCTTCAATCCTCATTCAGCGGGAACAGCATGATCACAACAGATGTTGTAGCAGACATTGTAAGTTCGATGGATTTTAAAACGGTAGATTATTATCTTTCGTTTAACAAGACGACGGGAATGGTTACCGGTTATGGCGGTGTATTTGACGTAGAACTCAAAGATTTTTCTTTAAATTTAGGATCCGAAGAGACTATGGCGTTTTCTATGAATATGTCGATGGACGTTGATTATTCAAGTTGGGTTCTGTTGAGCGATGAATCCGTCATTGCGCCGGACGATATATCCGAATATATCGCAGCATAAATTTGATCGATACAAATTCCGATATTTAAGAGCAGAGCGTCTTTTGCCGATTTACGGCAAAAGACGCTCTGCTCTTCACGATTTTTCACAGACGATGAATTGTCAAGTTAAGTGCAACAGTAGGAGAGATTTAGTTCAAACAAATCTTGCGGAGTTTGGTAATGCAAAA
>CALVHR010000043.1 GCA_944328495.1 uncultured Clostridia bacterium
ATGATCGCACGGCGAGGGCAGAGCCCTCAACTCTCGACTTTTTGTTTCATCAGCTTGAAACAAAAAGTGAGAATCAAATAACCGAGAATTTCGCGAGAAAAATTTTTTCCGCGCGCGCAAAAATCACACTTTTTGCAAGCGCACTCAATTTGCGCGTGAGCGCCTCAGCGGGTGAAGCCGTGCGATTTTGTAATAGGTGTGCCCCCAATGATCGCACGGCGAGGGCAGAGCCCTCAACTCTCGACTTTTTGTTTCATCAGCTTGAAACAAAAAGTGAGAATCAATTTACCTGCAACACAAACACTTTAAGATAGCTTGTCTCCTCGGCGGCGAGAAGGGCGGGATGATCGGGCGCCTGTACTCGCGTTTCGAGCACTTTGACCTGTCTTCCGCAGTTTTGTGCGCTTTCGCGCAGCATCTTTTCAAACAGCGGCAAGGTCATGTAGTGCGAACAGGAGCAGGTAATGAGAAAACCGCCCTTTTTCACGATCCGCATGGCGGAAATGTTGATATCTTTGTAACCGCGGAAAGCGTCTTTGACTTCCGCCGCGCTCTTGCAAAAGGCGGGCGGGTCGAGAACGATCGTATCGAAGGTTTTTCCTTCGGTGCGGTAACGGCGGAGGGCGTCGAAGACGTCGGCGCATTCGGTGCGGATGTTGGAAAAGCCGTTGAGCCGCGCATTTTCTTCCACGTTGTCCAGCGCAAAGCGGGAGATATCCAGCGCAGTCACGCTTTTTGCCGCCGTGGCGGCGTTGAGCGAAAAACCGCCGCTGTTGCAAAAGCAGTCCAAAACGTCGGCGCCGCGGCAGTAACGCCGCACCGCAAAGCGGTTTTCTTTCTGATCGAGAAAATACCCCGTTTTTTGACCGTTTTTCACGTCCACGCGCATGGTCAGCCCGTTTTCGCGCACGAGGATGCCGTCGGGGATCTCGCCGAAGAGCACTTCGCTTTCGAGGGGGAGCCCTTCTTTGGCGCGCACCGCCACGTCGCCGCGCATATAGATGCCCTTGGGCGAAAACAGAGAAACGAGCGCGTCCGCAATGATTTTTTTGCGCTGATCGACGCCCAAAGACAGGCATTCGAGCACGAAATAGTCGGCGTATTTGTCGATGATCAGGGCGGGCAGGTCGTCCGCTTCCGCAAACACGAGGCGATAGCAATCGGTATCCGTTCCCGCAAACAGGGTTTCGCGAAGAGCGAACGCCTGTGCGATGCGCTCGCGGTACAGCGTTTCGCCGTCCTCTTCGCTGCCGCGGATAAACACGCGCACGAGAATTTTGGACAGGTGGTTGATGTAGCCTTTGCCGATGAATTTGCCGTCGAAGGCGCGCACTTCGGCGAGCGAGCCGTTTTTGTCCTTGCCCTCGATGCGCGCGGCCTCGTTGGCGTACACCCAGCTGTGTCCCGCAAGGATGCGCTTTTCCTCTCCCTTTTTCAGATAGACGATGTAAGGCATATGAAATCTCCGCAAATATTTGGAAAAAGTATAGCAAAAAATGATCGGAAAGGCAACCGTTCGGCAGGAAAATGGCATTTGCCTTGACAAAAGAAAGATTTTTGATTACAATATTTTAAGAAGAAACATAACCGAACCGAAAAACGAGTACATTAAGACAGGGGAGCGAAGGTACGGTGCTGGCGGACGAACTCAAACAACTGGACAGAAAGCAGATGACGCAGCTTGCCGAGCGCATCCGAGAAGAGCTGATCGGAGCGGTACGCGAGACGGGCGGGCATCTTGCATCCAATCTGGGCGCGGTGGAACTGACACTCGCGCTTTATAAAGTGTTCGATTTTCCGCAGGATAAACTCATTTTCGACGTAGGACATCAAAGCTACGTGCAAAAACTGCTTACGGGCAGAGATCTTTCCACCCTGCGAAGGAAGGGCGGCGCGAGCGGTTTTCCCGATCCTGCCGAAAGCGAGCACGATGCGTTTATTGCGGGGCACAGCGGCACGTCGGTCGCGGCGGGCATCGGGCTTTGCAACGCGCGCGATCTGCGCGGCGAAAACTACAAAGTGGTCAGCTTGATCGGCGATGCGTCGCTGGGCAACGGGCTGGCGCTGGAAGCGATGTTTTCGTCCGAAGACAAACCCAAAAACTTTCTCGTCGTGCTCAACGACAACGGGATGTCCATCAATAAAAATCATTCGGCGCTGTACCGTTCCATATCCAAACGTACGGTCAAAAAGCGGTACCGCACCTTCAATTCTTTTTTGAGCCGCACTTTTAAAGAAACGAATTCGTTCGGGCGGGCTCTGCGCCGCTTCAAATACAGCATCAAGGGCTGGCTGAACCAAAATTACTTTTTCGAACGCTGCGGCTTCAAATACGTGGGGCCTGTCAACGGGCATGACCTGGGCGAACTTCTGGGCGTGCTCGCGGACATCAAAAAGATCGAAGAACCCGTGCTTTTGCACGTCATCACCAAAAAAGGGAAGGGCTATGAGCCTGCGGAGGCGGAACCCGCCGCCTATCACGGCGTGTGCCGCAACTTTGAAAAGAGCGAGCATTCTTTTTCGGATGCGCTGGGCAGGCTGATGCTCGACCGCGCGGAACAGGATGCGTCCCTCGTCGCCGTTACGGCGGCAATGACGGACGGCGTCGGGCTGAAAGAGTTTGCCGAAAAGTACCCCGCGCGGCTGTTCGACGCGGGCATCTGCGAGGAATATGCCGTCACGATGGCGGCAGGCATGGCAAAAGGCGGGCTTTCGCCCGTCGTGTGCGTGTATTCCACCTTTTTGCAGCGCGCGTACGATCAGATCGTGCACGACGTATGCCTGCAAAACCTGCCCGTGCTGTTTTGCGTCGACCGCGCAGGACTGGTCGGTTCGGACGGAAAGACCCATCAGGGACTTTTGGAACTTTCCGCCATGCGCGCAGTGCCCAATCTTTCGGTGTTTGCGCCCAAAGACTGCGCCGAACTTGCCGACATCTTCGATTTTGCGCGCTCCCTGCGCGCTCCCGCGCTCATCCGTTACCCCAACGGCAGTGCGGAGGAATTGGGCAGTGTCACCAAAATCTCGCATACGTCCCTGTGGGAAACGGTATCGGACGGGAACGGACCGGTCGTTTTGGCATCGGGTGCCCGCGCCGTGGCGCGCGCACTGCGCGCCAAAGAGCTTTCGGGGACGGATTGCAAAGTCATCAACTGCCGATCGGTCAAACCGCTGGATCAAAGGGTGTTGGATTCGCTCGCGGCGAAAAGGATTCTGACCTTTGAAGAGGGGTACGCTTCGGGCGGCTTCGGAAGTGCGGTGGCCGAGTATTACGCGGTGAAGGGGATGTCCGTGCATCTTACCGTTGTCGGCGCCGAAAATGTGCCCGTCGCGCATGCAACGGCGCAGGAACAGGCGGAAACGCTGGGGCTTTCTGCCGAAGCGCTCGCCGCGCGCATCCGCGCGATCTCATAAAAATTGGACGGAGAAGATTCATGGAAGAAAAAGAGCAGATGCGCGAAAATGCGGATATGCAGGACGATAAAAAAAGCGCGGCGGAGCAAACTCTTCCCGAAGGAAACGAAGCGTCGGTAAAAGAGGCGGGCGCGCTCGCCCCCGATCTGCGCTATAAGGACGCAAAAGAGGTCGGCAAGGGCGGACTTTTGGGATTTTTCATCGGTCTGGCGGTCATCGTTCCGGGTGTGAGCGGTTCCACCGTAGCGATCATTTTCAAGCTGTACGATAAACTTTTATACGCCCTCGGCAACATTCTCAGAAAATTCGGAAAATGTATTCGCTTTTTGCTGCCCGTCGCGATCGGCATTGCCGTCGGGTTCGTGGCAGGGTTCTTTGCGGTGCAAAAGCTCATCGATCTCGTGCCGTTCGTGGTCATCGGGCTGTTTGCGGGTCTGATGCTGGGTGCGTTTCCCGCCGTTTCGGGGGAGATCCGCGGCGAAAAGAAAACTCCCTTTCGCATCGGATTGTTTTTGATCGGGCTCGCCGTGCCGATCACCGTCGGATGCGTGTCCGCACTGTGCGTCACGGGCGGGCACACCCTCTTGAATTTGCAGTGGTATCATTACGTTCTGTTTTTTGTGCTCGGCGCGGCGATTTCCGTAACGCAGATCGTCCCGGGACTGAGCGCGTCCGCACTTTTGATGATGGCGGGCTACTACACCGCGCTCATGGATTCGGTGCACCTTTCGTACTGGCAGGAAAATGTACAGGTCTTTGCCGTGTATGCCTGCCTGATCGTCGGCTTTTTGGCGGGGCTCGTCGGCTTCTCCAAAGCGCTCACCGCCCTTTTGGGCAAATACCGCAAGCCGTCCTTCTTTGCGATCTGCGGGCTTTCGCTCGGTTCCATCGTAACGATGTTTTTCAATCCCGACGTGTATGCCGTCTATAAAAGCTGGGCGGCAGGCGGGGTGGACGCGATCGATCTCGCGCTCGGCATCGTGCTGTTCCTTGTGGGAGCGGCCGTCGCCTATCTTTTCGTGCGCTATGAGCGCAAAAAAGGAAAAATGTTGTAAAAAGTATAAAAATCACCGCCCGCGGCGACGCCGCGGGCGGTTTTTCTTTGCGGTGAATTATACTATTAAGTGCAACAGGTAAAGAAAAAAAAGGAGTTCATACAAATCTGTGGTAAAATAGAGTTGCGAAACCAAAATTTTGCCAAGGAGATCTGTATGAACTACAAACATTTTACCATAGAAGAGCGCTGTTGTCTACGAGAATACTATGTAAAAGGGAAAAGTTATCGGGAAATCGCAAGACTTCTCGGCAGAAATGTGAGTTCGGTATCGAGGGAATTACGGCGGAATTGTACCTTTTTCAGAGATATCCCGAGATATTATCCGTATACGGCGCAAAAGAAAAGCAATTTGCGAAACAGTTACCGTCACCGCGGAATGTTCTGGAA
>CALVHR010000044.1 GCA_944328495.1 uncultured Clostridia bacterium
GCAACCGTCCAGTACGAATTCGCCGTGGCACCCGCAAGCGCCTTCACGCTGATCTCAAACGCGCGCGCCGACGGCACAGCTTCTGCCGTGATCGCTACGCTTGTAAATGTCACATCGATCTCCGCATCCGCCTCCGGCATCGTAAACGTGGCCGTATTGCCGGATACCGTCGCCGCCGCTCCGTTCACCGTCACCGTTCCCAAAGCATAGCCGAAATCAGGCGTCACCGTTACCGTGATCGTTTCTCCCGGTGCAGCGCTTGACTTGCTGACCGATACCGTCCCGTTTTCCGCTCCGGCTACGCGGACAGCATAAACATTCTCAACAAACGTGCCGTTGACCGTAACATCTTTAGCCGGCATCGAGAACGTATATGTATTGTCGGTTACCGTCACCGCTTCACCGTCGACCTTCAATTCGCTCAGCTTATAACCGCTGTCCGGCGTTACCGTCACCGTAATCACCTCACCGGGCGCAGCACTCGTTTTACTGACCGATACTGTCCCCTTGCCCGCTTCGTTTACCAAAACAGAATAGACATCCTCCACAAAAGTGGCGTTTACCGTTACAGCTTTAGCGGGCATAGTAAATGTATAGGTATTGCCCATGACCATCACCGCTTTACCGTCCACCTGCAACTCTCCGAGTTTATAACCACTGTCCGGCGTTACCGTCACCGTAATCACCTCACCGGGCGCAGCACTCGTTTTACTGACCGATACTGTCCCCTTGCCCGCTTCATCTACCAAAACAGAATAGACATCCTCCACAAAAGTGGCGCTTACCGTTACTGCTTTGGCAGGCATAGCAAAAATATATGTATTGTCAATAACCGTCATCACTTCAACGTCGACCCGCAACTCTCCGAGTTTATAGCCGCTGTCCGGCGTTACCGTGATCATTACCAACATCCCTTCCTCCGCTTCCGTAGTGCTGGATATAATCGTGCCGTTCTCGCATCCCTCCACTATTATACCATACTTTATAATGTCCGTCTTCTTTCCGTCGTCGCATGCAATAAACACCGCCATACTCGCAAACAACGTTGTAATCGCACAGAAAGCTAATACTGCCTTGAATAATTTTCTCATCCGATTCTCCTTTTCTTTTTGTTTTTCAAATCCTTTCAATATATAGACTCCGTTGTCCGTCGTTTTGTTTGACCTAATTATCGTTAAAGTTGCTCCATTTATTAAAATTATAGATCAATACATGCAGACTGTCAATAATTATTTAACAATTTTAATGATTTATATCAGGTATCCCGCCAAATCTTTCTCCCCTCCCTCGCCCCTGCCCACTCCTTAAACCAGTGACTTTTTCTAATACTTTTTGTGATTTCAATTAAATCCAAACTTGCCCTGCGGTTAAATGTCAGCTCTCTTCTTTATAAATGCCTATCTCTATATGTCAAAAAGGATACTGTCTTCACAAAATGCTTCGGTAAAAATGTCTTAACCATGTTGAGCGCGTACATTTACCTTCTGCGCATGCTCTATTTCTTGGCCAATTAATTTCGTATGCATTCCGCGATCTTCTTGTTTTTCCCTACCTAATCCATATTATACTCCTGACCCCAAAACTGCCGCCTTCTGTATTTATGTTCTAAGTTCTCGCGCTTGTCGATTATCATCAATGTACTCATTCCTTTTAGGCCCCCCATAAGCATCGACACGCAATATTTTGTCGGTATCTTCACCAACATATATACATAGTCAGAACATGACTCTGCTTCAATGCTTTTCACTCATTTCCAATTACAAAAATCCCTCAGTATTTGCCGATACCCACTTGATTTTATTGTAAATTACTTTTGCGTGTATTTCTGTGCGAATACTATGTGGCACTTACATTTCTAGTAGCAATGTGCTAAATTATTTGAAGAATCTTCCATGGTTCTTATGATTCTTAATTTGCTACTTACACTTAAATTATATCACAAAGGCTTTTACTTTTCAACTTTTACTTATCAGTATAGCCTAGTTGGAGCCACCAGTACGACGGGCGGATTTTGCAAGCAATTAAAAGCCCGCGCTGCACGATCGTGCAGCGCGGGCTCATCCTTCGTTTTTGGGCGGCGGCGCTTTACTGCGTACCCTTGCCTTTGCCTTGCGCGGACGCGCCTGTCTCCGCCTTCCCCGCAGCCTTATCCTTTCCTTCCGCCTGACGAAGCACGCTCTCCTGATGCGAAAGGATCCTGTTTACCTTTTTGTAAAGGTCTTCGATGAGGATCTCCGTCTTCAGATTTACTTTATAATCGTTCTCGGCGCGGCGGCGGTCCTTTTCTTCCTGTCGGTTCTGGCTCATCATGATCAGCGGCGCCTGAATCGCCGCAACGCAGGACAAAACAAGGTTGAGAAGAATAAAAGGATAAGGGTCGAATGCTTTCGCCGCAAGCAATATGTTGAGGATCATCCAACATAGCAAAACCCCGACAAACGCCCCGATAAATGCCCAGCTGCCCGCAAATTTGGCTATCGCATCCGCTGCGCGCTGGCCGAAAGATGTACCTTTTTTCGCTTCCTTCGCCGGATCGACCGAAATTTTGCTCCCCGCCAGCAATGCCAATATCTCTTCATCCGACATATCATGTTTGATGTCTTTGATGATCTCACTGATCAGTTCTTTGTTGTTATTCATGCCGCCTTATCCTCCTTTGCCGCCGCAAATCGTCTGCTCTTTGCGGCGTCCCCTATTATAACACTTTTCCGCCAAATTTCAAGTATTTGCAACCAATCTGTCCGATCGCATGCCCCCGCATACAAATAAAACTGCTTTTACTTATTTTTTCTCGCACACGGCGGTCAATATACCCGACCCGCCGTGGTGCCGACGATATACGGCTATATTCTGCCCGATTTGAAAGATCACGACGGGTATATCAAAATCGGCTACACGGACAGGAAGGATACGGAAACGCGCATTCGCGAACAGTTGCATGCGGCGGCGATCAATTTCAAAATTTTATTCAAGGAATCTGCCATGCGTCCGGACGGCACCTGCTTTACGGATAAAGACGTACACAGGCTGCTGCGGCACAAGGGCTTTTTGCAGCTCAACGAAGGCGAGGACAAAAACGAGTGGTTCCGCTGTACGCTCACGGACGCCTTGACGGCGGTGGAAGAGCTGCGCACGGAAACACGGTTTGAGGGGCAGCGCACTTGGAATTTTTCTATGCGCAACGAGCAAAAAGCCGCCGTGGATATGACGAAAACATATTTTGAACAGGCAAAAGCCGACGACCCCGCGCGCCCGCCCAAGTTTTTATGGAACGCAAAAATGCGTTTCGGAAAGACGTTTGCCACCTACGAGCTTTGCAAGGCGATGGGATTCAAAAAAATTCTTGTGCTGACGTTCAAACCAGCCGTTGAATCGGCTTGGCAGGAAGATTTGTCCCACCATGTGGACTTCAAGGGCTGGCAATTCGTTTCTAACAAAGAAGCAAAGTTCGATGCAAAAAAGCTGGACGAACAATACGACGCGTGCGACAAAACGCAGCCCATCGTCGTGTTCGGCTCCTTCCAGGATCTGCTCGGCACGATCGACGCGGGCGGCATTAAAGCGAAAAATGAATTTATCCATACCACGAATTGGGACATCGTTATATTCGATGAGTACCACTTCGGCGCATGGCGCGAAAACGCAAAAAACCTGTTTGAAAAGTTCGACGAAGAAAACGACGATTTCGACCTTGAAAAGTACCAGCGCGAAGAAGCGGGCAACGCCATAAACGAAACGTTCCTGCCCATCACGTCGGCACACTATCTGTATTTATCCGGCACGCCATTCCGTGCGTTAAATTCGGGTGAATTTCTGGAAGATCAGGTGTTCAACTGGACGTATTCGGACGAACAGGCGGCAAAAGAGAATTGGGACAAGTCTTTGGGCGAAAATCCATATGCCGCGCTGCCCAAAATGGTGATGCTCACCTACAAGGTGCCCGACTCCATTACGGCAAACGT
>CALVHR010000045.1 GCA_944328495.1 uncultured Clostridia bacterium
GTTTTTCCATTTCTTGCAATATTCTTCAACAATTTATCAAGTTCATCTAAACACTCTGTCCCATACATTCCAAAAGTTTCAGCATTTAAATTGCCTTTACTATCAATTTTAACAACGATTTTCTTTTCTGCCATTATTCATACCTCACAAGAACAAGTTCAATTTTATCTCCATTTCTACTTTCTTCTACAGCATATCCCATTTGCCTTGCTCTACTATATAATAGTTCTGCAGTTCCATCTCTTAAATTGTCATTAGCAGTTTTTAAGACTTCACTTGTTTCAAATAAAAAATTTGTTAATGTTTTGTTAATTTCATCTTTGTTAGATATTATATCTTGCTTCTCTTGCCCAATTAATCTTCCATCTTCATATGTTGATATTATCTTTTGAGTTCCTTCAATTGTTAACTTTCCATTTCTAACAATCTCATGTAAATATCTACTTAAACTTGAATTTGTATTATATGTAAATTTGTTGTTTTGTATTAATTCTTTTACTTCTTTAATTATTTTTATATTAGAAACACATTCCCCATAATTATATGTGCTATCGATAGCTTTAATTAGATTAGTTAATTTATCATTTATAATATAACTTTTACCTTTTAAATTACATTCAATAAGTTTTATATCCAATCCTAGTGCTTTAGAAATTTTTATAAGTTCTGGACATATATTATATTTATCATTAACTAATAATGTGTCATCACAAACATATACACTCATATTTTGTAATATAATATTTAATTTCTGAAATTTTTGATTACTTGCATATATGGCCATTTCTCTTATTTGTTTTAATTCAGTTTTAGATATAGTAGTAATATTTAATTCAATAATTTTATTCTCTGTTACAACATCAATAACAGGTTCGTCCCAAACATCATCATCATCATAATCTGCACTCATAATTACTCCTTTGCAACTGTAAAAAGATTGTACTTTTTACATATATTTTTTACACTTTCATTTTCTTCTAGTGAATTTATAACAATAAAGTTTTGATTATTTTTTTCATAAACAGTGTATTCAAGCGGAAATACTAAACATTTAATAATTTGTTTTAAAAAACTTACAAAATTATCATAATAATCATTAAAAGTATATAAATTCTTTTCCAAAAAATTTTCAAAATGTTCCGCTTTGCTTAAATCTTTTTTTACAACGCTAGTAACACTATCAGAATATAAAACTCTTGTTTGTTGTTTGTTTAACCACTTGTTGTAATTAGAGCAAAAAGAATTTTGCACCATTATATCTCTATCATCATCTTTACTTTCAAATTTTTGTTTTAATAATTCAAGGTCTTCTATCTTTTTTGACAATATTTCTATTCGCCTTTTATTTGATAAGACTTCAATATTATCTTGAATAAGTCTTTCTTTATCTTTGATTGTCTTTCTATAACCATCAATTTCTTCGTCAAATTTTGAATATTTTAAAACTTCTGCGCCTTTGTTTAATGATTTATATACGTTAAATATTTTATCAAACATTTTTGACTTGTTCGTTTCTAAATCATCAATGGCTTTTTGGCAATATTTATCAAAATTACTATATTCATAATTACTAACAACATTTAAAATAAAATTTTTTATATTAAAAATATTATCTATCGTTTTTTCTATCCAAGTGTCACTTATTAAATTTGTTACATCATCTTTAATTTTTATTAAAACATCGCTATTTAATTTTGCAACTTTTTTTGCAACTTTTTTTATTTCATCATATACGCCTGAAATTTTATATTCAGAGTTAAATCTAGGTGGATTTAAAACAAATCTATACTTAACGACTTTACACTCCATAGAGTAGTCATTATGTTTGTCGGTTGTTGATTTATCAAAGTTTTCATTTATAAAATCTTCCATTGTTGGGCTTGAAATTTCAATAGAAATTTGTTTTTCTTCTTTAATAAAACAATTTTCAATTTTGTTATTGTTAAAACATAAGAAATTTTTTGATAATTCTTTTATATTTCTGCTTTGTTTATTATTAAAATATAAATTATCTTGAACATAATGTTCCAAATTGGCAATTTCAAATAAAATTTCTATATTTTTATAATATTTTAAGCAATAAAGCTTATTTGTTTTAGTCAACAATATGATTGCTGGTTTAATTCTATCGCAAACAAGCAAATTGATTTTTAAATTTTTAAATTTATCATGAATTTCCTTACTGAAATTTTGTGTTTTTATAATATAAGCAATATTAAGTTTTTTTTCTTTACCTTTCTCTATTAAATCATTATGTTTATTGTTATATTTATTATCAATAATAAACATTATTTCGCAACCATTTAGAAAATCGTTTAGTTTGCTATCTTCTTTTTTTAAATTTATAGGGCTATCTAATTTAATGATATTATCTTCTAAAAGAAATGCCAATTCATATTGTTTGCCATCTTTTTTACCTTTAATACACATATAATTTATTGATATATCATCATCTTTTTCTAACTTATTAAATTTTAATCCTTTTAATTGAGATAAAATTTCATCATTTTTATATGTTAAATTCAATATTAGTCCACCCTGATTAAAAGACCACAAAATCGCTTCGTATAATCTTCTATGAAAAACACAATCAGATAGGATAAAATCAATCTGACTTGCAAATGTAATTTTGTTTACAATCTCTTGAATAGAAGGACTATTAACATCACTTTTGAATTCTTTTTCTATTTGTGTGAAAATAGCCCAATCTCTATCAAATGTATTTTCTTTAGTTATTTCAATAATTTTATTTTCTATCATCTTTTCTCTTGCTTATAAATGGATTATTATACTCTTGTTGTAACTTTGGTATATCCTCGCTCATCTCTTTAACTTCTTCTGGCTTTTCATTGCTTGCCATTCTCGCTCTTTGTTCAGCCCATTTTCTTAAATTTGAGATTGTTTCTGCCATTGTTCTTGAAAGTGGAGATGTTGCCGATATACATTCAAGCAAATTGTTCATTTGCAAATCTCGTTGTTTCTCTGCATAAGCATTGAATAATGCTTCATTTACAACTTCTTCAATTTCCGCGCCTGAAAAGCCTTCTGTTTTCTTAACAAGCTCTTTCATATCAAGATTTAATGCTTTTGCATCTCTATTTTTATTTTTCAAATGAATATCAAATATATTTTCTCTTTCTTTTGCAGA
>CALVHR010000046.1 GCA_944328495.1 uncultured Clostridia bacterium
AGGATATGCCGAAAGACCTGCTGGATTTATTATGTGCAGCATTGCTTGACAGTATATTGTCGGATAAAGAGGACGAAATGACATGTATGGAAAATACAAAAGTCCCGGAACAGAGTGAAATTGAAAGGCAGGTCAAAAGATGATATACACAGATTGGCTCAATCAATGGCTGGAAAACTATATCCGCCCGTCCGTAAAAGTACGGACTTACGAGCGGTACAGGCTCATCATAGAGCAGCATATCAAGGACAAAATCGGTAGCATAGAGCTGAACGATCTGTCTCCGCTTGTCCTGCAATCGTTTATAACAGAGCTTCTGCAGAGCGGCAACAGAAAGACGGGTAAAGGTTTGTCTGCCAACAGCGTAAACGCCGTTATCTCCGTCATTCAGAGTTCGCTCAAAACGGCGCACCTATTGGGACTGACAAAAGTATACACGGCGGATAAACTCAAACGCCCGAAACTTACAGAAAAGCCGGTGGAGTGCTTTAGCCTCGTCGAGCAGAAACAAATCGAGCAAGCAATCTGAACGGCAAGAAAGATAAGCTGTACGGCATTCTTCTCTGCCTATACAGCGGTCTTCGTATTGGGGAACTCATTGCCCTGCAATGGAGCGACATTGACTTTGCGAAGGGCGTTCTGACTGTTTCCAAGTCCTGTCATGACAGCAAGAACGGGCTCATTATTGACGAGCCAAAAACCTCTACTTCCCGCCGCGTGATACCGCTGCCGAAACAGTTGCTACCGCTCCTCAAAGGCATAAAGAAAAAGAGCGATTCGCCCTTCGTGGTATCGGCAAACGGAAAGCCCGTATCCGTCCGCTCCTACCAGCGAAGTTTTGAATTGCTCCTCAAAAAATTAAAAATTCCGCACAAAGGATTTCATTCCTTACGGCATACGTTTGCCACCCGCGCCCTTGAATGCGGTATGGACGTGAAAACGCTCTCCGAGATACTCGGGCATAAAAACCCGACCGTTACCCTCAACCGTTACGTTCACGCCCTTATGGAGCATAAAGCGGACATGATGAACAGGATCGGAAAGCTTTTATGACGGATGGAAAAAAGTACATCAATTATCCCAATCAGTGTACTTTTCTTATCTATATTATAATAGCAACTAGTTAAAATAGCAAGTGTTTTAGTTTATTTGGGCATAAACTATTCTAAATTTTGTGCTTTACCGAACTATTACATGAACTTCTCATACCAATTTGTACACTGATTGGGATATTCAGTGAACATTGCATACGACAAATCGTCATTAAATTTGAAAGGAGAATTGTAATGAAACGTTCTGCTTTAAAAATTAGCACCCTGCTGTTGCTACTCTTAACTGCAGTTGTTTTGTTTGCGGCTTGTGGTAAAGTAGAGTTCAAGGTCGATTTTATTGTTGATGATGCAGTATATGCAACAATCAACACAAATGGGGAAGAAGTTATAAAAATGCCCAACGATCCTGAGAAAGAGGGATATCTTTTTGATGGGTGGTATTGGGATAAAGATTCTTGGAAAGAACCATTCACGGCAAGTTCTTTGTTGGACGCTCCTTTGTCCAGCAATATGTCGGTTTATGCAAAATGGATTACAGAAGATTCTGTTCAAGGGACAGAAGCGTCTTTTAAAGATTTTACTCAATTGAGTGAGTTTGAATACGCATTAAAGGTTGCAAACGAGACGACTACCCTCTCGATTTCTCCTCTTGTCACGATTAATTCGCGCAGTAGCTGGAGTCTTTCATCGGATATTTACGGAAATCAAACAATCGCAAGCAAGACCGCGACACTTGCCATTGGCGATAATACATATTATGCTCTTGTAACTTCGGAAAATGGTGATACGCAGTTATATACGCTTCGTATTAGAAGAAGACCGGTTTATAATGTTATTTTTGATGTAGCAGGAGGCATAGCTGTTGAAAATCAACAGATTGAGGAAGATTCCTTTGCTGAAGAACCGATTACAACGAAGGAAGGATATACTCTTGTTTCGTGGAATTATGATTTTTCACAGCCTATCGTTGAAAATAAAATTATAACGGCAACATGGAAGGCGAATAGTTATCTGATAACATATGAAACGGTAGGGGGAGATATAGAGAATTCAACGGAAAACGTTGTATACGATTCTGAATTTTTGCTTGCTCAGCCAACTAAACGTGGTTATGAATTTGAAGGTTGGTATTTTGATGATGAACTTGTTACGGAAGGAGTTTGGAAATATACCGAGGATATTACATTAACAGCAAGGTGGAAAGCCATTAATTACAGAATAGAATATGATCTTGACGGCGGAATATTTGAAGATGCAAATCCTACAGAATATACCGTGGAAAGTGATACAATCGTTTTACAAAACCCGAGTAAACCTGGATATATTTTTACTGGGTGGACGAGTGAAGATAATTCTCAGCCTACACTTCAGGCATCAATTGAAGCGAACAGCATTGGAAATAGGAGATTTACCGCCAACTGGACACTGGACGGATTTTCCATTCAATATCATTTGAATGGAGGAATAAATAATGATGAAAATCCGTCTGCGTATTCTGTCGAAAGTGCAAATATTTATTTAAAAAATCCTACGAGACAAGGATACGATTTTGGTGGTTGGTATACAAATGCTGATTTTTCAGCTGAAACAAAGATTACTACGATAACAAATGGTTCGACAGGAGATATTGAACTTTATGCCCAATGGTTGCCCATTAATTATCATATTACGTATAATCTTGGCGGTGGCGAGGCACAGGCTAATCCTAAAACATACACAATAGAGAGTGAAGATATCTTACTGAATGCACCGACAAAGGATGGTTATCAATTCCTCGGCTGGACAGGGACTGATATTTCCGGCGTGGCATTAAATGTTATTATCAGCAAAAATAGTGTTGGAGATAGAGTATATACTGCGGTTTGGGAAGCGATAGACTATACTGTAGTTTATCATTTAAATGGCGGCATCAATTCCGCGGATAATCCGAAAGTTTATACTGTCGAATCTCCTACAATTAATTTGCTTTCCCCGGTAAAGGATGGTTACGTATTTGGCGGATGGTATTCCGATGCGGATTTTAGTGACGAAAAACGCGTAACACATATAGCGGGTGGAGAAATTGAAGACATTGAGCTTTATGCGAAGTGGTCGGCGGCGATATATTCAGTAAGGTTCTATAAAAATCATGTTCGGGCTGTTGGAACTATGGATGTTCAGCACCTGACATATGATATTGTTGCCACACTAAACGAGAATGCTTATATTTTGGAAGGCTATACATTTAAGGGGTGGATGCTTGATAGCGACGGAACATTTATTGCCTATTCTGACGGACAGCAGGTTTTGAACCTTTTGACAACAAATGGATCTGTATTAAATCTCTATGCAAAATGGGAGGCCAATACTTACACAGTAACTTTTGATAAAAATGGTGGAACTGGCGGTACAGACAGTATATATGTGAAGTTTGACGCTGAAATGCCTTCCGCTGTTGCACCGACCGATATTAGCGGTTATTCTTTTGCAGGGTATTATGATGCGGACGGTAATGAATATTATAATGCTTTAATGCAAAGTGTCTGCACGTGGGATAAGGCAGAAGATACTATCCTATATGCTCGTTGGAATGGTAGAACATATACAATTTCTTTTGACAGACAGGGCGGAAATGGAGGAAGTTCAAGTGTAGCTGCGGTGTTCAATCAGAATATGCCGCGAGCGACTTCGCCGAGCAAGACGGGGTATCTTTTCGGAGGATATTATTCCGAACCTAATGGACTCGGTGTGCAATACTATGATGCGTTTATGAATGGTATGCATGTATGGGATCGTTCTGAAGCAGCGACTTTGTATGCTAAATGGACACCAAGGTCGTATACTGTTTATTTTAACTATAATGGTGGATCGGGGACGCAGAACAGCGTGACTGCAATTTATGATGCGGATATGCCTGTAATCTATGGAGTTCCGACAAGAACGGGTTATTTATTTGCGGGATATTTTGATGCGCCGAATAATGGCACAATGTATTATGATGTGGATTTGACAAGTGTAAAGTCGTGGGATAAAACTTCAAGTATTACACTTTACGCTCAGTGGATCGGCATAAATTATAGTGTTAGGTTCGATGGCAATGGGAACACATCCGGCGAAATGGATGATCAATTGCTAACTTATGCGACTGCCGAAAATTTGACGGAAAACGTATTTGTGCGTAGAGGTTACACTTTTATTGGTTGGAATATGGAACAGGATGGTAGCGGCATGGACTATGCCGATATGGGATCTGTCATAAATCTTACCTCGGAACAAGATGGGATTGTTATTCTTTATGCGCAATGGAGTGCTAATAATTATACAGTTTCATTAGATGGAACACAAACTTCTGTAGAAGTTGAAAAGGAATATACAGTTTCCTTTAATTTGAATGGTGCTTCCGGAGTTGCACCGGCTTCGCAGATTGTCAATAATACAGCCGGGTTAGTATATCCAAACGTCCCTACGCGAAATGGTTACGTATTTGGTGGTTGGTATAAAAGAGTAAATACAATAGAATCTCTCAAAGAATCGAGCGGATTAAGTATTTCAAATGGTATAATTACAGGTATCGGGTCTTGTGTCGATACAGTATTGTATTTGAATAGGCCGATTGCCAGCGGTGCGTTTATTGGGAACAGAAATATTGAAGTTGTTATCTTTGGAGAAGGGGTTACTTCAATTGGATATCAGGCATTTGGCGATAGTGTAACCGGATGTCCTAATCTTAACACGGTCATTTTCTTATCATCCAACACGAATGTTGGCAATGATGTGTTTGGTTCTACATGGAATCATTCTGAATTCAAGGTCTATGTTCCGGAAGACGCATTAAATTGGTATAGGAATGTATCTTGTTCATATTGGCAGGACTACATTGTTGATGGTGGTAGATTATATGTCGGCGGAATAGAAAATGCCGGATATATAGAAGAACTTTTTGACTTTTCCGCCGAGGTTACTTCCGATATAACATTATATGCAAAGTGGATTTCTTATTCGGGTTCGGGAGTCATTCCTTATAACGGGTCTCTTTCGGTCAGTGTTGTTCCGAAAGGAAGCAGTACAAGATATTATTACGCATTTATTCCTCTTGTTTCCGGAACGATCACTATTTATTCCGATGGGGGATTGAGTGATACATACGGATATTTATACAGTAGTAATAAAATACAACTGGCATCCGATGACGATTCAGGGAACGGGAATAATTTTAAAATTACATATTCTGTTACAGCCGGTACGTTGTACTATGTATGGCCGGCGGGTTATAATAGTAGTGGCAGGACAACGGTTTACATAACGGGTGTCCAGCCTTCGGCTGGCGGAAAAACGATTGGTATGACGGAACGGCCGTCGATTATTTCTGTCAATCTGACATATGATTCCGAGTTTACTCTTCCGACAGATATTTCAAAAGTCGGATATACTTTTGGCGGCTGGTATGACGGAATCGGGGGTACCGGAACGCAATATACAGATGCGCAGGGGAATGCGGTCAGAATATGGGATAAAGCTGAAAATGTGACGCTTTACGCGAAGTGGATCCCGAATCAATACACAATTTCTTTCAATTCAAATGGCGGAAGCCATGTTGATTCTATTACACAGGATTTTGCTACGCAAGTCGCCCCGCCTACTGATCCGATATGGGCGGAAAAATCGTTTGTGGGCTGGTATACGGATGATACACTTTCCATATTGTATTCTTTTACAACAATGCCGGCAGAGAATATCACTCTCTATGCGAAGTGGGTCGATTATGAAGTCTTCATCACGAGCGATGAAACAACGGCGATCAGTGTGAATGACGAATTGCTTGCTGCAGGCACATATAATGCGACGGCGACTGACACAGACGGTAATCCCGTGTCAATAACGGTTACACTCTTGGGTGGAGTACAAGAAGCCGGCGGTACTGTAACGATTAGACTTCTTGCGCGTGGTCTTTATGGTATAGAAACCACAAAGACGCTCAGTAATATAAAAGTATATGGCTTGCCTTCCATTACTTACGATACGGAGAAAGATTATTTTAATCTTTCAGATACTTTAAATGCTGCATTATGGCAAGCCGGCGCAACAGATACATATGGTGAAACCCTTGATATTATTGTGTCTGTTAAAGAAGCAGATTATAAGGCTGGTGATTTTGTAACTATAATCCTATCTGCGACCGATGTTGCGGGGAATACCAGCATTCAGGAAATTGCAGATGTAAAAGTTTATGGCTTACCTGTTATAACGCGTAATGAAGATATCAATTCTATAAAAGCAGACGATGAGATTGGAAATGAATTATTTGGTGTTTCGGCCGTAGATAGCTTTGGGGAACCGTTGTCTGTTATAACGGAGTTGTATAGCGGAGTACAGGAAGGCGGTAGGTTAATTACTGTAAAGAGCAGCGCGGTAGATAGTAAGGGTAATAGTCATTTTATTACTTATTCGGTTAAAGTTTATGATTTGCCTGTTATCAGTGAAGCAAATACGACTTCTTTTAAAGTAGATGATGAAATAACGCTTTCGGCACTTGGAATTTCGGCAGTGGATAGTTTTGGTGAGGCACTTACTGATGTTACGCTTGAACTTATAGAAGGAGTGCAAACGGCAGGGAACACGCTTACATTCCTTGTTACTGCTGTCGATCATCTTGGGAATACACAGACAAGAGAAATAAACAATATTCGTATTTACGGTACGCCGGTTATTTCTTATGATACAGGAAAGCTGGCTATAAGCGTTACAGACATCATCAATGACAGGTTATTTAAAGCGACCGCAAAGGATAGCTTTGATGCACCCATTGACATGTCTGTTGAATTGGAAAATGGGACGATTGCAGGCGGTAATCTTGTAACATTCCGGTTATCGGCTATGGATGCACTTGGAAATGTATGTTCTGTTGTTACGAACAGTATTAAAGTGTATTCGGCTGATGACATTGAGTTGGTTTATAAAAAAGCTGCATCTACCCGTATTAGAAAAATATCTCATGGCGAGGAATTTGAAGCTGTTGCAACAAACAGCTTTGGCGAAGCATGCGCAATTAGCATTGTGGCGGCAGACGGTTATGTGCTTGAGGGTGGTAACATAATCAATTTATATATCGTTGCAACGGATGCACTCGGTAATTTTGTACAAAGTGAACTTATTACCGGCATACGAGTATATGATATGCCTACGCTTAGTTTTGCGCGTGAATATGGTTATATTCAAAAGAGCGACAGCCCTTATGCCTTGTTCAGTTTGCACGACAGTTTTGGGACGGAAGTTACCACCACCATTACGGTAGTAAGCGGTTCTTTGGATGATGAAACGGTAACATATAAAATTACCGGTACGGATCGTGCAGGAAACAGCTTTGAACAGGATTATGAGCTTGTTGTTCTAGACATCGATGAGTCAATTCTTGAATTATATAAAAACGGTGAAAAAATCGGCACGCAGAGGGTTACGAAAGGAGAAAGCTTCTCCTTGCCTTGCAATATTGGTTATTATACCGTATGGTATCTGAACGGCGTTGCTATTACGGATAATATGGGAAGCAGTCTGTCTGCTTGGGCAAACGATTCTAATGGGTATATTGTAACAGCAATCCCTGTTCCCATTACATATTCTATACAATATGATATGGGCGGCGGAACAAATTCATCGTTCAATCCGTCGGCATATAACATTGAAAACAGTACGATTACGCTTTCTCATCCTACTCGTACCGGATATACTTTTATCGGTTGGACGGGTACAGGTCTTGCGGAGCGAGAGATGAATGTTGTTATTTCCGCAGGCTCATATGGCGACAGGACCTATACTGCGCATTGGCAAGCAAATTCGTATACTGTTTCTTTGGATGCGAATGGTGGAGAGGTTAGTGTTGATACGTTGCAGGTGACGTATGATGCAACGTATAATTTGCCTGTCCCTTCAAGAACGGGTTATACATTTGCCGGATGGTTTGCGGATGAAATACTTTACAGCGGCGGTATTTGGCGTGTAGCTGATGATGTTGAGCTTATTGCAAGCTGGACTCCGAATACTGATACGGTTTATACGGTAAATCATTATTGGCAGAACATTACGGACGATGAGTATACATTATATGAAACGGAGACGTTGAGAGGAACAACGGACACTTCTGTGACGCCTTCAACCGAAATGTATACGGGATTTACCGCTCCTCAAGCACAGACGGTCAATGTCGATCCTGATGGTTCGCGCATAGTTAATTACTACTATACGAGAAACTATTATACCGTGACGGTAGTTGGTAACGGCGGAACAAATAATACCATTACGCAAAAGTATCAGTCTGTAATCGATACTACGAATTGGACGACGAGAGACGGATACACGCTGGGCGGTCTATATACTGATTTAAGCCTCACAACGCTCTATACCGATAAGACTATGCCAGCCGAAAATAAGACGGTATATGCATATTGGACGGGCGAAAATGTTGCTTCCGATTTTGAGTATACTTCGGGAACCAATGGTATTACGATTACCGGATATACGGGTATAAGCACGATCGTTAAGATCCCCGAACAAATCGGAGGAAGGGATGTTGTCGCGATTGCCGCATCTGCTTTTGCAAATCAAACGAATTTGACTTCGGTAGTAGTACCGGATAGCGTAGAGAGTATCGGGTTAGGAGCGTTCAAGGGCTGCGATAGTCTGGAGAGCATCAGTCTGCCGTTTGTAGGTGCGAGCCGAGATGCAGAGGCATATAACGGAGTATTTGGATATATCTTCGGGTATGAAATAAAATATAATTCTGAATATTCGTCGTCTACAGCTTATGGGCAATCTTCGTACTCGACAGAGTTTGTCAATTCAAAATATACAAGTGAACCCACAGGAACGACATGGCAATATACTTGTTATAATACAAATGTATCCAGCTATTCATCGTCTTATAGGTATAGAAAAACGTCGTACTATTACTATATACCGACAACATTGACGAGCGTGGTGATAACAGATGCGACGGTGATACCCGTGGCGGCGTTCAACGGTTGCGCGAATATCACGAGCGTGATACTGAACGACGAAGTGGAGACGATAGAAGAGTATGCGTTCCGGAACTGCACGGGGCTGGCGAGCGCGGACATAGGGACGGGGCTTACGGAGATAGGTTCGTATGCGTTCTACAACTGTACTTC
>CALVHR010000047.1 GCA_944328495.1 uncultured Clostridia bacterium
TCTATGGTAAAATGTTTGTAGTTCATACAGATCTCCTTGGCAAAATTTTGGTTTCGCAACTCTATTTTACCACAGATCTGTATGAACTCCTTTTTTTTCTTTACCTGTTGCACTTAATAGTATAATTCACCATAACGATCAATCGGCACCTCGCGTTAAAGCGAGGTGCCGATTCTTTTTATTTTTTCTAATTCTTCAAAAAATATTTAAAAGGCCTATGCTTGAAGCATAGGCCTTTTAAATATATCTTTTAGCGACAGTCTCAAAGATTTTTCAGATAATATACTTCTTCGGGCGTGAGCTTACGAACCTTTCCGCGGGGAAGAGAACCCAGTCCCAATTCACCGATCCGAATCCGCTTGAGAAATACAACCGTTTTCCCGATCACTTCGAACATCCGTCTTACCTGACGATTGCGCCCCTCATTGATCGTAACATGCAATTTCGTATAACTTTTGTCTGTTTCAACAATTCGTATACGGCTTTTATTGGTTCGCTTTCCGTCCAATTCTACGCCGGCTCGTAATTTATTTAGTTCGGCCTCCGTGACACTTCCTTCGATCTTTACAAGGTATGTCTTTCCGATTTCACTTTTCGGATGCGTCAACCGAAAAGCCAAATCGCCATCGTCCGTCAAAATTAACATACCTTCGGTATCGTAATCCAATCTCCCGACGGGAAACACCCTTCCAATCCCCTCCGGAACCAAATCCATGACGGTCTTTCGGCCACGATCATCTTTGACTGAACAAATATATCCTTTCGGCTTATTCATCAAATAATAGCAATGCGACTCTTTATGAGCCACCACAACTCCGCCCGCAATTACTTCATCCCCATCAACGACTTCGTCACCCAAATGTGCAAGCTTTCCGTTTATGAGGACTTTTCCTTCTTCGATCAATTTATCACAGGCCCGCCTGCTCCCGACACCGCTCTCGGCAAGATACTTATTGATGCGCATCCGTTTCCTCGCGTCATGTTTTTTTTCGCAATCTCACGGATGATATCCGCAAAATTGCGATCAACATCCATTATACTAACGATTTTTTGTGAAAAAATCAACTGATTTTGCAGATAAAAATTGAGTTCACCGACTCTTTCTCCCTTTCTTACAGGAAGCGGCAGGATGCTCGGAAAATTTTCCTCCACGTGAATTACTCGCATCTCCTCGTCTGTCAAAGGATAATACACATCGCTTTCGCAAACCGCCTTGCATTTTTTCCACGCAAGCTCTGTGTTTAACTGTACCGAATATTTATTTTTATCGAAAATATGTCTCATAGAATACTTCGCAAAACAGTTATCCAGCAATTCGGCACACCGCTCATACATCTGTGGACTATTCAAAACAACAGAAACCAATCGCATCGAATGTTGCGTCGCCGAAGCAACCAGGCAACGTCCCGCCTCTTTCGTATAACCTGTTTTTACACCATCCGCCCCTTCATATTGAATCAACATTTTATTCTTGTTCTGCAATACGCGATCATAGCCGCATCCGCCATCCGGGACAACATGTTTTGTTGTCTGTACTATTTTTGAAAATTCAGCATTGCGCAATGCGTATGCTGCAATTTTACCGAGATCATGCGCAGTTGTCAGATGCCCCTCTCTCGGCAACCCATGCGGATTTTCGAAATTACTGTGCGTTGCCCCGATCCTTTCGGCTCGCTCGTTCATCACCTTCGCAAACGCTTCAATGCTTCCGCTATGATGCAGAGCAAGCGTTTCCGCACAATCGTTGCCCGATCGAAGCATCAAACCATATAACAGGTCACGAACGGAAATCTTTTCTCCTTCCGTAAGATATATGCTGGATCCCTCAATCCCGCAGGTTTGCGCAGGAACTTTCACGATTTCATCGAGATTACAGTCTTCAATGATTATAATGGCGGTCAGAATTTTTGTGGTACTGGCCGGAGGCAACATTTGATCTTCATTTTCGGAATAAAGCATTCGTCCTGTCTCCACCTCAAAAACCGCCTCACCTTTCGATATCGTTGCAGCAAAAACGCGATTTTCCGTAATCACCATTCCAAATGACGATATAAAAACAAATATTGCATAAATAACCAATCCTATAAATTTTTTACTCATCTGCCTTGCGCAATCCCTTTAACAAATCCGTTGCTTTGTCAATCAAATTATCCAAAGGGTCGTCTCCGGCATGGATATATTGACAGGTCTTTCCGTCATCCACTAAAAAACCCGCCGGTTTGAGCGAAACAACGGCACCGCTGCCGCCTGCAAACGGTACAGTCTCATCCGTTTTAATTACCTTTACTTCTCCTAGATCACCGCCTCCGGACAGATATCCCATTGTCACTTTTGAAACAGGTATGATCTGATATCCGCTTGTCGTCATAATCGGATTCCCTACGACTGTATTTACATCCACAAGATTGTTCAAATCCCGAAGTGATTTTTCAACCAATTTATTTACCTTGTTTTCAGCATTATTCATGTTCATCTTCTAATTTCTCCAAAATTTTTTGTAAAAAAATCTTAAAAGCTGCAATAAAGAGAATTAAAAAATTAAAGACCAAAACAACTCTTCCGCTTGCTTTTAAACATTTTTTATTTGCATATAATATAAGATCTGTTTTAAAGGATGCACATTTCCTACCGGAAAAAATATAGCCGGCAACGATCGCGGAAACAATTTGCACCAAAGCAGAAAATGTTACTCCGACTGAGGCATCCTCTGTACCGATCTCGAATGTATGACTATATGCCAAAACATAAAAACCTTGTGTGATTTCAAATTTCTGCCCGCTATTAATGATTTCCCGATACGGTAACAGCGCGGCTTTGTTTTTTGTAAGATGAAATGCAATGCCTTCATCATACAAAGTAGCATAACCGCCGTAAATCTTTATAAAATGCAATACATAAAAAGCAAAATATAATTTTCGGCTATGCAAATCAATAAACAAATTTATATTCAAAAACACAGGAAACAATAAAAACAACAATACTCCAAAGATTGAAGCCAAGATATAATTCATTTTATTAAATTATGTGTGACATAATACATCGCAAATTCAGTAATTCCAGTTTTCAGCCAGCTCTTTTAAGGAATCAAAATAACTGCTTTTACTCACATCTTCGTTTGCAAGCACCGCCGCACTGCAGATCTCTATATTATCTTTGTACACATGCACAATTCCAACATTATCTCCGCGTACAACCGGCGCCCTCACGGCATCAAAATTTATTTCATAAAAAATATTGCCGTCGTCCCCTTTCCGAGAAAAAACATAGATTGCATGGTCAATCATTACTGAAAGCAACTTTTCTTTCCCTCCGGACACCTCGCAAGAATAATCTTTTAAAACTCCTTCTTCCAGAACAAGCCGGTTCTCATAATTTGCAAAGGCATAATCAAACATAGCGGAAACACCGGAAAAACGACTTTTACTGTCTGACGCCCCAATCACCACCGAAAGAACGCGCATATTGCCCCGGACCGCAGATGCAGCCAGACAAAAACCGGCCTCTGCAGTATATCCGGTTTTCCCGCTGTCGCATCCCTGATAATTTCGTATCAGTTTATTCGTGTTTGCCATCTGCGTGACTCTTCCCCCGTCATGCTGAAAATCTTCCATCCAAATTTTACTGAAATTGAAATAAGCATCATGGCGCAAAAGTTCTCCGAACATAATTGCCACATCTTTTGCGCATGAATATTGCCCATTTTTCGGCAGACCTGTACAGTTGACAAATACCGTATCATTCATCCCCAACGCTTTTGCCTTTTCATTCATCTTGGCCACAAAAATATCTTCACTGCCTGCTATCCGTTCGGCCATTGCGACACAAGAATCGTTGGCTGACGCAATACAAATGCTTTTGATTAGCTCCGAGACTTTATAGATTCCGCCAGCCTCTAAAAACACCTGCGAACCTCCCATACTGCTCGCCCTATCACTGACGCAAATCTCTTCATCAAAGGATAGGTCTCCCTTTTCAATTTCCTCAAAGCATAGCTGCATGGTCATTATCTTGCACATACTTGCAATCGGTAAATGCTTTGTTTCATCCTTTGTGTAGACGGGAGTTCCACTCCTCCAGTCACACAAATACGCAGATTTACATGCAGGCGCAAGATCAACCTCACTTGTCTGTGCGCTAACGGATATGGTACTGACGCAAGAAATCGTCAATACACAAATAAAAAATAAGAGCATAACTTTTTTCATAGCAAAATCTCCTTGCCTGTTATGCTCTTATTTTTTGTAATGTTTTTTATTTTATACTGCTTAAAATGACACGTTTACTCTTTACCGCTCAATATGGCCGCACGTTTTAATAACTCTGCAAAAACTTTTTCACGTTTTTTTGATTGTGCAATCACATCCGAATGTTGAATTTCTCCGCAAAATAATCCGGCCGCTTTGTTTGTAATACAAGAAATTGCAGCCACATCCATTTTTAAATATCTTGCATAAATTGCTTCTATCGCAGTACTCATGCCCACAGCATCGGCTCCGAATTTTGCATATGCACGCACTTCCGC
This sequence comes from uncultured Clostridia bacterium, assembly GCA_944328495.1. GTDB lineage: Bacteria > Bacillota > Clostridia > Christensenellales > Borkfalkiaceae > Borkfalkia. Next base: position 4,523 of record CALVHR010000047.1, read on the forward strand.
AGGAGTTTCAAAAGCCGGGCCGAGCACCTGCATATAAGTACCGTTTCGCACCGCTACACCCATTGAAGTGCAAACTTTATTGAGCACGTCAGACAGCTTGGGATCATATACTTTCGACATATCTACAAATACCGGGTATTCAAGCGTCGGTCTTGCACCCTCTAAAGGATTTTTCCCCGTGAAATTGATATGATCGGATAAAATCATAAGATCTCCGACTTCAAACTCCGGATTTACACCGCCCGCTGCATTCGTCAAAATAATTCGATGCACCCCGAGCTCTTTCATTACCGCCACGGGAAGAGCGGCTTCACTCGCCAAATGTCCCTCATACATATGAATTCTTCCTTGCTGCAAAACGATACCGACACCATCAAGTTCACCAAGCACAAAATATCCTGCATGCCCAATTACCCCGCAATGAGGCATCCCGTCCAAATCTGCGTACGGAATCTTGTACATATTCTGCATTGCATCAACAACACCGCCCCAACCGCTTCCCAATACGATGGCAATTTGTGGCCGAATATCGCATTTTTTCTTTATTTGCCCAGCAATTGCACGTGCCTTGGCCTGATTCGAATATAGCTCTTCCATATTTTTCTCCTTTATTTGATACAGCAAATCCTATTAAATATCACTTCGTCTTTTTGCAATGAAAAGGCCGCTTCTATGAAATTTGCTATACAATCAAATCCTTTGATCGTCCCCAGATCGATCGGCTTTATATCTTTGCCGAAAATCAACAGCGGCACATATTCCCTGGAATGATCGGTTGACGGAGTTGTCGGATCGCATCCGTGATCCGCCGTCAGAATTAAAATGTCTTCTCTTTTCAAATTATTTATAATTACAGGAAGCCTGTCGTCGATTGCTTTCAATGCGGATGCATAACCTTTTACGTTGTTGCGATGCCCGTACAACATATCTGTATCCACTAAATTTGCAAAAACCAGTCCCTCTTCCGCACTTACCGAAAGCTCGCAAAGCGCCGTAAGCCCTTCATCATTGTTTCCGGTATGAATGCTTTCAGAAATCCCGCGACCGCAGAAAATATCTTTGATTTTTCCAACAGAAATTACCGGAATATTATTTGCCGCAAGCACATCGAGCATTGTTTTTCCGGGAGGCTCAAGAGCAAAATCCTTGCGATCTTCCGTCCGTATAAATTTTCCGTCAACATGTATAAAGGGACGCGCAATCACCCTTCCAACAGCGCGATCCCCAACCATTATCGAACGAACAGCCTCACAGATCCGATAAAGTTTTTCCAAAGGAATCACTGAAGTATCCGCCGCAATTTGTAAAACGGAGTCTTGCGAAGTATATAATATCGGACATCCGGTTTTTAAATGCATCGGCCCTAACCTTTGAATGATTTCCGTTCCCGAAGCAATTTCGTTTCCGATAAATCGTACTCCCGTAGCCTTTTCTATATCGCATACTACATCTGCGGGAAAAGTATGGTATACTTTAAACGGTTTATCTAAAACAAGCCCGGAAATCTCATAATGTCCCGCCGTAGTATCCTTTGCCGGTGTTTTTTCGGCAAGGCGTGCATATGCGGCAAGAGGTTCTTTAACCGGTTGAATTTTAAATCCATTCGTAAATACCTTTGCATTGCCATCTATATTATTTAAGCCGAGCGATGCCATTACCGGCAATTCAAGACCAGTCGCAGCAACGATATTCCCATAAGTATCCGATCCTTCGTCACCATACTGCGCCGCATCGGGCAACGCGCCGATACCGAAACTATCGATCACAACCAAAAATATTCGCATACATATACCTCGCTTTCAGTATACCACAGAAATCTAAAAAAAGAAAGGCTTTACCGAAAAAGAGCGTTCCGAATTTTCGAAAACGCTCTTTTCTGTTTATTTACCGATCATATTTCCAATTGCTATGCCATACCCACGCGTCGGATCATTTAAAAACACGTGCGTCACAGCCCCGATCAATTTCCCGTCTTGCAAAATCGGGCTCCCGCTCATGCCCTGTACTATACCTCCCGTAGCCGACAATAACTGCGCATCCGTCACTTTTAATACAAAATTTTTATTTTGTTTGTTGTCATCATCCACTTTGACAATACTGATTTCATATTCCTTGGGTTCAACTCCGTCCACCGTAGAAACTATACTGGCTTTACCGGGGTGCGCTTCCGAACAAACCTCTGCTTTTTTCAAAGCAGAAATATCCAAAGACTCTCCGAAATTTCCATATATTCCCGTTTCGCAATTTTTATCGGCGGTCGCGATTTTATTATCACCCATGAACAAGCCTTTTAATTCTCCCGCTTTTCCTCGTTCTCCTTTGATCACGTTCACGATTGTACAACGATAGATATCCCCTCCGTCCAGTTCCATCAGCTTTCCGCCTTCATCCGAGACGGGATGCCCGAGTGAACCGAATCGCAGGCTTCCCTTTTCAATATACGTGACCGTTCCGATCCCGGAAACACTGTCACGGATCAAAATTCCTAACTTATATCTTCCGCTTGCCAAATCTTTTGCCGGCTGAATCTCCACTAGTTCATTTGCCTCACGGCCTTTAACCGTAACTTGCGACTTCCTGCCGTTACAACAGGAAAGCGCACTGCCGATATCTTCTGCGGAAGAAATTTTGATACCGTTGAAGGCTATGATAACATCGCCGACCTCCAATCCTGCTTCGCGCGCGGGACATGCAGCCCCGTTTTCCGTCAGGACCTCGCAAATCCCGACCACTTGTGCACCGCCCATTCCAAGTGTGAATCCGGCAGGCATTCCGCCAATATACACCTCTGTCGCCGCGGAGCACGGTATTGCCCCCCAATACGCCAGTGCAATGAAAGCCACGGCGATCAAAAGTATAATTCTATTTTTCAGCTTACGCATTTGCTCCTCCGAATACGATATGTTCTTACTTTGCGCAATTTTGCGACGAATATGCAAAATAGATGTTTTTTATTAAAGCCTGAAAATATGATATAAAAAAACCGCGAAACACATTTTCGTGTGCTCCGCGGCTATTCGGCGACAATAAAACCATTGAATCACTCGGCAAAATTATTCCGCCGATTGTCTGCATTTTCTTTTATAATCTTCGCTGAACTCCACCAATTCTTCCGCAAGGGTTCGCGCCGCCGTGCTTTTTTCCGTACCTCCTAAAAGGCGAACAAGTTCTGAAAAGCGTTCCGGCCCGAATAAAGGACGTATATCCGTTATTGTTTTTCCGTCCGCGCGTTCTTCTTTGAATATTAAAAAGTTGCTGTCCGCCATCGCAGCTATTTGTGCCAAATGGGAAACCGCAATGATTTGCTTTTTCAGCGAAATTTCCGCAAATTTTTCCGCAACTGTTTTTGCCGTCGCCCCGCTGATTCCCGCATCGATCTCGTCAAAAATATATGTTGCGATTTCATTGGACGAGGACGTTTTCGTTTTGATCGCCAACATCAAGCGACTCATTTCTCCGCCACTGATTACTTTATTTAAAGGCTTTAACGGCTCTCCCGCATTCGCAGAAAACATAAATGAAACACGATCAAGGCCATCAGGGCCCGCGCGCTCCGCATCTTCTTCAGTATAAGGCGAAAATTCCGCACAAAATTGCGCATTTTTTATATTCAACGTACGCAGCTCTTCTTCAACCGACCTGCAAAAACGTGCTGCAATTTTTTTCCTTTCCTCTGTAATGCCAACACAACAGCGAAAAATTTCCGACAAATTTTTTGCTTTCTCTTCCGTCAGCTTTGCATACTCTTCGTCGCAATGCGAAAGAAGGTCGTATTCTTCTTCGATCGAATCTCTGTAAGAAAAAATCTTTGCGACAGAATCCCCGTATTTCTTTTTTAAGGCTCGGATATGATCCAGCCTGCTTTCTGTCTCTTCCGCTTCACGCTCATCATACGAAAGGTCCTCGGCCAAAGCGGAAAGGGTTTCGCTTAAATCTTCCGCTTCAAGAGCAGTGCTTTCCAACCTGTTTTCTAATTGCGCATATTCTTCACTCAACGAAGAAATTTCGCTCATCGATCTTCTTGCACTCCTGAGAAGGTCTGTCGCTGCTCCGTCACTTCCCATAAATTGCGCCGCTTCGGAAATTGCATGAATGATCTTTTCGGCATTTGCAAAAAACACCTTTTTTGCAAGCAACTCTTCCTCTTCACCGTCACGCAACTGCGCACGATCTATTTCATCTATTTGGTAGCGCAAAATATCCAAACGTCTGCCGCGCTCGGTTTCGTCCCCGCCCAAAGACAGTAATTTTTCTGAAATCCTTTTTCGCTTTGCCAATAAATCCGATAACACCCCCTTCTTTTTTAACAGAGGTTCACCCGCTTCTTTATCCAAAAGTTTCAATTGATTGCTTTCGCTGAGCAAATAAAAATGTTCGCTTTGTCCGTGCACATCCACAAGGTGAGACGTGATTTTCCGAAGCATCGAGGCATTTACATTGCAACCGTTGACCTTGATGTCTCCTCTGCCGTCCTGCCTGTACCTCCTGGACACAATGATCTCTTCATCCGCATCAATATCCATGTCGCGCAATGTTTCAAAGACAGGATTGTCCGATTCAGCAAGAAATACGGCGCGCACCGAACACTCGTTCTCGCCGTAACGGATCATACTTTTATCTGCCTTTGCGCCAAGAGCAAAATTGATACTGTCCAATATAACAGATTTCCCTGCTCCGGTTTCTCCGGAAAGAACATTCAGGCCTGGCCCGAATTCAATTTCTGCCGCTTCTATCAGCGCGACATTTTTAACGATCAATCTGTTCAGCATAATACCCTATTTCAAAAATTCGTTGAGCTTCTCCACAACAATCTTTGCTTTTTCTTCATCCTGCGCCACAATCAAAAGAGTATCGTCACCCGCGATCGATCCCACTATTTCGGGAAGATTTAATTTATCTACGATCATGCCTGCATTGCTTCCGTTCCCGCGCAGTGTTTTGACGACTACCTGATTGAGTGCCGGACACATCGAAAGCACGCACTCGCGAAACAAATTATGCATTTTGGGAGAAATTTTGTTGTTTCCGTCGTCAATATACGCATATTTATATTTTTTCTCTGTGCCGGCAACTTTAAAAAGGCGCAGCTCCTTGATATCTCTCGATACTGTTGCCTGGGTAACACTATAATTGCGTTTATTCAGTTCGGCACAAAGTTCTTCTTGCGTTTCGATTTCTTGTTTTGCTATAATGTCGAGAATTGCTGCCTGTCTTCCGCTCCGCATTGCGTTTTCCTCCTGCTAATTGCTCCATTTATTGAGCTTAAACAAAAGCTTACTGAAAAAATTACTGTTCTTCCGTTTGATAAATTCTACAAAAAAAGGGGCTTTGCGTAAAATCACCGAGTCACTATCGCAAATCGATCGGGCAAATTGCCCGTCCAAACACAACGACAATTTTGCACCTTTACCCGACAAAAACACACGCAATTCACTTGAATCCGCATAAACAATCGGACGATTATGCAAAGAATGCGCACAGATCGGCGTCAGAATAAACGCTTCGATATCCGGAGTAAGAATAGAACCGCCCGCCGACAGTGAATAGGCTGTTGACCCTGTAGGCGTGCTTACAATAATCCCGTCTCCGACAAACTCGTCCACTTTATTTCCGTCAATTTCCGCAGTAATTGAAACAACATTGTTTTCGGAGCGCTCATCGTAACGGCGCTGGAATACGGCATCATTCAAAGCATACATCTTTTGTCCGCTGACTTCGATTTCAAGGACACTCCGCCTTTGAACGGCAAAATCTTCACACAAAAGAGTTACAGCCTCTTCCGTCTGCTCCCCTTCAAACTCCGTCAAAAAACCGAGATTCCCCGCATTGATACCCAATAAACGTATACCTCGGCGTCCGGCCTCAAGCGCAACGCGAAGAATCGTTCCGTCTCCCCCGAGAACGACCAAAACATCTATATTGCCGATTTCTTCCGGGCGATCATAAACCTCGTATGCTATATGGTTCTTTTCTAATCCGGCAAAAAGAGTTTTCTGGATCGGTATAAATTTTTTTGCACTTCGATTGCAATATACACCTACTTTCATGCCAATATTATACAATATTTTATACATTTATGCAAATATATTGCATACTTTTTTGTGAAACAGGTAAACACTTTCCCTTCTGTGTATCTGCCATACAAATTTTCTCCCATAAAACACAAACGGGGGATTTCTCTCTTAAAAAGAAATCCTCCGTTCAAAAAGCACAAAATTCAGAAAATTTTCTTTATACGTTCAGACAATTTTTGATACGAGCGCACTTATCGGCGCATAAGCAAAATAATCGGATGCGTACATTTTCTCAAGCATTGCCTGCTTTTCATAATAACCAACCGTCGCTTCCAAAAATGCCGTCACCGATGTTGACAAAATTCCTCTGCGATCACTGCCGGTTTTCGCATCTTCTGTCAACACGGCGTCAAGATCATAAACAATGAAATCACCTTTCACAAAGATAAAATCACGCTCTTCTTTTGCACTTAAAGTTACAACGCCGTTTGCCGTATCGATGGTGATCTTACCGCCCGAAAAAACAATTTCCCCATCCGCAGAGATTGCGCTATCGCCTTCTTTTTTTGCTTTCACGTAAACAGTATCGCCGTCCGTGTAAATGTATTCGTTGAACATACCCGATTCTCGGCTGACAAACACCGATTGCTCTGCATCGAATACACTTATACCCTGATACAGATTGCAATTATATTCAAATCCTAACAAATCGAGAAGCGTCGGCAAGAGATCGAAAGAGTTGCAGAACTTTTTTATTTTTAATCCTCCGATATTTTCGCCGTTCGTTTTAAACTGCAAAGAATGATAATACGGACCGTCAGCGTAACTCTCTCCGTTGTACAGATCGCTTTCGACATTCAGATCCATACAATTTCCCGACCAAAAGAAAAACGGGATATTGTATAATTCGGTCTGCCATTGCGTACCCTTTTCATATCCTTTCATTTCATAGTTTTGATCAAAGTAATAAGCGGAATGGTCAGCATAGAAAACAAACAAGGTATCCTCCAACTCACCGCTTTTCTGCAATGCATCCAACAGGCGATTCACACCGACGTCCAAGTCCATGATTGTCGCCTGATAACGTTTATAACGAAGATATATATCCGTTTTATTACCTTGCGAGTCATATTGATCGGGAAATGAGGACATCGTCCCTTCTATGCAATCTTCGACCGAAGGGAAAGAATAAATTTTTTCGTAATACGTTTCCATGTCGTGCAAGGCGCAGTTTTCAGAAAATTCCTTCTTCTGCTTTTCACTCATATCCGACGTATAATCCCCTCTGTCCATCAGTTCGTCATAATCGCCGTGACTTGTGATCGTCATCATCATTGTAAAAAACGATTCATCATTTCCGTCGATTTGCGTAAATTCGGGAATATAATTGGAAATAACATCACTGTCTCGCAAAAGATGATATATGTCCGCAGGTTCATCGTAACGGGCTATACGATTCATATCCTCCTTAAACGTATGATGATCAAATCCGTACAAATCCCCGAACGTATCGGAGCGCCCGTAAAATTCTCCTGCGTTTGCGTGAAAATAATTGGTCGTATAACCGTCGCTACGCAAAATATTGGGAAGCGCGAATGCAAAATTGTGATCGGTCAGTCCGGTCGGGTTGCTCAAAGACGGCACAATCGAATTGGATAACTCAGCCGGATAACTGCCGAGAACGGACATTGCTTCCGAATGATTTGTCTTATCCCGCGCAAAATGTCGCACCATCGAAACCCCTTGGTTTGCAAGCGCATACAGCGTCGGCGTATACTTACGATTGATGGCATACCATTCCCCCGATTCGATCACGATAAGGACGACATTTTGTCCGTTCATCATGCCTGTTCTTATTTTTCCCTCGGCGTCATAAGGTGTCAAATCGAGATCATCCAAAGCCGAGGTCATCTGTCCGTTTGAAAAATAAGAATCCAGCTCTTTGTAGGCTCCTTCCCTGTTTTCTTCTCGCACAACCGGCTCGTCTTTGATAAAATTTTCAATATTTTTTAAATAAAACGCAAACGTACCGAATTTTCGATATGCTTTTGCGCTCAAAAACTGCGTATTGTATAAACTTTGATCATCTTTATAAAGATACATTACATCTTCTTCGGCCGCTTGCGCAAAAGATGATGCCTGTACAAAATAGCCGATGACAGAAAGGACGGAAGATACGCAAAATATAAAAACAAGTGTTACTACCGTCTGCAGACGGAATTGATTTCCCGCCCGTACTTTGCGCAAGCTGAAAAGGAAAGCAGCCTCCGCAAGCACGACAAAGACAAAAAACACCAAAAACGGAAGATTGATGAAACTGTTGTCAAAGACACCGCCGAGTTCATACAAAAGATTGAGCATGCTCAGATTGAGCACAAAGCCGCTCATCGAAAACAGCGCTTCGTTTGCAACGCCCAGCAAACACTGCAATGTCAACAAAAACAATATTATGACAATTTCTGCCGTAAAAGACGGTACGATAAAAATTACAGCAGCTATCAGAAAAAGGATCGCAATGTCCAACCAAAAATAGGTCGGAAAAACGGCGATCCCGATCACATTAAAAGAAATAAATTCGATAAGCAGCGCCAAAAGAAAATAGCTTCCGGCATATAAGCTCTTTTTTAACAATAATTTCTTCATGCAAGTATAATCATACTATCCGCTCAGGAAAAAAATTCCCTGTATATCGCGCGGACACATTTTTCGTAATCATCATTGTCAATTCCGACAATAATATTGATCTCACTGGATCCCTGATCGATCATACGGATATTGATCCCCGCATCCGAAAGTGCTTTGAAAAGCCTTGCTGACGTACCGATGTTTGAGGCCATCCCGTGCCCGACCGTCGCCACCAATGCGATGTTTTCCAACGCGTGAATGTAGTCAGGCTGCACCGCTTCGCTCAACTCTTTCAGCAAAGAATCCAAGGAGCCGTCTGCAAAATACTTGCTTTCAATCACGAGAGAAAGCGTGTCGATACCGGAAGGCATGTGCTCAAAACAGATCCCCCGTCTTTCAAGAACAGACAACACCTTGCGAGCAAATCCGATCTCCGAATTCATCATGGATTTTTCGAGGTAAATAACCGTAAAATCTTTTTTCCCCGCAATTCCCGTAACAATATTGCCGTGTTTCACATATTTTTTGGAAGGCAAAATCAGCGTTCCGGCATCTTCCGGCCGAAACGTATTCTTAATTTTGATCGGAATGTCTCCTTTGCGGACAGGAAAAATGGAATCCGCATGCAAGACATTTGCACCCATATATGAAAGTTCGCGCAGTTCTTTGAAGGAAATGATCTCGATCTTCTGCGGATGCTCGACAATGCGCGGATCACAGGCGAGAAATCCGCTTACATCCGTCCAATTTTCATAAAGATCGGCATTCACGGCGCGAGCAACAATGGAGCCGCTGATATCGCTGCCGCCCCTCGAAAATGTCTTGATGTTGCCTTCCGCATCCGTGCCATAAAAGCCGGGAATGACTGCCCCCTCGCATTTTTCGAGTTTTTCGGCAATCAACGGATAAGAGCGCGCCTCGTCGAATTGCCCGTTTTTGTCGAAAAATATTATATCTTTCGCATCGATAAAGGGAAGCCCCATCTTTGCGGCTACAACGCGTGCATTGAGGTATTCGCCGCGCGACGCCGTGAAATCTGCGCTCTTACGGGATTCGATCTCCCGTTCCGTTTCATCGAGTATTTTACCGATATCAAAAAAGGTATCCATGCCGAGTTCTTCGACAATTGAATAAAACCGTCTGCGTATCTTTTCGAAAGCGGCGGAACAATTTCCCTTTTCCTTGCTTTCCTTGTAGCATTCGTAAAGCATATCCGTCACTTTTATATCGCCCGAATACCGTTTCCCGGGTGCCGATACAACGACAAAACGGCGCGCGGGATCACTCTTCACTATCTCCGTAACGCGCGTAATATTGTTCCCGTCCGCCAGCGAAGAACCGCCGAATTTGCATACCGTAAGGCTCATTTTAAATCTCCTTGCCCTCTATATAATATCGCTTCTCCTCGCTTTCCCCCATGGAAAACGTCTTTCGCGGAAGACTTCCGTAACGTTCTACCTGCGCAAACAACTCGCTCTTTTTCATTTTCGGAAGGCATATCCCCACACTGTTCGGATCCGCTTGTGTCAGCTCTTTTACAGCATCTTCTCCGTGAATATAATCAACCGTTCCGCCGTATTGTGCGATAAATTCTGATATGTATGCGTCCACCCCTGCCACAGCCGCAGGAACATCGGAAGCGACGCCATAATCCGTTCTCTTTCCGCCCGAATACAGAGCGCCTTTCCCTGTTCCGAAAGGCTTACATCCGCGCAGGAACTTTTCCGCATCGACGCCTTTCACGACACGATGGATCGCTTCAAAATAGATACCCGGATCGTGCAGGTTCACTGCTTCGCAGAGAGCATATCGAGCGGGATGATGCAAGCGTTCCGCATCGCTGAGGCCCCCTTTCTTTCGCTCCCAAATTGCTTTAGCCGTTGCCAAAGAGTGATTCCCGTCTCCGACCATAAATAATAAACCGTTCCGTACAAGTGAATCAAAGACTTTTACTACCTTTTGATGATCGGAAATAAATTTGCCGCAAATGTGCCCGCCGCCCATATTCAAATCAAAATCATATAATACGGGAAGTTTGTCGCAGGCAACGGTGCGCATGACAATATCGTCCGGATCGTCGTAGAGCAACATAACATGAGGAAATTCCAGCGGAGCGCCTTCGCGGATTTTTATCCGCGGCGGAATGCGTTCCAGGATCGTCTGCTCGCTTGCTCGAATCATCGCATCGCTTTTTCTTTCATATGAGTATGCTTCCAGATCGATCGCAAGGACGATCCCTTTGCGCATCGATACATACGGCGTACTCCGTTCGGTCAAAATAAAACCCTGCGGCAGTTTGCGGAAAATTCCCTCCGCTTGATACCTGCGCATAGTTTCGCCGATCGCCGCAATTTTTTCGGAACAATTTCCGCTCAAATAAATTTCCGGAAGCGTCAGCCGCAATGTCGAAGGTTTCTTCCCGACAAGCGCCTCAAGCTCGTCCCAGTATCTAAGGTCGGACGTGTGCTGATCACACGCAATAACCGCCCATGCCGTCATGTCGACCGAGGGCACGGGCAGCAAAATCTGCGGTACATATATACAACTTTCAGGCATAAGATCTCCGTATCGTGCGCATCAACGCCCGTAATTTACTACAATAAAAACAACTACAGCCAAAACAATCGCCAACAATTTTATGGGAACGTTGTCGATGAATATCCCGGCGACACGCCGCCAAAACCCTTTCTCTCTCATAAACGTTTCCTCCCGTCCGCACTCAAATCCTTCCAATAATAATCATTGAGTGTTCTCTTCAAAAGATCATAATCCGCGTAGCGAGAAATCTTTCCGCGCTGCGCGATCGTTATAATCCCGGTTTCTTCGGAAACGATAAGCGCAATCACGTTGCACGTCTCCGTGATACCGATTCCTGCGCGGTGACGCGTCCCAAGCTCCTTCGGAATGTTCGCGTTCTGCGTAAGAGGCAAAAAACAACCCGCCGCCTGTATGCGATAATTGTTCACGACCATGGCCCCGTCATGCAACGGTGCTTTCGGGAAAAATATTCCTTCGATCAATTGCGAGGAAATTTTCGCATCCAATTGAACGCCGCTTTCCAAAATCTGCGACGGTATATTGTCGTTGGACAAAATGATCAGAGCGCCGATATTATCTTTTGACAAATTCTGCAATGCACGTATGATATCGGAAATATACCGCTCTACTTCGTCTTTCGTCGCCGTCGGTTGATGCCCCTGTTTTTCTGTGAGGCGGTTGAATGAATTGAGGCTCATAATGTCGCGCTTTACTTCGACATTAAAAATAACCAATACCAACCCCGCAAATACAATGGGGATTACCATATAAGCATCGCCGTGCAGTTCACTGTCGGAAATAAAAACAATACCGGTCGCCACGATCAAAAGCGCAAACACCGCGATCACCCCGATCGCATTATTATTTTTCAGTATCCTGAAAACATAATAAAAAACGAGCGCAAACAGAACGATCAGCAGTGCATCCACGGCATCGAACGAAGCGAATACATTTTTTAAATTGGCAACAAAATCTCCCATACGGCTCTCCGATAGTACAATGCAAATATTATTTTACATGAATTTTATAAAAAAAGAAAGCAATTCAGCATACCCAATTCCTGTTAATTATATTTTTCACCAAAAAAAAGGGCCGCATTCACCTTCAAAAGTGCTCCTTGCGCGGATATCTTCCCGCTCTTAACCGAGTTCAGGGCGCAATTGCAAAACATAAAATATTTTTTTACCGTTTCAGTCCCCATCGTTTCGGCTTGACAGCGGCTCATCTTCACCGCGTACTCTTTCATCCCGAGAACTTGCGCCGTATCAGAATCTGATTTCTTTAAAATCAAAATTTCAAACATTGTGCGAAAATAAGAACTCAGCGAATTGAGCACGGCTGTTTCATCAAAACTTTTGCTCATAAGCTCGGAAAGCACGGTCTCATATTTGGAAAAATTTCTTGCACCGATCGCACCTGTCATCTCATAAATTTTATAATCGGTGTCACGGTAAACCACGGTGTCTACATCACCCGCGCTTATTTTTTTACTTTCCGCAGCATAAGCGATCAGTTTTTCCGTCTCGCCGACAACGCGAGACATGTCCGCCAGACAATAGCGCATAACCCTTTCGCAACTTTCGGTATCTGCCGCGATGCCGGCGCGTTTGAAGCGAGTGTAAATCCAGCGCAGCACCGTATCATCATCTGCCTTCGAACAATCCACCCATGTTACGTTCTTGACCTTTTTCAGGTCAAAAGATTTACCCTTCGAGCGTGCGGTATTAACGATGAGCAGAATCGTATCTTTTTGCGGATTCTCAAAATATGAGCGAAGATATGTTTCATACTCTTTTTCGGTCGGATAAAAATCGGTAACTTTTACAATGCGTTTCTCACTCATAAACGGAAAACATTCCGCTGCCGAAATAAGCGTCGAAAGCGAACTCCCCTTCAGATTTTCCCCTTGAAAAGAAGTATAGTTCAAAGAAGGTTCACCGAGAAATTTTTCTTTCAACATTTGTTCGCCGCGCTCTTTAAAATACTCTTCTTCGCCGTCAAATAAATAGATCGGCTGCGCGCCGTCTTCCAGGCTCTTTTTAAATAATACAAATTTCATTGCATTCATCCCGATTTCTTTAACGAAATTATACCATCTTTGAGCGTAATTTGCAAGTCACCCATAGAATATAAACTGATTTTATTCTCTGCCTTTTCAAAACAAATCTGCATTTTTGCACTGTAGCCGTCCATGAAAGCATACAACTCTTTTGTCAATAGGATATCGACGTCCGGAACATCTTCTTGCGGCTCATCTGCACAAATCAATATTTCCGCTCCCTCAACATTTAAATACATTGCATCCGCTCCGATAAAAAGCGCCGAACTTTCGCCAAAAGTAAAGAAGCCGCTTACCGTTTCGACCTGCAGTGTATGGAAAGTATTGACAAATCCGACACCGTCGGAAACATACAGCGTTTGAATATTTGCATATTGCAAAATCAGAGGAACAGACGTATTGATTTCACTCGCGGGAGCCAATATGATTACACCGTCCAAAGCGCGGATCCCCTCCGTCAAAAATATGCGCTCAAGATGTTTCCCGTCAGCCTCTCCCACGCATATCATATAATTTTGTGAACCTTGCCGCAAGAATATTGCATTGCTGCCATAATACGAATGCAAAGTGATCAACGCGTCGCAAGCCGGCATAATGTTGCGCAACAGCATGAGCGCAATCAATGCCGCGCACAAAATCCCTGTTCCGATACATTTGGGCAAAGCCTTCAAATTGATTTTGTCCGACACAAAAAACATTGCAAGGTACCAAAGAATCGCACATCCTCCGAAAGAAAATCCGCAAATAAGCCAGACTTTGAATTCGAGCATCATGACAGGCATTACAGCAAGTTTCAGTAAAAATTCGGGGACAAATAATATAATTGCCGCAGCGAACGAAAAAATACAAGCAAGTACAGCCGCAACGAACAAAATCGAATACACCGCACTGATCAGCGGAATAAACAGCAAATTCAAAATAAAACTGATACCGGACACGTATCCGAAACAATCGATCAAAATCGGAAACGTCGAAAGCTGTGCCGAAAAGGCAACCCCGATTGCAGAACAAACTTTTTCCGGCATACGCCTGTTCGCGATCTGTATTCTTCGCAGTGACCTCGAAAGGTGTCCTCCGAGAACAATGATTCCGGCAGCCGCCGCAACCGAAAGCTGAAACCCGACCGAAAACAAGTATACAGGATCGACAGCCAGTAAAATGAGCGCAGCGAAAGAAACCGAATTCAACCGATCGTATTGCATTCCGCATGTTTCGGAAAGCATCAGCACAGTACACATTACGAGCGCTCGTACGGACGAAGGCGAAAAGCCGCATACGCCGCAATAAAAGAAAAGTATCGCAAAAATTACAGCAAATTGAATCACCCGATGCATCCGTATACGGCGGCACAGTGCATTCAGCAATCCGTAAATCACCCCGATATGCAAGCCGGATACAGCAAAAATATGTGCGATACCGCCATATCGGAAATTTTGCAACACATCCTCTTCGATCAAACCGCTGCTCCCTGTCAGCATGGCATAAGCGAGCGATGCGTTTTCGCCGTCCATATTTTCAAAGAGCGTTCCGCGCAAGTCTTTCCGTACGCTTTCAAAAACATCCGTCCCTCCGCCGGACGATAGTATTATTTTATCCGGATCGACATTCGCGGAATACCGTATCTGCGAAATGATTGCGGAGGCATTCACCCTTCCGTATGTATAAGCCTCATTTGTGCGGATCTGCGCATCGAACGCACAGCGGGATCCTATCTCCAATTGAGACGATCCGTAAACATAAATTTGCATGCGGCTGGCCGGCATATACAAATTTTCGCCGTCCGCTATCACGAGATCCCCTAATTCATATATCGTATAATCAGCAGATTCCGAAATTTCCTTTACTTCGCCGATCACGGCATATTCCCCGGCAAGATACGCATCTTTTTCGAACGAAGATATACGCGCCCCAAACGCAAGGACACCGACCGAATAAAATGCACATAAGAGAGCCGAAAACAGTAAAATAATCCAAGCATTTTTGCCTGAAATTTTCTTGTAAACAAAAAATGCCGCCAGAGCAATAAACAAGCCCGCATTGATATAGAATGCCCGAAACCCAAGGAAAAAAGATAAAAATATCCCTAAGCCGAAACTCAAGGATATCAATAATATCGGCCGGAAATTGATAACACGGAAGCCGCGATAAAGAAAATGATCATCCGCCCTAAAAATCTTTATCTTTTCCAATTTCTTTCGTTCCTGATCGTCAAATTACAATATAGATGCAGTACTCTCCGCCGATCAGTACCGCATCCGCAAAAGATATCCTGTCCGAAGAATCGTAAACAGTCGAACCTTCCGCACGTGCAAGCAAAAACAAATCTCCGTATGTACTGCCATAGGGCAAACGGTACATTCCCGGATTTTCTACTCCTTCGCCCTGTATCCAGACACAGATCTCTCCATCATAAGAGTCGGTAATATCGATGTCCGAATATAGCTTATCTGTTCGCGGCGGCGCCTCCGCACGCGAAAGCGCCACACACGCAACGATCAGCAAACAGCCGATCCCAATCAAAACATCAACAAGCAACTTATTTTTCATTGTCAAGCAAGACTGATGCGATCGCTGATCGAACGCACAAAGATGGATTTTTTTACGCCGAGAGCAATGCATTCCTGTATGAATTCCATCAGCTTATCGCTCGGACGGCTCACTTTCAACGCACTGCAAACCAGTCCGCCCAATTCGTCCGCATACAGGCTAACTTTATTTTCGAGCAACCCTTTCATAAGAGCAATGATTTCATAAGGCGTAAAATCTTCTTCGGATTTGCGAATCGGATCACCGCTCTCCACCCGATAAAAATCATAGTTCAGACACTTATCTGTCTTGCGCAAATACGTTCTTCCGCAGAGCTCTTCATGCTTCAATTCACAAAGATTGATCAGATGCAGCATGCGCTCCTCAACCTTTCCGCCGTATTTTTGAATCCCCAGCGACGACAGACAGCGTTTTAATAAAAATCTTTCGGATATAGGTTCTTCCGTCGATGCAATCGTGCGCAGCCGCGCCGCGATCTCGGCATCGTTTTCACCGCAAGTTACATATTGCGAAATATTCTGCAAAACATCCAACTTTGCATATCGGTACGTCTTCCGATACTTTCCGAGATAATCGCGCCCCGTTTTATCTATGCCGGTGAGCCGATCAAGCATGTCCTTGATCTTTTTGATCTCACGTTTGGGGTTGTTAATAAAATTGATCGTAAACACGCGAACAACGTTCCAGTTGTTATGCTTTAAGGTTTGAATCTGTATAATATTCCGATCCTTTGCGCTCGAACGATATGCGGTTACCCCGTCGCACAAAATTGCCAAAATAAAGCGCTTTTTATTTTTTGGATCAACCACAGCGCAATCGATCTTGAAATCAGATACCCCGACGTCGTAGCGACATTCGTATCCGTACGTTTTAAGTTCTTTCGCGATGTATTTACCGATACCGCTTCGGGATGTTTTCAGTTCTTCCGCATTGATCGCAAGCGTCGTCTTTCCCTTTTCCGCAAATTCCAAGAATGCTTTCAATCCCGCGACGCCTTTGCTGTTTGTCTTCGCAAGATTGATCATGGCAGATGTCATTGATGAAAATACGACCATTTCTTCCCGCGCACGCGACACGGCAACATTCAATCGGCGCCATCCGCCGACCTGATTCAGCGGCCCGAAATTCAATGAAACTCTGCCCGCCCTGTCCGGACCATAACATACGGAAAACAATATGACGTCGCGCTCGTCTCCCTGTACGTTTTCAAGATTCTTGACAAAAATGGGTTCTTCGCGTTCATATGCAACATCTTCAAGACGGTTCTTGACAAGTGCATCACTCAGCCTGCGCTCGATATAATCCTGCTGCGCCGTACTGAACGTAACAATGCCGATGCTCGATGCCGACAATTTGGAGTCTTTCAGGCGGCGGACGACCTCATTGACAAGCGCATCCGCTTCCGCTTTGTTGCGCTTTGTAAATCCGCGATCATAGATGCCGTCTTCCACAAGAGCGAGCCGCACCTTGCTCTCCAACGCATCCGGCGAAGGGAAGGTGCAGAGTTTATTCCCGTAATACATGATATTCGAAAACGCAATCAAACTCTCATGCTTACTGCGATAATGCCAATTCAGATGTTTTTCGGGCATGCTGAGAGCCAGACAATCATCGAGAATGCTTTCAAGGTCTTCCGCATCGAGATTTTCTTCATCGACATAGCCTGAACTGAAAAACGACGTCGGAGGGAGCTGTTTCGGATCGCCCACAATAACGGCATTCTTCGCGCGCGCCAGCGCGCCGATCGCCTCGCTGGTCGGCAACTGCGATGCCTCGTCAAATACGACGAGATCGAAAAGATCGGGATCCGCTTTCAAATATTGTGCTACAGTTATCGGACTCATCAGCAGACAGGGCGCAAGCCTGACAGACAGCGCAGGAATCTCTTCGAGAAATTCTTTTAATGTCATTCCGCGCATATTCCCTTTCAGAATACGCTGAAAAGCTAAAACTTCCAGGCTCAATTCTCCTTCCGTAGAAGTGTTTGGCAACGCCTCGATCAATTTGTTGCGAATATGCTCTTTGGATAACTGTGTAAACCGTTCATCCAAATTGCGGAAAAGCTCGATTTTCTCTTCCAGCACGGAAGCCGAAAATTTAGAGAGCACCGGATCCGCCCCGATATTTGTTTCAATAAAATTACGATAGACATTCTTGCGGAAGCTGTCGAGAATATTATCCGATGTTATCGCGCCCGACTCCAGTGAATCAGTGATGAAATTTAGTCCCTCTTCATTGAGCTGCGCAGAAATATTCTTGAACATACACCACGCGGCAAGCATATCGATGTTATCGATAAGCGCCGAAGCTTTTACGCTGAAATAGTCCAGGATATCCTCATCATAATATTTCTCGGGAACCGCAAAGATCACTTCGCAAAAGCGCTCACGGCTTGCCTCAAAACCGATGATGGCCTGACGCAAACCATCCAAAACAGGCTGCGCATATCTGCCCGGCATCGATTTTACGCAAACACTGTTAAAGCTGTCTGCGTTATAGTCCATAAAAACGCCTTCGGCAAGCGCATGCATTTGCCTGAGATCTTCCATGAAATCATCCCTGCGCTTAAAATTAACTTTCCCGCCGCGATCACAGAAAT
The DNA here is from genome assembly GCA_944328495.1 of uncultured Clostridia bacterium. GTDB lineage: Bacteria > Bacillota > Clostridia > Christensenellales > Borkfalkiaceae > Borkfalkia. The sequence goes on from CALVHR010000047.1 coordinate 22,905, forward strand.
TCACAGACAATTTTGTATTTGACTTGACAAGCTGCAAATCCTCATAAATTTGTGCGACAATGCCGATGTATTTCAGTTCATCGCCCGGGGCCAGCTTATCAAACGCACTCTTTCGCAGCTTTTTTGCGATCGAGCCCAGTACTTTCGAACTTTTATAATTTTCGCCCCAATTATCCAGTTCCTGTTCGATCACTGCAGGATCCGTATCGATATCGATCAACGTTTTGAAAATTTTAAAATAATTCCCCAGCAGACGATCCAAACGCCGATTGGCATTAAAAAACACATAAAATTCGTTTTCATCGCAGCCAAAATACTTATCGACGTCACCGCCGGTCAGCTTATCGATCAACTGCACGAGTGTATTTAATTTTTTCTGCGTAAATGCACTGATCCTCTGCCGATAGAAATCCAGAAAAAGATTCAGATAGCTGCGCAAATGCTTGATCTCGGCAAGAAGCACCTCCGCCGAATAATAGACGCGATTGCGGACGTCTTGGTCATATTCGCGAAGTTCGACATTGTCAAAAGGCGAACGATGCACGCCGCCGCATTGCTTTGCCGCCGCAGATACTTCAATGAGCAGTTTTTCGTATCGTTCAAGTTTCTCTTTTGTCAAACTGTCATAAAAAGTACTTTCAATATCAAGTACGTCGGGTGCATTTTTATTTTTAAGATATATGAGTATTCCTTCATAAACCGAAACGCCGAGCCTGCGCTTTTTATGAAGCGCGGTAATCGGTTCGTTGAGGGTACGGCGAACTTCCTCGATCTGCTCCGCCTTAGACAAAAATTCTGCATTATCCTGCTCGGAAGCAAGTGAAAGCGTCGCCTCCAAGCTCTTCAATATCTGCGATTTATCGACTTTATTGGAATGCAATTCGAGACAGAAATCCCCCAAGCCGATCGAATCCAGCCTTTTTTTGACAACGGAAAGAGCTGCCTGTTTTTCAGCGACGAACAAGACCCGCTTGCCGCGGTTCAGACAGTTGGCAATGATATTTGTAATTGTCTGGCTCTTACCTGTTCCCGGAGGCCCGTGCAAAACAAAGCTGGCACCGCCGACCGCCTCCGCGATCGCTTCAAACTGCGAACCGTCCGCCGTCAACGGGCAGAGGATCTCCGCCGGAGAATATTCATCCTCCGCCTTGTTCTCAAGAACATTATTAGTCAGTTCCAGCCTGTTGTCAAGCAAAGAACGCACCATCGGATTTTTGCGGAATTTGTCTATATTCTTTCGGACATCATTCCACATCGCAAACCGTGCAAAGGAAAAATTCGCTAGATATACATCTTCCAGCACATCCCAGCGCTTCATATTCAATATTTCCATCTTGACCATCGCCAAGATTTCTGAAATTTTGATTCCGGAAGCAATATTGTCCAACCCGCGGATATCAATTTTGAATTCACGGAGCAAAAACTCAAGGAGCGTGCTGTTAAACTGCATTTCACTCTCGGTAAAACTGACGGAATATCCCTTGCCGCCTTTGCTTCGGAGAATTTTGACGGGACACAGCACCAACGGCGCGTATTTTGGTTCATTGCCGTTTGCCTCATACCACTTCAAAAATCCGAACGCCAAAAACAACACGTTCGCTCCCGCTTCTTCTTCTGCCGTCTTCCCCTTCTTTATGAGATAACGCAGGACATCTGCAATCTCTTCGCTCTCCGAAAAGGTGCGCAGGCGTCTGTTTTTCAACTCTACGCGCAACAGTTCCGACAAAGCAGACAAGCTCCCCGCGGCATAATAATTATCGTTAAGAGGAATCACCCCGCGCATGTCAGCCGTTTTTTCCACAATGAAAAACTGATCGCCTGTTGCAAGATTTTCGTATGTTTCATTGATATCTGATGAAATGATATGCAATGCATTTTTTTCCGCGCGAAAATTCAACAGTGAATTTTTTAAAGAAAGATCAAGCAGTCGGCGTTCCCATTGTTTATTTTTGGTCGCTTTGCCGTCCAAACTCAGTTTGCGTGTCCCGGCTATAGCTTCCGGCGCGGCATTGATATCCGTTTCCGTTTCTCCCAGAAGCTCATACCCTTTGATCCCTTTCACTTTCAGCGGGAGAGAGAATATACGAGCAAGCCTGCAACGCTTTACGTCGATCACCGTATCATACCAGCCGTTGTCCGCTTTTTGCGCAAAATGTTTTTCTGCTGCCGTATAATTTACATTTTTTCCTGCAAATATATCTTCGGCATCAAACATGCTTACATTGTTAATGCCGCCGGAAATATATTTTTGAAGCAACACAATGTCGTCGCTTACACTGTCCGAAAAACAGTTATCATACAGCCACGCCCCGCAAGAAACCCCTTTTTCTCCCATCGCAATGACCGCATGCAACCCGGCACATTCCAAACAGGAAGCAAAAAACAACGTCAGCTCAAATGAAGTTCCGACTTTATTCTTTAAGATCTTTGTTATGTCACCGACGGGCATCGGATCGTTGTAACTGTATTCCGTTGCGGATTTTTCGATCGACTGTTTTTTAATGGCGGCAAAAATTGCGGCACAGATCTGACGGATCTTGTTTTTGTCTCCTTCTTCATAGCCGTTCCATTCACAGGAAATGCCCCACTTTTGCAACTGTTCCTGCGCATCGTTTAAAACGCGCAGGCAGTCTGCCACTTTCGGACGGACAAAACAAGACAGCAGCTCGGCGTTCCCGCTCCTGCCGCTCCAATAATCAAACGGGAGAACCGTCACTTCCGCCTTTTCTTCCGCCAAAACATCTTTCCCGTGCAAGACGCGAATGCAAACCGTTGTTCTCTTGACTTCCGAAAGCTCGGTAAGGTATAGCGGGGATACGATATTTGCAGCAGAAATCTCTACCGAACTTTCAAAAGGAACTTCATCCAAATGTTTTGAAAAAGGCAGCAAGAAACCATCCGCATTTTCGACGACAACGTCGATATCTTCCAAAGCCTCTGCTCCCGCATTCGATAACTGTAAGGCAGTAAAAAGCGGAACGCGATTAAAATAATCCGCATATCCGTAAAATTGCTGGGCTTTGATATTGAGCGACGTACATTCACGCAACAAAACTTTTGCCGATTTCTTCCCTGCCATAATATCCTCCGAACATCCGCCTGTGCCGATTGCTTGTAAACGGGCTACCCTTAATCCGATCGGATTGAAAGGTATCTTACAAAATAATTATACAACAATTGTATTTTTTTGGCAAGCGCAGGAACCAATTTCTTCGCAAGCCGCTAAAATACACTTTCTTTCGTTATTGCCCTCTCCGCGAGTGTTTATCCGTTCAACGTATCAATGATTTTAAGCACATCATCATATGTCTTCGCTCGATAATCTGCAACGCTGCCTTGCATTTCGCGCCCATAAGGATCATACCAGATACAAGGGATATGCGCCGCATTTGCACCCGCAATATCCGAAGAAAGTGAATCGCCGATCACCAGACAATTTTCTCTCTCCAAGTTCTCTTTCTTTAAAAGATATTCAAAAAAACGAACATCCGGCTTTGCATATCCGATTTCGTCAGATACATAAATCCCGTCAAAAAACGAACGGATTCCTAAGGAATCGAGCCTTCCGTATTGAGCCTGCGGCGTTCCGTTTGTAATCAGAAAAATTTTTCCGCGCTTTTTCAATTCCTTTAAAAATGCATCCGCACCTTCCAAAAGATAGCCTGTCCGAGATAATTTTTTAAAATAAATTGCATTTGCTTTTGACGGATCAGCCGTTACGTTAAGCTGCTTAAAAAAGCGCACGAAACGTTCTCTCGTCAGTTCTTTTTTGGTAATCCCACCACGTTCGTATTCCCGCCAAAGACCATCGTTTATGCTTTTATAAATCGCAAAGTCTTCCTCATGCCAGCAACTGCCGACGGCTTGCATCGCAAAACGAAGACTTTCTCTCGATGAACGAACAAAATCCAATATCGTTTCGTCAGCATCCAACAAAAAATTATCCCGCATTTATTCTTCTCCGATCAGCGCAAGCTCTTTGAGAGCCCTCGTGTATGCAATATATTTTTCATGCACGGTCATGCCCGCATCGGCAACGGCCACACAAGTAAATTCCAGTCCCTTCGATTCGTATACGGTCATAAGGTTGATGCGTTTTTTGGAAAGTTTGCCGCTTTCGCCCAATACATTATAACTCTTGCGCTTATATTTTTCCAACTCGCTTTCGGATACGATCACGGCTTTCAAGCCCTTCTTGTCACGGAAAAATCCGTTGATGCCGCGAATTCCGATCGCTTGCACCGGCGGCCCGTCAAACCCGATCGCCCGCATATTAATGTGCAGATGATCGGCCACATATTCGACGATCTGGTTGGTATTCCGATAGTTCTGATCAAGCATATAGACTGTTCCCGAACAGGCATCCGCCCAATCCGAAAGCCCGCGGTACGGCGTTATATTCTGCGCAAGGTCACCGTAAATATTAAATACTGCATCTTCATTGATCGAATGCAAAAGTTTGTACTCGTTGACGGAAATATCTTGACCTTCATCGATAAAGACCATCCCGAAACGAGGTTCAAGCTTCTTGCCCAGCAATGTCAGGATCAAACATAATACATATGCATCACAGCGAACTAAACCCTTACCCATTCCGAAGCGATTTTTCACTTTACGAACAATATCCTTATAGAACAATCGGGCAAGTTCAATCTGTGTTCCGCATTTACCGATTTTTACAAAATAATCATTGCCTCGCAAAGTTTCGAACAATTCACAAAAGCCGCCGAAACGTTCGGAAATTTCGGTTATGCCAGCACATATTTTATCAATTTCTTCAAGCAATTCGTTGCGCCGCTGAATGCGTTCCGCATACGTTTCAACTTCAATGCCGCCGCGGAATATTTTATACCTTCGCAAATCGGTGATTTCTTTACCGACTGTTTCTTTCAGCCGCTCCAAATCATTCAGCGCCGTATCCGTAACCCGATCGTGCATGGAAGCGATAAAACTTGCCGATCTGTAAAACGACAACAACCTCCGATAAAATTCACCGTAATTTTTTACTCTTTCGCTTTTAAGATCGGTTGAGAAAAATTCTTCGACCGCCGTGACGCAATTCATTAATTCGCGAAACGGTTTGGTGTAATACAACCCGCCTTCTTCCTTTTCCTTGATTTCTCCCAGCACAACACGGCGTATACGTACGCTTGCATTTCGTATATCGGCAAACAGTTCCAGCTGTCTGGCACAGCTGCGCGCCGACTCTTCAATGACTTGTATGCACTCATCGCTCGCAAACATCCCGAATATTCCTTCGTAAATTTTCGTGAGCCTATTTTTTACGTCCGCATAAAACTTGTCTGAATAAACATAATCCATGTAGCCCTGCGGCACTTTCTGTAACAAATCAATCTTCTCTGCTATATCTACTCCATCGTTTTTTAAAAGTTTCAAAAAATAATCGTCAATTGTTGTTGTCTGTACCTTTTCCAGCTCCAACACCTGCGACAACTCATCGATAAACGCATTGAATGAGTTGCTCGGCGTTATGACCAGCACATCGCGCGGGCGCAGATTTTCATTATTGTACATCAGAAAACTCAAACGATGCAGCATGATCATGGTTTTCCCGCTACCGGCACATCCCTGTAATACAAAACTTTCTCTTTCCGCCTTCGTAATGATTTCGTATTGCTTTTCCTGGATCGTTTCAATAATATCCGAAATCTCCGACTGTTCTTTACGCGCGCGAAGAATTTCTTTCAGATAAGGATCAAAGATGATTTCTTCGTCACGCCCTGCAATTTCTTCTTTCGTAAGATAATTTTTTACACTGAGATACTCGTTTTTAAAATCCAAAAGTTTGCCGTTCAACGTCCGCAACGCACGGCGCAGTATCAGTTTATAATTATAATCGTTGATCGAAAAAGCAATCTGGCTTTTCTGATAATATTTCCGCGCGAGCGGAGCACGCCAATCCACGATCTCTAAATTAAGATCACCGCGCTTACCTATATAATAACTGTTGTACCCTTCCTGATCATCATACAAATCCATACGGGCAAAATACGGTTCTACAAAAAAACCTTTATACCCTTCGATTTCTTCCTTCCACTTTTTAATGTCCGCGCTTTTGCGTATGATCTCCTGGTAATTTTCTGCACTGAAATCATCCGTTCGTAACTTTGCGATCTCATCTTGCGCATTCCGGATCTTTAATTTCAGCTTATTGATATAACACGTTTTTAACAAAAACATAACCACGCGGATATGTTTCTCTTCATATTCGCGCTGTTTTTCGTTATCCAACAAATCAAGATAAAATTGTTTATCCGGCTCCTTTCGGCTGCTGATATAACTATGCAATTCGTATAGTGAAGTTTCGGACATTTTACCCCTCATCAAATTGCTTCATCCGCAAAATAAAATGGTATCGCTTTAGTATAGCACATCTTTAAAAAAAAAGAAATACCTTTGTGAAATTTTTCACAAAGATATTCCCATAACACAAAGATAGTTATCTTTCGGCAAAATACGCACACTTATTCCCATTCGATTGTTCCGCAAGGCTTTGGCGTAAGGTCGTAAAGAACACGGTTCACACCTTTCACTTCCTTTGTGATACGATCTGTAATATGCTCTAAAAGAGGAAAGGGAATATCCTCCACAGTCGCTGTCATTGCATCCACTGTGTTGACCGCACGCAATATGACAGGATATTCAAAAGAACGTTTTCCGGCCTTCACACCAACCGATTTAAAATCAGGTACGACCGTAAAATATTGCCATACCTTTCCTTCAAGCCCGTTTTTCATAAATTCTTCACGCAAAATTGCGTCGGACTCGCGCACGCATTCCAGCCTGTCTCGGGTGATTGCTCCTAAGCAGCGAACGCCGAGTCCCGGACCGGGAAACGGCTGGCGATAAACCATTCCGTCGGGAAGTCCGAGCGTTTTACCAACAACGCGCACCTCATCTTTAAAAAGAAATTTTAACGGTTCAACAAGTTCAAACTTCAAATCCTCAGGCAAACCGCCGACATTATGATGCGCTTTGACCGGACCGCTCTCGAGAATGTCCGGATAAATAGTTCCCTGTGCCAAGAATTCGATTCCGTCCAATTTCCTTGCTTCTTCTTCAAAAACACGAATAAATTCCGCACCGATGATCTTTCGCTTCATTTCGGGCTCCGCTACCCCTTTCAGCTTGTCCAAAAAACGATCAACAGCATCGACATAAACAAGGTTGGCATCCATTTGATTGCGAAATACCTCCACGACCTGCTCCGGTTCGCCTTTCCGTAACAGTCCGTGATTAACATGTACGCATACCAAATTTTTCCCGATCGCTTTAATCAGAAGCGCTGCAACGACCGATGAATCTACCCCGCCGGAAAGAGCAAGCAAAACCTTTTTATCGCCTACCTGTTTTTTGACTGCGGCAATCTGTTCATCAATGAAACTCTTTGCAAGAGCCTCCGTAGAAATTCGCTCCATACTTTCCGGTCTCTTATTATTCTCCATAAATTTATCCCCTCCCCGGTAATTATAGTTTTTCGGAACTTAATCTTACTCCCACTCGATTGTAGCAGGCGGCTTTGACGTTATATCATAAACAATGCGGTTTGCATGCGCAACTTCGTTAATAATACGGTTGGAAATTTTTTCCAACACATCATACGGAATGCGAGCCCAATCGGCAGTCATCGCATCCACACTTGTTACTGCCCGCAACGCGATGACAGGCTCATATGTCCGAGCATCCCCCATAACACCTACCGTGGAAGTCGACGTAATAACGGCAAAATATTGCCAGATTTCTCGGTTAAGCCCCGCCTTTGCAATTTCTTCACGCATTATAAAATCAGCATCACGCAAAGTCTGTAATTTTTCTTCCGTAACTTCACCCATGATGCGGATGGCAAGCCCCGGTCCGGGGAAGGGCTGACGCTGTACGACCGATTCGGGAAGTCCGAGTTCCTCGCCTACTTTTCTGACCTCGTCTTTGAACAGATCGCGAAGCGGTTCGATGATTTCTTTAAAGTCGACAACCGAAGGAAGCCCCCCGACGTTATGATGGCTTTTTATGACCGCCGAAGCGCCTTTACCGCTTTCGATCACATCCGGATAAATCGTTCCTTGCACGAGAAAATCAACAGCCCCGATCTTCTTGGCTTCCGCTTCAAATACTTTAATAAATTCGTCGCCGATTATTTTGCGCTTTTTTTCGGGATCGGTCACCCCCGCAAGTCTGGAAAGAAAACGCTCGCGCGCATCTGCCTTAATCAAGTTCATCCCAAGTCTATCGCGAAACACATCAACAACTTCTTCGGCTTCACCTTTGCGCAATAGTCCGTGATCGACGAATACACTTGTAAGATTTTCGCCTATGGCACGATGTATAAGTGTCGCAGCAACTGCGCTGTCCACACCGCCGCTCATTGCACATAGAACTTTTTTACCCGACAGCTTTTTGCGCAAAACGGCAACCTGCTCGTCGACAAAATTAGCCATAGTCCAATCGCCGGTTGCCCCGCAAACATTGTAAAGAAAATTATGAAGAATTTTTTCTCCTTCGATCGTATGGTGTACTTCTGTGTGAAACTGAATACCGTAAATTTTACGCTCGATATCTTCAAAACCTGCCGCGGGACAAGTTGCAGTCTTTGCCGTAACCTTAAACCCCGAAGGCACCTCTTTTACATAATCAGTATGACTCATCCAGCAGATATTTTGTGATGTGACATTCTGGAAAAGCGCACTTTCTGCGGAATAATGAATATCGCTCTTGCCGTATTCGCGCGTTTTTGCATGCGCAACTTCCCCTCCGAGCATATACGCTATAAGCTGACATCCGTAACATATCCCGAGAATGGGTACACCCAATCGAAATATTTCGGGATCAACCGAAGGGGCATCTTTTTCATAAACACTGTTGGGCCCACCCGTAAAAATAATACCGATCGGATCGTATTCGCGGATTTTTTTCATGCTCATCGTGTAAGGAACAAGATCGCAATATACGTTCTGCTCACGTACGCGCCGCGCGATAAGCTGATTGTACTGTCCGCCAAAATCTAAAACCAATACTTTTTCGTGTCGCATATTTACTCCGTAATTTAACTTTTAAACGACAATGTACCGCCGAAGCGGTACATTTTGGATACAAATCAGCTTACAGACCGCGCGGGCTGTAATTGGGAGACTCCTTCGTAATCGAAATATCGTGAGGATGGCTTTCGATCAAACTCGCATTGGTCATGCGCACAAACTTTGCATTCTTGCGAAGTTCATCGATCGTATGCATACCGCAATACCCCATGCCTGCACGAAGCCCGCCGAGCATCTGAAAGACAATATCCGCGAGACTCCCCCTGTAAGGAACGCGCCCTTCCACACCTTCAGGAACAAATTTCTGTGCATTTTCCTGGAAGTAGCGATCTTTACTGCCTGCCGCCATGGCACCAAGCGATCCCATGCCGCGATATACTTTGAAACTCCTTCCCTGATAAATTTCAATTTCACCCGGGCTTTCAAGCGTTCCCGCGAACAAACTTCCGATCATAACGACCGAAGCACCTGCCCCGAGAGCCTTGACAATGTCGCCGCTGTATTTTATGCCGCCGTCCGCAATAATGCGCTTGCCCATTTTATCTGCCTGCTCCGCGCAATTCATAATGGCAGTAAGCTGCGGCATCCCGATGCCCGCAACAATGCGGGTAGTACAAATCGATCCGGGACCGATACCGACTTTTACGACATCCGCACCTGCATCGATAAGCGCTTTCGTCGCTTCTGCCGTAGCAACATTTCCCGCAATCAAGGGCAGATTCGGGAATTTCGCCTTGATTTTTTTGACTTCTTCAAGCACTCCTTTGCTGTGACCGTGCGCCGTATCGACTGTAATGACATCTACTTTTGCTGCGACAAGTGCCGCAATACGCTCCATCGTATTCGCCGCCGTGCCAACCGCAGCACCTACCAGCAACCTGCCGTTTTTATCGCGCGCCGAATTGGGATATTGAATGCTCTTCTCGATATCCTTGATCGTGATCAGGCCTTTCAGATAACCGTCCTTATCAACAATGGGAAGCTTTTCGATCCTGTGCTTTCCGAGAATCTTCTGCGCTTCGGCCAAAGAGGTACCGACAGGCGCGGTGACTAGATTCTCTTTTGTCATTATATTGTCGATCGGCTGATCATAATTGGATTCAAAACGCAAATCGCGATTGGTCAGGATCCCGACAAGCTTTCCGTTTTTGGTAATCGGAACACCGCTGATTTTATACCTCTCCATTAAAGCAACCGCTTCACGAACGCTGTTGTCGGGTCCAAGGAAGAAAGGATCGGTAATCACGCCATGCTCACTGCGCTTTACCTTATCGATCTGGCTTGCCTGTTCCTCAATCGTCATATTCTTATGAACGATGCCGATACCGCCTTCACGCGCGATCGCTATGGCGAGCTTACTCTCTGTTACGGTATCCATCGCCGAGCTCATCAACGGTATGTTCAAACGAATATCATCCGTCAATTGCGTATGCAGCTCCACTTCCGACGGCAATACGTCCGAAGCGGAAGGAATCAGCAATACATCGTCGAAAGTCAAACCTTCCTGCACAATCTTGTTCATAAGCAACTCCTATCCTTTATTTTTATGTAAAATTTCAGACAAAATAAAATAATCGATTATCCGGCACAATATGCCGCAAGAGAATCCGAAAAAGTTTTAAAATAATCGTAATCTTCTCCCGTGGGATGCAAAGAAGAGAGACGCCACAAAATATCGGAACAATACTCCTTATCGTCGGAAGTCATCGCAACGCTTGCCAAAAAAACAACCGCATTGCCTTCGCTGAACTGATTATTTCCCAGCGCAGAAAACGCTGTGTCCATTGCCGCGGCTATTCCCGTTTTATATTGCGACGCGGCAACAATTCCGACAAAATACTGAGAACTTTCTACTTTAACGCGAGAGGCTGCCGTACCTGGTGCCCCGCCATTCTTTTGATCGCACGCGGCACAATATGCCGAAAAATCATCCCGTTGCAAAAGGATGGCGCCATATTCCGCCGCGTCTCCATATCTTTCTGCGTAATAACTCCGCTCGACGGCAATTGCAAGATCGTTTACATCATCGGTATGCTTGTAAACCGAGACGCTATATGAAGCGCACGCTCCGTCCATCCCCAATCCGTTCGTGATCGAAACCATCACAGAGGGAAAAAACAAACTGAAAACTCCGAACAGCAGTAATGCCAGAGCCAGTATGCACGCAAGTGTTATAAGCGCGGTTTTTGCAATCAATTTTCCCAAACCGTTCTCTCCCTCAGTACAAAACTTCAATTGATAGAGACGTACAACCTCTCGATTCGGCTCGCTGCAGCCGTAAACGACTCCCTGTGAACCGAAAATTCAGTACGTCACAAAATATTTTAATTATTTTAGCACACAGCACAAAAAAAATCAACCTTATTGCGTAAAATAATCATTTTCTGCCGCATGAAAAAATAAAAATAAAATGAAATCTTTTGGAAGGTGAAAAAATGAAACGAAAAATCCTGTCAATCCTTTCTCTCGTCGTTTGCCTCACCGCTCTCATATGGTGCTGCGGTTGTTCATCACAGCCCGATCTGACGAATTCTGTTTCCGAATACAGAAGCGATATTTATGAAGGAACAGAAGGCGAATACAGCGTTTTTGCATCCTATACGGAGCGCGAATACCCCTATCTTGCCGACGGCTATGTCGGGAATATGACAAAAATCTTCGAAGTCGTACTAACCGCGCCCGACAACACCAAGACATATGCAATACAATTTACAATCGGACAAAAACAATACTCCGCCGAATTATCGTTCGACAGCGTGCGCATGATTCATTCCTGTTCGCAAACCATCGAACGGCCCGAAGAGGCTTCGATCACCTTTATCGTGACAGATATTGACTCCGACTCCGCACCTGTAGCCACCGTTACGGCTTCCGACATCAGAAGCGATGAAATGCTTCCGCTCGGCCGGCTCCTGGAAAAAGTGCAAAGCGCAGAACAATCACATTTCGGAGCGCTCACTTCCGGAAAAAATTTTGCAGGAGAAATTTACGTAAGGCTGCTTTACGAGAACAAGCAATGCTATTATTACGTCGGCATCATTGACCGAACAGGAAACACTTACGCCATTTTGGCGGATGCCGTAAGCGGAGAAATTCTTGCGACAAGAAATCAATGATTTTTTGAATATTTCCGCCCGAAGGTACCGCAAACGAGACAACTCCACCGATATTATTGCAAAAAATCGATCAATATTGTATTTTGGACATACAGGAATTCATCCTTTATCTTGATACGACTGTTGGTAAGTTCCAAATATTTTGCATTTTTTTTAAGAGGTTCTAAAAAATCAGATGCAAAATCAGTCCCGAATTCTTGTTTGTATTCGCGTAGGCTGAGCCCTTCTTCGGTGCGCAACGCCAGCATAACTTTTTCAAACCGTGCATCCTGCGGGTCGATCAAAGCGTCATCGACTACAGGATAGTGATTTGACAAAATACATTTCATATAGTCATCAAGATCGTGCGTGTTTGTAAATCTTCTGCCGAATATAAACGAACTTGCGGAAACCCCGAACCCGATATACTCTCCTCTTCGCCAATAATTTAAGTTGTGCCGCGACTGTGCCCCGCTTTTTGCAAAATTTGAAACCTCATACCGCAAAAAGCCCTTTTCCTTCAAAAATTTACAGGCCGCTTGATACATTTCCGCAACGGCGTCGGCATCGGGCAATTCACCGTTTAAATAATCGGTATATATCGGAGTTCCGTCCTCCGGCGTCAGTGCATACATTGAAATATGCCTGACACCGCAATCCGACGCAAATTCGATGGATTTTTTGATATCGGATACGCTCTGATCTTTCAGTCCGATCATAATATCCGCGCTTTTATTAGCATCGCCCAATAAGTCGCATGCAATTCGGAAATCTTTTGCCGCATGTATTCTGCCGAGATCTTCTAGCTGTGAGTCGATTGCCGATTGCAACCCGATCGAAAACCGATTGATCGCGCAATGTTTATATGCATCGACTTTTTGCTGATCGATTGTCCCCGGGTTCAACTCAATCGTAACTTCAGCACCGTCTGCTAGTTCAAAACACGCACGGATCTGATTCATGCAGCCGACGATCCACTTAGAATCGATCACCGAAGGCGTTCCGCCTCCAAAATAAACAGTATCAAATTTTTTCCCTTTTAATTCTGCCGACCGCAGTTTCATTTCTTTTAAAACGCACGCCATGTACGCATCCGCAAACCCGATTTTCTGCGGATATGAAGTAAAGTCACAGTAGCGACATTTCGACTTACAAAACGGAACATGAATGTATATTCCAGCCATATACCCTTCCTTTTATCAATTTATGTCAAACATAGTACATCGTATTTGATCAAATACCGCCGGCAATCAAGGTTGCCAGCGGTATTTATTTATATCAACATAATACAAGCCATCTTTCTGAAAAACTGCAACCCCCTCTTTTTTCAGCATTTCGCCCTGCACATGAGGCCCGCCGAACGCAAAACCTGGCGCAAGGCGCCCCTCGCGATTAACAACTCGGTGGCATGGAATTATTCCGGGTAACGGGTTCACATGCAGTGCATACCCCACCGCCCGCGAGGCATGAGGGTTGCCGCAGAGAACAGCAATCTGCCCGTAAGTTGCAACCATTCCGAAAGGTATGTTGCGCACTGCCGCATAGACTTTTTCAAAGAAATTTTCCGTTGTCATTAAAAAACTCCGGCATTCGCCTCATTTATTTGTTTTCAGAATAGACATAAAAACTTCGGACGGCACCTCAACCGAGCCTATGCTGCGCATTCGCTTCTTCCCCTCTTTCTGTTTTTCGAGAAGCTTCTTCTTCCGCGTTATATCGCCGCCATAGCATTTTGCAAGAACGTCCTTTCGAACCGCCTTAACCGTTTCCCTCGCTATGATCTTCCCCCCGACAGCCGCCTGGATAGGGATCTCAAACAATTGACGCGGAATCGCATCTTTCAAGTTTTCCGCCAGTTCTCTACCTCGCGGATACGCACGATCTTTGTGTACGATCATTGAAAGCGCGTCACAAACATCACCGTTCAATAGTATATCCAATTTCACGAGTTCACTGCGCTCATACCCGATCAATTCATAATCAAAACTGGCGTACCCGCGCGTTCTTGATTTTATTTGATCAAAGAAATCATAAATAATTTCATTTAAAGGCAGCGTATAAAGAAGTTTGACCCTTTTCTTGTCGAGATAAGTCATATCTTTAAACACTCCGCGTTTTTCTTGGCAAAGGTCCATAATCGAGCCGATATAATCGGGCGGAGAGTATATTTCCGCCTTTACGATCGGCTCCTCCATCCACTCAATATCCGCAGGCTCCGGTAAATGTGAAGGATTATCAACAAATAATTCTTGCCCGTCCGTCTTGTGAACGAGATACGATACGCTCGGCGCCGTGGTAATAATATCCAGATTGAACTCACGCTCGATACGTTCCTGTATGATTTCCATGTGCAAAAGGCCTAAAAAACCGCAACGGAATCCAAAGCCCAAAGCCACCGATGTATCCGGCTCAAAGATCAACGACGCATCGTTAAGCTGCAATTTTAAAAGGGCGTCCTTTAAATCATTGAACTTGCTTCCGTCCAAGGGATATATTCCGCAAAACACGACCGATTGAACTTTCTTATATCCGGGAAGAGGTTCCGACGCCGGCTCCAGCGCATTTGTAACTGTATCGCCCACCGCAACATCCTGAATGCTCTTTATGCTCGCCGCAATATACCCGACCTCTCCGGCATTCAGCAAATCTTTTGGCAATAATTTCGGATTGAACGCACCGACTTCCGTCACTTCAAATTGTTTATCCGAGCGAAAGGTTTTGATCACATCGCCAACGCGAACGCTGCCGTCCTTGATCCGGACAAATAAAATAACCCCTTTATAATTGTCATAATAGCTGTCGAAAATCAGCGCCTTTAACGGAGCTTCCGTATCTCCCTGCGGCGCAGGAATATGTTCCACGATCTTTTCAAGTATATCTTCAATGTTCGTACCTTCCTTTGCGGATACACAGGGAGCATATGAAGCATCCAAGCCGATCACTTCTTCTATTTCCTTTTTCGTACCCTCAACATCCGCCGAAGCCAAATCGATCTTGTTGATCACCGGAATAATTTCGAGATCGTTTTCGAGAGCGAGATATACGTTTGCCAATGTCTGCGCCTCGATCCCCTGCGTCGCGTCAACCACAAGAAGAGCGCCTTCGCATGCAGCCAACGAACGGGAAACTTCATACGTAAAGTCGACATGACCAGGTGTGTCAATCAAATTGAACTCGTACTCATTTCCGTCTTTCGCCGTATAATACATCCGAACCGGCGTCAATTTAATCGTAATGCCGCGTTCACGTTCCAAATCCATGGAGTCAAGAAGCTGATCTTCCATATCGCGCGCGGAAACCTGCCCGGTCAGCTCCATAATACGGTCGGCTATGGTGCTTTTACCATGATCGATATGCGCAATGATGCAAAAATTTCGGATAAATTTACTCGGTTGGGACATTTATTACTCCACGCAAAAAATTTACAGCGGGGATTCCGCTTTTTAAAATCGTTTCAGATAAATCAATAAAAAATCAAAACTCTACCGTCAAGCCGTCATGCGCCGCGTAGAAACCTCTTTTTAAGGCTTCTGCCTCCATTCTCTCCAAAAAAGGCGCAATGTTGTGCGAAAAATGTGTAACATAGTACTTCGCATCTTCACAAACAAGCCCGTATTGAAGCAATTTTTGTCGCACGATTTCGTTTTGTTCAAATCCCATATGCCGCTCAGAATGCGGCCCCGGCGAATCTGCAAACGTACAGTCCATGCTGACAAACCCTGCTTTTATACCGTTCTTCGAAAGAAATCGATAACATTCCTCTCGAAGCAACCCAGTATCGTTCAGATATAATAGAGTGCTTTCACCATTGCTTATGCAGTATAACAAGGCGTCTTCATTATTCGTATGCGAAGCGGGAAGAGTCAAAATTTCATATTCCCCCGCCGAAAATTTTTCAAAGGGGCGAACCTGGATAAGTTGAATATGACTTCCTATATTCTCCGACATCTCCCGCGCCGTTCCTTCGCGATACACGGAAAGAACTTCTGCATTGGCGTAAATTTGCAAATCGGATGATTGCATTTGTTTGGCAAAATTTCCGCCGCGATTTACAAACTCTTGCGCATAAAAATGATCCGTATGAGAATGTGTGACCAGCAGATATTTTACGGCAGAGAAATCGATGCCAAATCGCAGAGAATGTAAATACGTATCCGGACAAAAATCCACAAGCAAATTTCCGTCAATTAAAACCTGTGAACGCGTTCGCAGTTCCTTTTTTAAATCGCCTCGAGCGGCTCGGCAATATTCGCAATTACAAAATACGCCGGGAAACCCTTCCGCTGCGGCCGTCCCAAGATATTGAATCCGCATTAAACACCTCTGCTGTCGAATAGTATGGTTACAGGCCCGTCATTTTTTTGGTCAATCTTCATATCTGCCCCAAAGATTCCAAGCTTCACGGGGATCTGATAATCATTCAGCTTTTCTGCCGTTAACTTATATAATCTGTTCGCCGGTTCGGGTCTTGCAGCAAGAATAAAACTAGGCCTGTTGCCATGAGCACAATCTCCGTAAAGGGTAAATTGAGAGACAAGTAAAGCCTCTCCTTTTACATCCGAAACAGAAAGATTCATCTTTCCTTGTGCATCTTCAAAAATGCGCATATGAGCGACTTTTTTTGCCACAATGTCCGCATCTTTCTCGGTATCGGCATGTGTTACCCCCAAAAACACAACAAGCCCTTTTTCAATTTTTGAGATGAGACGCCCCTCGACATAAAGCATCGCGCCCGACACCCTCTGCACAACAACCCGCATCGTTTGCCTCCACTATAAAGAAATGCCGCATTAACGCGTAAGGATAATGCGGCAGTATTCTACTGATCAGATTATTTAACGCGCTCCATATATTCGCCCGTACGCGTATCTACGCGGATAACCTCACCCTCATTGACAAACATAGGAACCTGAATCTTGGCACCCGTTTCCAAAGTAGCCATTTTCGTAGCATTCGTCGCCGTATTTCCCTTGACCCCGGGTTCTGCTTCAACGATCTTCAATTCGACAAAGTTTTCACATTCAACGGAGAACGCCGTACCTTTATAGAAACGAACGGTCACAGTGTCGTTTTCCTTGATATATTTCAACGCATCCTCAACCTGATCATGGTTGAGCGGCGTCAAATTGAACTCTTCGTCCATAAACCAATACAATTCGCCGTCCGAATAGGAATAAGTCATTTTTTTCGTTTCGATATGTGCGTTTTCCACCTTTTCGGAAGGGTTGAATGTTTGCTCCAAAACCGCGCCTGTAACAACGTTTTTCAGCTTCGTACGCACGAACGCCGCACCCTTGCCGGGTTTTACATGCTGAAACTCAACCACGACATAAACGTTTCCGTTATACTCAATGGTAACACCCTTTCTGAAATCACCTGCTGAAATCATATTCTGTTCTCCTTAATTTGATCGCAATTTATGGGAAAATCCCTCAATAAATACTAACGAGCTATAAGACCGTCAGCTTTTTATCCGCAGTCATGAAACTTTTTGTAATTCCTTTATCCAAGTATACAGTATCTTCGATACGTATACCGAACCGCCCTTCAAAATATACTCCCGGTTCGTTTGAAAACACCATTCCGTCTTTTAAAACCGCATCACTGTTAGGACCGAGAGTCGGGAACTCATGAATATTGATTCCGATACCGTGACCGAGTGAATGAGTAAAAAACTTGTCAAAATTGCGATAAGCAAGATAATCGCGCGCAAGCGCATCTGCCTGCCTGCCCGTTTTTCCCGGAACGATCCCCTCGAATGCTGCCATATGCGCACCGTAAACGGCCTCGTAAACTTCTCTGAACTCTTCAGTCGGTTTCCCGCCAAACCAAAGTGTTCGCGTCATATCCGAACAATAGCCGCAGTATTTGCAGCCGAAATCGAGAAGAATCGGCATACCCAAACGAAGCTTGTCATGCCCTGCCGCATGGTGCGGCACAGATGTATTGACGCCGAAAGCAACGATCGTTTCAAAAGATCGATCCTGTGCTCCGCCTTTACGCATTAAATATTCAAGATATCCGGCAACCTCATTTTCCGTTAAGCCTTCTTTTAACGACCCTAAAAGAGCTTCATATGCCGTCTGAGCAATCTCGCAAGCCTTTCGGATAAACTCTAATTCTTCTTCGCTTTTGACCGACATTGCCTTCGTGAATACAGGCATGCTGTCCGTCAATTTAAAGCGATATTGCAAAAGTTTTTCCTGCTCCTTTACCGTAAGACGATCAAGCGGCACGGCAAGTCGGCGAACCTTTTTGCTCTTTATATAATCCAGAACGGAATCCGCCGTCTGAGTAACATTTACACTGATATATTCGTTATGCAGAGCTGCCTTTGCCGCCTCTGCATAGCGAGGGTCGGTAAAAAACACGCTCTCCTGCGCATCAGTATATACGAACCCGAAGGAACTCGGAAAACCCGTCAGATATCTGCGCAGATCTGGAGCCGCTGTAAGCATTCCGTCCGCCTTGATATAACGGAAAATTTTTTTCGTATTGTCCATAAAAATATTGTATCAAATTTTCCGCTATAAGTCAATTTTTCCCACGAGTTTTTTATCGATATTTTATATAAACGCGTATTAAAGACACAAAATTTACGGAATTCCGATCTGTTTACCGAAATCAAACACGTTCGTAAATCCGTTTCATTTCCAACGCGTCTTCCGCCTGTGTTCCTGCCGATTCACTGACAATATACGGCTCAAGTTTTAAGTCTTTCAGTGCGATCGCAAGCGGCTCAAACGAAGGGCCGTATATTTCATCTTCAAATGTCAAGTGACGAATTTCTCCCTTTGCTCCATATTGTATCTTAGAAAAATGCACATGGAAGTGTTTTACGCGCTCATACCCCAATTCTCCGATCATATACTCGAGGCGGGATTTATAGTCTGAAACAGAATTCAGGCTCCCCTGTTCGCGTGCATTGATGTGCCCGAAATCGATCGCAGGTAAAAACACGGTATCAATCTTGCACAGGCGAACAATTTCTTCCAATGTTCCGATCTGTGCGATTTTCCCCATCGTCTCCGGACAAAAATATAAATCATTTAAGCCATTCAGATAGATGTAATCACGCAGCGTCTTCATACGCTCTTCGGTCAAGCGCAAAGCATCTTCCCGTTCTGCTTTTCCTTGCGTAGCACTATGAAAAACACAACGTTTGCCCCCCATGAGCTTTAACGCCCTTCCGCTGTCCAAAACATAATTATAAGAATTTTGAGCACTTTCATCCGACGGATTGGCAAAATTGATATAGTATGGCGCATGTACGCTTATCTCTATATTTTGTTCCGAAAAAGCTTCTCCGATCGAGATCGCTTTTCCTTCACTCATACGTACCCCGCGCCCGAACGAATATTCAAAGCAATCAAGCCCCATATCCCGGACAAATTTCGCCGCATCTTCGGTATGCGACAGCCCTTTTGCATAAAAACTCTCACTGTTGCCGCTCGGCCCAAACTTGATCATCGTATTTTCTCCAAATCTTTCGTTAATTGTGCGGAAAGCTCTCCCGCCGAATCAAACTTCCGTATTTCTCGAAGCCAAAAATCAAAATATACGGTAATTTCCCTGCCATACAGATCACCGGAATAACCATCTGCAAACACTTCTAAAACTATATGCGCATCGCCAAACGTCGGACGCGGCCCGTAATTTGCGATGCCGCGATATACTTTCCCGTCAATGTCCGCCGATATCGCATAAACCCCTGCCTTCAACGGATATTTTTCAGGAGGGAGATGAATATTTGCAGTCGGAAACCCGAGCTTCCTGCCTATATGCCTTCCTTCGGTTGAAACCTTTCCTCGAATAAAATACCTGTCCCCGAGCATCTTGGCCAGTTCCGCTACTTTCCCTTCATCCAATAGCATTTTTGCCCGCGTCGCCGCTGCTTTCGCGCCGCCGATACTTACAAGCGGTTCTATATACAACGAAATGCCGCGCCGGTCACAGAATCGAGAAAGATCTTCAATTTTACCCTCTGCACCTTTGCCAAACGTAAAATCTTCTCCGCAAACAAAGGCCTTCACATTTAAATCATTCAGGACCCGCGCAAGAAAATCCAACGCTTTCGTCGTCCGAAAAGAATCATCATAATTTGCAGAATAAATAAAATCAAGCCCGAGCCTTTCAAAAAGCCATGCACGTTCCGAAAATACATAAATCTGTTTTCCGTTTTTCTGCCCGCAAAACGTCATGATCCCTGCCGTACAATTTTCAGTCCGAGCAAGCTCTTTCGCACGGGATATCAACTTGCGATGTCCCGCATGCACTCCGTCAAAGTACCCTAAAAGCAATATACACGGCTCTGATGCATGACCTTTCCCGTACTCAACAATCCGCAACATAGGCTGACCTCACACCAACTTTACTTTTGTACGGATGACACCGCCTTGAATATTCGCGATCCCGTAAAATTCTCCGTCAAAATATAATTTATAATCCCCGTCGCCTCCTTCAAACGGCAACGCGATTCCGTTTGCCAGTTTTTTTGCCTGTCCGTCAGAAAAATATAGCGCAGGCATATCAAACACACTGTCTGTCGGAATTAATAAATCTTTTAAATTTGTCTCATTCAAATTGTCGGGTTTTACGCTTGATTCCAGCGAAAACGGGCCGCTCTTTTCGCGTACAAGCGATTCCATGATCGCGCAGGTCCCGCATTTTTCGGCTATATCGCGCGCAAGCGACCGAATATACGTCCCTCCGCCGCAACTGATATAAAATTCAAACAAATCGCCGCAAACATTTTCCAAAGAGATACTGTCAACCCGCACTGTTTTTGCCGACAAAGCAACTGCCTTCCCTTGTCTTGCAAGCTTATATGCGCGTACTCCGCCAATGCTTTTGGCACTGTATGAAGGAGGAATTTGATCGATTTCGCCGATAAACTCCGAAAGCACAGAACGAACCGTTTCTGCCTCGGGAATGGGTAATCCTTCACGCAAAATCACCCCTGTACTGTCCAAAGTATCTGATTCTACACCAAAACGGAAAATTGCGCGATAAACCTTATCCTTATTCAAAAAGTAATTAAAAAGTCTTGCCGCGTTTCCGATCGCAACCGGCAATACTCCGCTTGCAAGAGGATCCAATGTCCCCATATGTCCGCACGGCATGTGAGCGATCCTCTTGACTTTGGATACAGCATAAGCACTCGACATCCCCGAAGGTTTATTAATATTGATAAAACCGCTCAGGCCCATTGTTACCTCCATCCGCGCGCCGTTTTATATAAAAAGAAAGGGCGTCGGCGCCAGCCGCGCAAAACACCCTCAGTCTTCTAAATGCTGCACAATCGTATAGCGCAGTTTATCAATGACTTCTTCCAAACACCCCGACAGCATGCATCCGCTCGCAAGTATATGACCGCCACCGCCATAAACCGCCGCAACAGCGTTTACGTCTGCTTTGCCTTTGGAACGCAGCGAAATTTTAAAACGTTCGTTCGCCGTTTCCAGCAGACAGACAGCGACCTCTACCCCGTCTACGGAAAGCGGAAAATCGATAAAGCCCTCCGTCTCTTCCGCAAGCGCTCCGCAATCAGCAAGCTGATCGCGTGTAACGCTGATAAATGCAATCCTGCCGTCCGCAAAGTAGCGGATCGCCGACATCGTCCGAGCAAATAGCAAAGCCCGCCCTGCCGACTGTTTTTTAAACATGTTATATTGAATTTCGTTAATATTCCCGCCGCAGGAAACTAATTTTGCCGCCGCAAGAAACGTACTCTCCGTTACATTTTTGTGCGCAAAATTTCCTGTATCGGAGCTCAGACCGAGCAACAGGTAATTTGCCGCCACAGCATTGAGCGGAACATCGAAATAAGCCGAAAGCTCCGTAATAATTTCACATGTGGCCGCACGTTCCTCTACAAAACAATAATCACCGTAATGCGTATTGGAAATATGGTGATCAATATTGAATTTTGGTTTTTTTGCGCGAATAAACGTATCGCCCAGTGCCCCCAGCCGACGCTCATCGCTTGCATCGACCGCAATGTATGCCTCAGCCGAATCATCCGGTTTATTGCCGATTTCCGACATGCCTTGTAGAAAAAGGAACTTAGACGGAATTTTGCTTTCGCAGACAACACTCGCCAAAGCCCCATTGCTTTCCAAAAGCCATTTGAGTCCCATTGCCGCCCCGAGCGTATCGCCGTCCGGACGCATATGACAAAATATCACTGCACTTTTCAGTTTTTTTAATTGTTCCGATATTTCATTCAGTGTCAAAATATATCCTCATTCCCGAATGCACACTTACTGCGGATCTTCATCTTTATGGATCTGCTTGATCAGGCGATCGATTTTATCACCATATTCCATTGTATCATCCCATAAAAAGCGAAGCTCCGGAACCGTACGCATCTGCATCATATGCGCAAGTTCATAACGAATGAATCCCGCATTCTCTTTGATTGCACGAAAAGCAGCTTCACTCTCTTCAGGAGTTTTCCCCAAAATACTGATGTAAATTTTCGCATTTTTAAGATCGGGCGAAACATCTGCTTTCGTTACGCTGACAATACCTTTAATATCGGATGTTCTGTCTCTCAGCTTTGTAGCAATCACTTCATAAACCGCTTTTTGATATTCGGCGGACAACCGCTCTCCGCGCAACGATTTCATCTCGATTCTCCTTTATGCGGGGATCTCTTCGGTAATATAACACTCGATCACATCGCCGACTTTGATCCCGTCAAACCCTTCAATACTTACGCCGCATTCAAATCCGCCCGAAACTTCTTTTACGTCATCTTTGAAGCGCTTCAATTGACGCACCGCACCTTCGACGATCATCACATCGTCGCGATAAATGCGAAGTTTGCCGCTGCGTACAATCTTTCCTTCCGTCACATAACAGCCCGCAACCATGCCGACGCCTGTGATCTTGAACGTCTGCAAAACATCGCATTTTCCGGTCATGACCTCGCGATACTTCGGCGCAAGCATACCCTTGAGTGCCGCCTGAATATCGTCAAGAAGTTCATAAATGATACGGTAGGTCCTGATATCAACATGACTTTTTTCCGCAAGCGCTTTTGCTTTGGTATCCGGACGCACATTGAAGCCGACAATGATGGCGTTGGACGAATCAGCCAACATGACATCCGATTCCGTAATTGCTCCTGCACCGCTGTGCAGAATATTCACTCGGACTTCGTCATTTGAAAGTTTTAAAAGAGATTGTTTTACCGCCTCGACCGAACCTTGAACATCTCCTTTTACGATAATATTCAGGCCTTTGATCTTGCCCTCCGCAATCTTGCCAAACACATCGTCAAGCGTGACGCGGGTCTGCGACTTGATCATCGATTCACTTTCTTTGCGCTTGCGTTCATCGAGAACCTGCTTCAAAAGCTTATCTTGCTCGACGGCGATAATGGAATCCCCCGCATTGGGGACCTCTTCAAGCCCGAGAATCGACACAGCCATGGACGGACCCGCCGATTTTACCGCTCTGCCCTTATCATCGATCATAGCGCGTACACGGCCGGTCGTCATGCCGGATATAACATTGTCACCCGTATGAAGCGTACCGTTCTGAATAAGAACGGAAGCGACAGGGCCTTTCCCTTTATCCAGTTTTGCCTCGATAATGGTACCGCGCGCCATCTGATCAGGATTGGCTTTCAGCTCACGAACTTCGGCAACGAGATTGATCGCATCCAACAGATCATCAATGCCCGCTCCGGTTTTTGCGGATACAGGCACAACGATCGCATCGCCGCCCCATTCTTCAGGCACCAGCCCGTTATTTGTAAGGCCTTGCTTTACACGATCAAGATTGGCCTCCGGCTTATCCATCTTATTGACAGCCACTATTATGGGAACATTGGCCGCCTTCGCATGGTTAATGGCCTCGACCGTCTGCGGCATAATTCCGTCATCGGCGGCAACTACAAGAACAACTATGTCCGTAACGGACGCGCCCCTCGCACGCATTGCCGTAAACGCTTCATGTCCGGGCGTATCCAGGAAGGTAATGGTCTTTCCTTTTACCGTGACGGAATAAGCGCCGATATGCTGTGTAATTCCTCCCGCTTCACCCGCCGTCACATTCGTGCTGCGGATCTTGTCGAGAAGCGATGTCTTACCGTGATCGACATGCCCCATGACCGTAACTACGGGCGGACGCGTGACCGCACCCTCACTGTTCCCGACTTCCTCTCTGTAAATTTCGTCGAGAGCCTCTTCGGCTGTCTTTTCAGGTTTATATTCCAACTCAATTCCCAAATCGTTCGCTATATATGCGGCCGTATCGTAATCGATGGAATCGTTGATCGTCTTTGCAATTCCTTCCTTGAAAAGGCGCTTGGTGATTTCAACCGCCGTGATCCCTAACTTTTCACTCAGAACTTTCAGCGGAATGTTTTCACTGGTAACAACAGCATGTTCGATCTTAATGGTCTGAACTGTCTGCTGTTTTTGTTTCTTTACGCGCAACTTTCTGTATCCGCTCTTATCTTCATCAAAATCGGACACCGAAACTTGCTGCTTGACAAGTGCACGCTTGTTGACCGTACGCTTTTGCTCGACGTAAGATTTTTCGTACGTCTTTTTCTTTGCCGGTGCAGAAAAATTCTTGGAAGGCGCCGCGGGAGGCACGACGGGCGCAGCATTGAATCTCCCCCCCATTCCGCCTTGACGAAGTCCCGCTGTGGGACGGGGTCCCGTCGGAGTACGCGAACCTGCCGCGGGATTGCGTGCCGGAGCTGAAGGTCTCGCTCCGAAACGTGCAGGCTGAGAACCCGCCTGACCTTGCGGCCTTGTCCCGTACGAAGGCCGTGCATTGCCTTGCTGAGCAGCATATTGCGGCTTTTCTTCCGCATTGCGGCGATTTACTGCAGGACGCTCTGCTTCCGCCTTATTTACAAAAGTATTGCGCGCCGCCTCTGCACGTGCTGCACGGCGATCTGCATATTGCGTGCGTATTATTCTCTCTTCCCCGTGCGCGGTCTTGCGCGTCTCTTCAACAAAAGAGGACGCTGTCTTCGTTTCTGCCGCGGGTTGCGCTTCAGCCGAAACGCTGGTCTTCTCCTCTCGCTTTTCCGCGACAGGCTCGGCAGCGATTATCGGAGTCGGCTCTTTTTCGGCAGGTTTCTTTACTTCTTTTTCCGCCGACTTTTCGATTTCCTTCTCCGGTTCCGCTTTTTTCTGTTCGGCCGTTACCTGAGAAGCAGTTTCCGTCTTTTCAGGAGCTTTTTCCTGTACCGGACTTGCTGCAACAGGCTCTTTTTCCTCTTTTACAGAAGCCGCAGGCGTTTCAGCTTCAGCGTGTGCTGCCTCTTCTTGCGCACGCTGACGGGCAGTCGCTTCGAGATCGGATAACTTTTTAAGAATGTCGCCGACTTTCTTTTCCGTATTCTGGACTTTCTTTAACAGCGCTCCGACGCCGTCCGCCCCCAACAAAGTGCCGATCTTTTCAATATTCGCGTAATTCTTTTTTGCCTCTGCCATTTGCTAAATGTTGCCTCCCGAATATAAACTTATATTTTCATCCGTAGCCGACAGAATCGCCTTTGCCAGGTTCCGATCTCTCACTGCCGCCAATTTACAATTTTCACGTCCGACAATCGACTCCAGCGTTTTTCCGCGCAAAAGCAATATGTCGCATCCAAATTTATTCTTTAATTTCAGAGCGCTTTTTTTTGCGTTTTCCGATGCGGTTGCACACAGCAACAACAAAAACACATCTTTTTTTTGCTGTTCCACAGCATTAAAACCATACGTCAGTTTTCCCGCTCTGATACAAAACCCAATATAACTTTCCGCCTTACTTTTCAGCAAAGAAATCCTCCTCGATCTTTTCGTAGACCTCCGAAGGGATGTCCGAAGAGAACACTTTGTTCAAAAGCCTGCCTTTTTTTAACTTTTTTATGCAATCGGGATTATCGCAAATATAAGCGCCGCGCCCTGCCGCTTTCCCCGTGAAATCAATGAAAACATCCCCTTCCTTCGGTTTGACGACACGCAGCATTTCCTTTTTCGGCTTCATTTCATGGCAAGCAATACACATCCGCATAGGTATTTTCTTCTCTTTCAAGCCGATCTCCTCCCTCTTTGCAACAAACGCTTATTCTTCTGCGGCTGATTCCTCGCCGGCGCCTTCATTGTCCGTTCCGTCTCCGGCATGAGCAAGTTCTTCCATTTTTGCCGCCGCACTTTCGCTCTTCACATCGATTTTCCAACCGGTCAGACGCGCCGCAAGACGTGCATTCTGTCCGTCACGGCCGATCGCCAAAGACAGCTTGTCGTCCGGAACAACCGCAATGGCAGATTTATCCGCAATTTCCGTAACAGAAATGACCTTCGCCGGAGAAAGAGCTTTCGCGATAAATTCCAAAGGATTTTCACTCCACTGGATAATATCCACTTTTTCTCCGCCCAGTTCAGCAACGACTGCGTTTACGCGCGCACCCTTGTTGCCCACGCAAGCACCGACAGCATCCACCTGCGGATCCTCACTGTATATCGCCATTTTCGTCCGCTGGCCCGCCTCACGCGAAATCGCTTTTACAATGACCGTGCCCGCCTTGATCTCGGGAACTTCGTTTTCAAACAACCGCTTGACAAGCCCTGCCGCCGTGCGAGAAACAAGAACCTGTGCGCCCCTGCCGCCGTTTTTAATATTCTTTACATAAACTTTAAGCCTGTCGTTTACTTCATACTTTTCACCCGGCACCTGGTCCTGCGGCAACATCACGCCTTCGATCTGCCCCTTGCCGAGTTCAACGTATACATTTTTCGCATCAACTTTGCGCACTACACAGCTCATCAGCTCGTCTTTCTTATCCGAAAATTCATTGAGCGTATTGTCGCGCTCCGTTTCATGAAGTTTTTGGAGAATGACCTGCTTGGCTGTCTGCGCAGCGATTCGTCCGAAATCCTTCGGAACGAACTCCTCATAGACCAAGTCTCCGGCCTTATAGCTTTTTTTGAGGAGCTGTGCATCGGCGACGGAAATCTCCTTTTCTCTGTCCGTCACTTCATCCACGGCCGTTTTTACGGTATAATATTTAATGCTGTTCTTTTCAGGATTGATTTTGATGTCGACATCACCGGCTCCGCCCTCATATTGCTTTTTATAAGCGGAAATGAGCGCGCCGCGCAGCGCTTCGATAAAAATATCCTGACTGATTCCCTTTTCCGCTTCCAGATCGGCCAATGCCTCAAAAAACTCCTTGCTGACCATTGTTTTCTCCTCAAAATTTATTGTTATTTTTGCTGCGATCCTCACTCGAAATCGATCGCCTGTGACATCTTTACGATTTGATTCAGATTCAATTTGAATTTTTCCGCGCCCCTTTCAAGCGTGACGTTTCCGGCTCCCGGATTGTATTCCAACAAAACAGCTTCAAAAAACTTTTCTCCTTTATACGGAGCATACAGCTTGATCTCGACGCGTTTGCCGATATTCCGCAGATAATCTTTATCTTTTTTGAAAGGCCGGTCCAATCCCGGACTGCTCACGTTCAGCGTATACGGCTGACCAAACGTCGGGTCAAGATCGTCGAGCACGGGATCCGCCGCATTGTGAAATTTTTCGCATGCATCCAGATCGATTCCCCCTTCGCGATCCGTATCCAAAAATACCGTCAAAGAAGGATTCCGTCCCTGTTTAAAAACGATCTCGTAGATCTCTACGCCGTTTTCTTGCGCCACCGGCAACAATGCGCTTTCGATCTCTTGTACCGACTTAACTTTCATCCGCACCTCGAAACTCAGGCAAAATACCTATACATAAAAAGATTTGAGAGCGGGGACCCACTCTCAATTCCAGCATTCATTATTCAGTATGTCAATTATACCATATTCTTACGCTTTTGGCAAGCATTTTTTCATCTTTATAAGCTCTATAAAGATTTTTGCCGTCGTAAGCGCATCATCCCAAGCCCGATGATGATTAAATGCTATTCCGAAATAATCTGCAACGGTATTTAATTTATAATTTGACAAAAACAGCATGCTTTGCGCGAGCGAAACAGTATCGTAAGTTTTGTGTTCGAAAACATATTCTTCCTGCGCACTGTAATACTGTACAAATTTATAGTCAAATTGTACATTGTGCCCGACAAGCAGACATCCGTCGCAAAATTTATAGAAATCAGGAATGACTTCGGAAATCTTCGGAGCACCTTTGAGCATCTCATCGGTAATCCCCGTCAATTTCACAATTTCCTCATCCAATTTGCGTTCAGGATCGACCAAGGTCGTAAACCGTTCGCGTATCTCGCCCCCGATGATCTTAACCGCCCCGATCTCGGTGATCGCGTCCATTTTTCCTCCCGCCGGCGTATTCACAAGTCCGGTCGTTTCCAAGTCGAATACCACAAAGGTATTTTTGACGAGATCTTCGGGCATGATACTTTGCTCAAATAAATTCAGCTGGGTGTAATCCGTCAATTTCTCCGGGAAAACCTTGCTGTAACGAATCGGCGTAGCTTTCCCGGCGCGCTTTTCCGGCACAAAACCTTCCGGCTCCGAACCCCTGTTGATAAATTTTGCCGTAAAACTGAGCCTATCGTTAAAGAGCTCATTTGCCCCCGTGCATACGATCCAATCTCCTGCTTTCAGCGACCTTATCTTTTCTTCCGTCTTTTTTCTGGGAAAATACGAAAATGCGATTTTCCCCGTAGCATCGGCGATCGTAAATCGAAGATATGGCTTCCCTTGTTTTACCACAGCGCCCGTTTCATCCGTTTTGGGCTTTGTCTCGCGCTCCTGAATATAAGTGATTTCTCCGCACACAGTCAGCATATTGCTTGCGAAATCACAATCGGACAGATACGTCGCAACTTTTGGAACGTTTGCCTCATCGATCGTTTCAAAGTTAACGACGGGAAAGGTACGCGCAGGCCTATAATCAAAAACCTCTTCCTCCTCTTCTTCCGCATCTTCCGTGATACCGCCTTTATCTTTATAGACCAACTTTCCTTGAAACGTATTACAGAAATTGCGTCCCAACATCTTCTCAACGCGAGGCATCAGTTCCTCATTCTTCTCAAAAAAGCCGCGTTCCGCATCATCTACTCCGAATAAAAATTCAACCGTATCCCCAAGTTTGACCTCGATATCCTCTGCGCGGATGCACGCGGATGCCGCCCGATGATTTTCGGCCAGGTATTCGATTATTTTATGGCGGACAAGCTGGGGATCCGCAACCACTTTGCGGACCACGAGCTCCGCGCCGAGCGAAGGATCGACTGCCTGCCGCACGATCTGTTCTGCCGCAATTTCGTCTTCTTTGGAATACGCAAGATCGGTGATCAATGTAAAGATACACCGCCGCGCCCGTTTATCAAGCGTAATTTTATTCAGAACGGCGTGTTTCAGCCCCTCTCTTTCATGCACGCGCGACAAAAATTCTTCCTGCGTCATCCGTTCTCCTTCTCATAAAGCATTTTTTCGATCTCTCGCAAAAACGTTTGTTCCGCATCCGCTGCTGCGACCGTGCAAAACGGTTTTCCATAACGGAACAGAACACATTTATCTTTTCCGCCCGCGATGCCAAGATCGCAGTCTTTCGCCTCACCCGGTCCGTTCACGACACATCCCATAACGGCAAGTTTCAGCCGCTTATGCACACCGAACATGCGGGACTCAACCTTTTGCGCCAGTTGCATGCTGTTCCATTCACAGCGACCGCACGTCGGGCAGGCAATCACTTCGACATATTCTGTTTCCAATCCGCAAGCGCGCAAGATACGCTTGGCCGCATAAATTTCTTCGACAGGATCGTCTGTCAGCGAAACGCGAATGGTGTCACCGATACCGTCAAGGAGCAGAGAACCGATCCCGACGCTGCTTTTCACAATTCCGCTCTCTTTCGTTCCTGCTTCGGTGACTCCGACATGAAGCGGATAATCCGCCATACCTGCCAGCAAACGGTATGACTCTACCGTCAGCGGGACAGAGGACGCTTTGACGGAGACCACTATATCCTGTACGCCGTACTTTTCAAGAATGCGCGCGTTGAAAAGAGCGCTCTCCACCAATGCGTTCGCGCTTTTTCCGTATTGTTCGTAAAAATGTTTTTCGATACTGCCCGTGTTGGCCCCTACGCGAACGGGCACACCATGTGCTCGCACGCAATCCGCAACCGCTCGGATCTGTTCTTCCCCACCGATATTACCGGGATTGATTCGTATCTTATCGGCACCATTCTCCACCGACAGGATTGCAAGGGCGGAAGAAAAATGAATATCCGCGACAATAGGAATTGATGTATTGTCCTTGATCGTTCGGATCGCACGCGCGTCCGCTTCGTCCCGAACCGCCACGCGAACGATCTCACACCCCGCATCGCATAAGCGTGAGATCTGCGAAAGGGTAGCCTCTGTGTCCGATGTATGCGTCGTCGTCATCGATTGAATTTTTACACTCGTCCCGCCCCCGACGGCAACGCCGCCGATATTTACTTTTCGGCGCATAAATTCCTCCCTGCAAAAAGAAGCCCTCATTCGGGCTTCTGCTGTGACTGTTTTGATTTGTTTTCGTTCATGAGCGCTTCCAGCTCATTCATGAAAGAAGATATATCCGTAAACTGACGATATACCGACGCATACCGCACGTAAGCGACTTCGTCGATCTCTTTCAGCCCGTCCATCACCATTTCACCCAGCTTTTTGGACGTGATCTCCTGTTCCAGAGAATTATAGACCTGTTTTTTGATATCATCGACAAGTTTATCGATCTTTGACATCGAAACGGGCCGTTTTTCACAAGCTTTGATAATACCGTTCTTTAATTTATTCGGATCGAATGCCTGCCGATTGCCTCCGTTTTTCACAACAAGTACGGGCGTTGTTTCAATTGTCTCATACGTTGTAAAACGCCTCCCGCACTGGATACATTCTCTGCGGCGGCGGATCGTTCTGCCTTCGTCCGTCGAACGGCTGTCGATCACCTTGCTTTCAAGACAACCGCAATACATACATTTCATATCTTTCTCCTGCATAGGACGGACTGTACGGATTTTATCGCAAACGCACGCGTCCGAAACTTACTTTGTCATATTTTACCATACTATTGAAAATTTGTAAAGCACTTTAAAAAGATAAAGGGAGCGCATAAGCGTTCTTCTCATAGGGATTTTTTAGGAACTATAAAAGGATAGCAAAAATTTTTTGCTATCCTTTTCTTTTTGCTTTGCAAACACACGACTTAACAGGGTTAAGTATAGTGTGCTACACTTTTGAAAATCTTTCCGCAAAGATTAACAACTCGATAAATTGGAATTTGTAAAACATCGTTCTATTTTGCTGCATCTAATAATTCAACCAATTCGCTAATTTCTTCTTTGGTGCATTCAACTTCAATAATCTCTTGACCCTTAATGTTGCGTCCCAAAGGAGAATAAATGATTATGTGCCCTTCGTGTAAAGCAAAGTCGTATTTTCCAATTTCTACAAGGTATATATACTCGGGATAGAAAGGCACCGTTTCCGGTATGGGCTTGCCGTCTATAGAATTTACCAATTTTTCAAAAAACACAGGATCTTCTACAGGTAATTTCTCCTCACCCCTTTTTACCGTAATCTTTGGAGTTGTGTTTGGGTAATCGAAATACACCTTGCCGTCTTTGGTGCCGATTTCAATGGTTGATAAACTGCATCCTGCCAAGGAAAGAAACATTGTGGACATCAAAATAATAGCGAAGATCTTTTTCATACAAATAACCTCCTCGTCAAATTCTTATTTATCGGTGAGTTTATTGTACCACAAATTAATATTTTATGCAACTTGTTATGCGTGGCAAAAGAAAACTCGACTTTTGATAAGTCGAGTTTTATAATTTATTAAATTTAAATCCCTATGAGTGACGCCCTTAAGCGTTCCCCTCTTTTTTATTCCATATGATTATGGTTCTTTACGCGAAGCCGTGCAAACGCACGTTGCAACGCCGCGCGATTCAGACGATATTCTGCCGCACTTCTGTTTCGCCGCAGCTGCTCTTCTGCCCGCTCGCGCGCTTCGGCAGCTCTGCGCTCGTTTATGTCTTCAGGCCATTCAACGGCTTCCGAAAACGCCACTGTTTCATCCGGACGCACTTCCACAAATCCTTCGCTCATAAAAGCTTCGCGGGTAACTCCGTCCGCCGTGATCAGAAGTGAGCCCGGTTCAGTCGCAAAAACCATCGGCTGATGCCCGGCAAGAATCGTACACGATCCCCCGATCGAAGGTATGTTTACGCTCTCCACTTCGCCGCGAAAAAACGTCTTTTCGGGAGTGATGATCTCCAGAAAAAATTTATTCATTTGTTCATCCCTCCTGTTGCTGCGGTCATGTATCCGCTTTCATGGTGCGGGCTTTCGCTTTTGCCTCGTCAATATCACCCACGTTGAAGAAAGCATTTTCGGGCAAATCGTCTACATCGCCCGAAAGGATGGTCTTGAAGCTTTCGATCGTTGCCTGCAAAGGAACATAACGTCCCTCCAAGCCCGTATATATTTTGGATACCGAGAACGGCTGCGACATAAATTTTTGAATCTTACGCGCACGGAATACAGCGTTTTTATCCTCTTCGGACAATTCATCCATACCCAGGATCGCAATGATGTCCTGCAATTCCTTATACCGCTGCAATGTTGCGATCACTCGGTTCGCAACATCGTAATGCTCTCTCCCGACAATTTGCGGGTCCAGAATACGCGAAGAAGATTCCAGCGGATCGACGGCGGGGTATATACCCATTTCCACGACTTTACGGGAAAGGACGGTCGTTGCATCCAAATGCGAAAAAATCGCTGCCGGCGCAGGGTCGGTAATATCATCCGCAGGGACATAGACCGCCTGTATGGAGGTAATGGAACCGCGGCGTGTACTTGCAATTCGTTCCTGCAAAAGCCCCATTTCCGTCGCCAGAGTCGGCTGATAGCCGACGGCCGACGGCATTCTTCCGAGCAAAGCCGAAACTTCGCTGCCCGCCTGAATATAACGATAAATATTATCGATAAACAACAAAACGTCGCGCCGCTTCACGTCACGGAAATATTCGGCGATCGTAAGCCCCGTAAACGCCGTGCGCATACGGCTCCCGGGAGGTTCGTTCATTTGCCCGTATACAAGCGCCGTATTGCCGATAACTCCGGATTCTTCCATATCCGAAATCATGTCGTTTCCTTCGCGCGACCGTTCGCCGACACCTGTAAATATGGAATAACCCCCGTGCTCTTTGGAGATATTGTGCATAAGCTCCATGATAAGGACGGTTTTGCCGACACCCGCGCCGCCAAACAGACCGATCTTACCGCCTTTGCTGTACGGAGCAATCAAATCGATAACTTTGATACCCGTTTCAAAAATTTCCGTCGAAGGACTTTGATCATAAAATGCGGGAGGTTTGCGATGGATATTCCAACGCGCTTCGGATTTTACTTCTCCTTTTTTGTCGATCGGCTCTCCGAGAACATTCAAAACTCTCCCCAAAACGCCTTCGCCTACGGGGACGGTTATCTGCGCACCCGTATCCAATACGGTCATGCCGCGCGACAGACCTTCCGTTGCCGTGAGCGCAATACAGCGAACAACCCCTTTGCGAATATGCGAAAAAACTTCCAGGGTGACATCGGTATCCTGCACGCACAATTTTTCGTAGACCGGCGGCATCGCGCCCTCAAACAGGACGTCAACCACCGGGCCGATGATCTGGTTGATCTTACCGGGTTTTACCATAGTTTATTACCTTCATTTTATTTTAACTCTGTGAGAATCTTCCCGAAGACAAGTCGAGAAGTTCCGTCGTGATCGCGCCCTGCCGCAACCGGTTGTAATCCAAATTCAAAGCTTCCAACATTTTGTCCGCATTCTTATTCGCATTCGACATTGCCAGCATGCGCGATGCATGTTCGCTTGCCGAAGAATGAATCAAAGCAGAATAAATCATCCCCGTCAAATACTGCGGAACCAGTACGTTCAAAACTTCTTTCGGCGACGGATCGTAATAAATTTCACCGCTGTAAGTGGTTTTTACCTCCGCCTGAATATCTTTTTCTTCAATCGGAAGCAATTTTACCATCTGAGGATCGTGTTTCACCGTCGAATACATCCGCGTAAAG
Source organism: uncultured Clostridia bacterium (assembly GCA_944328495.1). Lineage (GTDB taxonomy): Bacteria > Bacillota > Clostridia > Christensenellales > Borkfalkiaceae > Borkfalkia. Next base: position 57,116 of record CALVHR010000047.1, read on the forward strand.
ACGAGATATACTTCATCCATCAGATTGCGATCGTACAGTTCCAGAATATCACGCATGATACCGCGCGCATCATGCAATGTCGGATTCGTGACCGCATGCGTAAATTCGAGGTCGACCTGTTGCTTTTTGGACTCAAAAAATGCGCGCGCCATCTGCCCGATCGTAACGACATAATGCACGGGACGCTTCTGCATATGCTCCCAGGCAAGATTGAGGACATTGCTGTTAAAAGCTCCCGCCAATCCCTTGTCGCCCGCAATGACAATGTATGCCGTGCGAGTATCCGGCCTGTGCATGAGATATTTATTGCGGATATCCGTACTGTGGCGCATAATATCTTTCAGCGTATAGCGCACGGTATCGAAATATGCCGCACTGTATTGATGTTTCAGCATTGCTTTGCGCATTTTTGCCACGGATATAAGCTCCATCGCTTTCGTGATCTGATGCGTGTCTTCAATGCTCTTGATCCTGTGACGGATTTCTGCGACGTCTGCCATGATTATGCCTCCGTCTCAGCTTGCTGTCCGCTGTCTCCGCCCACTGAACAGTTAATGTATTCCTCCGCCACGGACAAAATTTTGCTGCGAACCACTTCGCTCAGTTTCTGATCCGGATCAATCTCTTCAAGCAATTGTGTACTGTTGGTATGCATATAATCCAGCAGGCCTTCGTTGAACGCGGACATCTTCTTTTCCGGAATCTTATCGGCCAAATCGCTCTGTGCTACGGTAAGCAGAATAATCATTTCTTTTACCGTATAATTCAGATACTGCCTCTGTTTGAGCGTATCCGTCATTTTTGCACCGCGGCTGAGCGTCTTTTGCGTTTCACTGTCCAAGTCAGACCCGAACTGCATAAAAATAGCAAGTTCCCTGTACTGCGCCAAATTGACGCGGAGCTGGCCGGATATCTGACGGATCGCCGCGCGCTGCGCGCTTCCGCCCACACGCGAAACCGACAACCCGACGTTGACCGCAGGCCGTACCCCGCTGTTGAACAATTCGCTTTCCAGATATATTTGTCCGTCCGTAATCGAAATTACGTTGGTCGGAATGTATGCCGAAATATCTCCGGCAAGCGTCTCCACGATCGGGAGCGCCGTGATCGACCCGCCTCCTTTTTCAGCAGAAAGCTTGGCCGCCCGTTCCAAAAGACGAGAATGCAAATAGAAGACATCGCCCGGATACGCTTCACGGCCCGCAGGACGCTTCAACAGCAAACTCATCGTACGATACGCCACGGCATGTTTGGACAAATCATCATACACGATCAATACGTCTTTGCCCTGATACATGAAATATTCGGCAAGCGCACATCCGCTGTACGGCGCAATATACTGCAACGGTACAGCGTCGTCTGCCGTCGAACTCACAATGCACGTGTATTCCATGGCCCCGGCATTGCGCAAAGTTTGCACGATTTTTGCCAACGAAGAAGCTTTTTGCCCGATCGATACGTAAATGCAAATAACGTCTTCGCCTTTTTGATTCAAAATCGTATCGATCGCAATCGCCGTTTTACCCGTCTGCCTATCCCCGATGATCAGCTCACGCTGTCCGCGACCGATCGGAATCATGCTGTCGATCGCGAGAATCCCTGTCTGCAAAGGCTTATTCACTTTGCCCCTGTCCATAATGGAAGGTGCGGGGAATTCGACCGGGCGGGTCTGATCCGTCTTGATCTGGGCAAGCCCGTCCAAAGGCTCTCCCAACGGGTCCACGATCCTGCCGATCAGCTCTTCTCCTACCGGCATCTGCACAGTTTCGCCCGTGGAATATACAATATCACCATAACGAACTTTATCTTCACCCGAAAAAAGGACCGCGCCGACGCTGTCCTCCTGCAAATTCAAAGTAAGGGCACGATACCCGCCTTTTACTTCAAGAAGCTCGTTGTACTTCGCGTCATGAATGCCCGAAATATGTATGATCCCATCACCGGAATCAACAATCCTGCCGCACACGCGCTCATCTCTTTTATTCGGTATTCTTTCAACTTTATCGCGGATATCCTTCCCGATTTCTTTTACATTGATCATAAGCTACCTGTCTGCAAGTCAAACATTTTCTTTGATATTGTCAAGGCGGCTCCGCAAAGAACCATCAAATATCACATCTCCGATCTGTATGATTATACCTCCGATGATGTTTTCATCGATCTCATACGTGATCTTCCTTGCCCCGCGTTTTTTCACGAATTTCTCGATCTTCGCAAGCGTATCTTTATCCGCCTCCATGGCCAACGTCACCGTGGCCGTTACAGCCTTTTTCATTCTTCTTCGCTCCACTGCTCAATACAGTCTTCGATCAGTTTCTTATTATCCTGCGGCGTCAAATCCCTTGCTAAAACCTTTTCCGCAACGGCAATGGAAACATCCGAAATCTGCTTTTTGATTTCCGACTGAAGCTTGTTCCTTTCCTCTTCCATTTCGCGCTCGGTACGCTCGACTAAATCTTTTGCCTCTTTGCGCGCACTCGATACGATCTCGTCTGCTTTCTGATTCGCCACCCTGACGGCATTGTCATGAATTACGGAAGCTTGTTTCTTTGCTTCGTTCAACACCACTTCCGTGCTGCTTTTCATGCTCTTGACTTCTTCGTTCAGATCATTGTTTTCCTGTTCGATCTTACGAATCTTCTCCTGACGCTCTTTGATCATTTTCTTTACCGGCTTAAAGAGCAGCAAATACAGCCCGACCGTAAGAATGATCAGCGCAATCAGATGAGCAACGATACTTTGCCAGTCAAAGCCCAGCGCATCAAATATATTAGCAAGCCGCTGACTTTCGACATATCCCATATACATTTTACACCTTAACCAATTCGTTCCGAAATTAAGCAACAAAAATCAGCAAAATACTGACGAGCAAACCATAAATTGCAGTCGTTTCCGCAAAAGCAAGCCCGAGCAAAAGCATTGTACGGATCTTGCCGACTGCTTCAGGCTGGCGAGCCGTCGCCTCTACCGCTTTGCCCGTAGCAATTCCCATACCGATACCGGCGCCCAAACCTGTCAGCGCCGCAATACCGGCACCGAGCAATGCACCGTCCGTTGCAAGCAGATTTGCCACCATAGTGATTAAAAGTTCCATGCCTCTGTACCTCCGAAAGTAAATTCTGATATTTTATAAATTAAGCAGCTTTTTCCGCAATCGCCGTTTGCAGAGTTTTCTTGTTCTTTTTTTGCCGTCGCGGCGGAACCTCGATCGCTTCCTGCACGAAAGTAAGTGTCAGCGATGCAAAAACATATGACTGGATAAACGCGTGGAAAAGAGTAAACAGCGGCGTCAGAACAGCCGGCAAAATCAACGGCAGTCCCAAATACCAAATACCTTCCACAAGTATATATATCATATCCATAATGACCATGCCGCTCAGAATGCTGCCGAACAGACGGAATGTCATGGACACCGGAACCGCAAGATCGGTCACAATGTTTATCGGATTAACGTAATGCAAAAGCCTGCGCGCTTTGTTCTTTGTAAATCCAAGCGTATGAATAAAAAGAAATGTGCAAAGAGCAAGTGCCATGCATGCACCCAAATCCGCAATGGCCGGACGAAGGCCAAACATTTCGATCAGCACGCCGCAACATATATAAGCCGCAGCGCCCAATGTGTACGGCCCCATTAAGCCGCTGTACTCTTCCGTCATCTCATCCGCGCTTTTATCGAAGAAACACACAAGCCATTCCAAAAACATCTGACCGCCTGTCGGCGTAGTCTTCCAATGGCGTATGATCGTAAGGCGCAGAATCAATGCCACAATCAAAAGCACAGCCACAACTATAAATCCCGAAATCACGCTGTCATTGAGCACAAACCAGCCCTTTTCTACAACATGATGCGGGAAAATTTTTTCTGCCAAGCCCGAAAAATCAACGGCCAGCATATTATTCGCAAAGTTTTGCACGAATTTAACCCCGCTGTTTTAAACTTAAGGCTATTCTACTACTTTTCCACCGTTTTTTCAAGCAAATCGACGGTCGCGTTCGATAAAAAATACTTATAGCTCTTTTCTTTCTTGTACTACACTTTCCCAAAATAGCCTGTTCTATATAAAAAATAAAACATACTCTTGCTTTTTCCGCTCCGATATGTTACAATGCTGTCAGGAGATTTTTGCCATGAATACTTATAAATTCAAACTTTCAACGCCCGCTATTCTTCTTTCGCTTTTAGGCATTCTTTTGGGCGGCGGAGGTATCGCTTTTACTATTTTTCGCATATTGAAATACGGATTTTCTTCCCCGCAACTGATCATCCAACACGTTGTCCTTCTCATCGTATCCCCTTTGGCAATCGCAATTTTCGCCGCAATCTTGATTCGATCCGCTTACAAAGTATCTGATAAAGAAATTGTTTTATGGTTCGGTTTTATAAAATCTACTTATAAAATAGCCGAGATCGAATCAATTCACCTGTTCTCCAAAACCAACAAACTTGTAATTTATTTTATCAACGATAAATATACCGTCATTGTCGTAAAACCCGAATGGTACAACGAATTCACAAAAGATATATTATCTCGGAACAGTAAAATTCGTTATGACGTTTCCACGACAGACAAAGACGATACCGATCCCCTCTGAATAAGAGCAGATCACGAAGACATTCCTGATTTATAATGGCCGTATGATAACTATGAATAAAGCCGAGCATGCGCTGCTCGGCTTTATTCATTCTTTATTTTATTTATACAAACAAGATAACAACTCCGACAAGCATTCCTGCAAGCATGGCAAAAGCGGGCGCTTTTGATCGCCACATGAGGATGGCTTCGGGAAGCAACTCGCCAAAGACGACATATAACATGGCGCCGCTTGCGAAACTAAGCGACAGCGCAAGCATGACAGGACTAAGCGAACCAAGAAAATATCCAAGCATAGCGCCAAGAATGGTAGGCGCACCGGTAATCGCCGTGAGTAACGATGCTTCCACCTTTTTCATCCCTCCTGCAACAAGAGGTACCGATACCGCCATTCCTTCAGGAATGTTGTGCAACCCTATGACGATAGCCATTGCAAGCCCGCCTACGCCGCCCGTAATTTCATCACTTGCATAAGACGCACCGATAACCATCCCCTCCGGGAAATTATGCAGCGCGATTGCAAACGCCATGACAAGTCCCGCAATAAAAAGTTGGCTCAATGTTTTTTGATCTTTCGCCTGTTTGTATTCCTTTCTATGTTCATCATAATGGTCACTGTGGATCAACTCCGACAGCTGGTCCGCCGTCTTGGGATGGTTTTTATCGATATGTTTGACTTGGGGATCCGTTCTTCTGTCGATAATTGCATTTAATAAAAAGATAAGGCCGAATCCTATGCCCGTCATTGCTACAACAAAAAATACATGGCCGACAGAATCAGGCACTTGACCGAGAGCATCCGCGAGCAAATCCAGGCATACAATGCAAAGCATGACGCCGCCCGCAAAACTCAGGAGCAAACTGACGATCTTTTCGGAGTTGCGCGTGAATATGACCCCCAGCAAACCGCCTAAACCAGTCCCTACAACACCGGATATCGCCGTGATAATAACAACAAAAGCAAATGTACTCATAAAGATAATACCTTATCCATAGTAATGCACCAAGTTTCGTTTTGAATGTTATTGGATAAATGACTTTAACGCTTCATATCATACCACAAACAATCGCTAAGCACAACTGCTTACAATACCCTTGTCTTTTTCTGTCAGTATTTTGATCCATTTTAAAATTATCTTCAACTTCTTGAAAAGCTGTAAACGGCAAATAATAAACCGTGATACCGATACGCTGCGTATCAATATCACGGCCCATACTTGGGTTTAGTGGATAAAAATGCTACCCCCCCCCATTTCTTTGCTCATTCATATTATACCAAAATTCAACCATTTTGTAAATGATTTTGTCTTCTATAAACATAAAGAAAACGAGCCGATATTATCGACTCGTTTTTCATTATTCCACTACCTCTGTTATGCTTAACCCACCTTTTAGAAATATGACGATTGACCTATCTTTCATTACTCTTATCAAACCGACAAGCCGTCGAATCATTACATCATC
>CALVHR010000048.1 GCA_944328495.1 uncultured Clostridia bacterium
TTTTGCTATTTTTTTGGCAAAAACAGGGGATTTTTACTATGGAAAGAAAGATTTTAATTTTATGCTGTCTTTTTGCCATTTTGGAGCAAAAACAGGACTTGAACCTTTATACTATTTATATTTAATCCTAATCAAATGAATAAGGGCGGCAGGGTATACATTTACCTTGCCGCCTTAATTGATGAAATAAAATTATTCTCTTGCCAGTAAATAATCGATTGTGACATTGAAGTATAGAGCTAATTGGTAGCAAATTTCCAAACTGGGAATGTAATTCTTTTGCTTCCACAAATTGAACTGGCTTCGGGAAATTCCAACGGCAGAAGCGATAGCTCCATACTTTTTGTTGGTGAGAATCCTGAGTTCTTCCAATCTTTCAAGAAAAGAGACATCATCCAGAGTTTTTCTTTGAGGGTTATCATCGGATAGACCGAGTAAATAATCAATAGATGCTTCCAGATGGTCTGCGATTTTGATTAAAGTGCGAGTGCTCGGAATGAGTCCTGCTTTTAATGCTCGTATAAAAACATCCTTGCAGAGCTTCAAAAGCAAGTATATCTCCATCCGGAACTTATCCCGATTGACGGCGAGCCGACTCCTTTTGATGACGAAGAGGAAGAACAATCTGACGAGGAAGAGGACGGCAAGCAATATTTGCATAGGACGGCTTTCTTGCATGCAGGGAGGCCGTCTTATTACGGATCAGCCAAGTTATACAAATTTATTACAAGCGACATAGACAGGCTGTTGCAAATCCTTTAAAAACATGGTAAAATAAAAAAAACGCATTTCTTGCCAAACGATTTTATTATGGCGGAGAGGAATCAAAATACGGAGAAACTTATGTACGCTCTGCGATTGCGGCTGAAAGAAGCGGCAAATATGCCAATAATGAAAAATGTCGTCGGCTTTTTCGACGGAAATGTTTACCCTGTTGCATATGCGCTGCTCGTTTTGTTGTCTTCGTTATTGGGCCTTGAAATTTTTTTGTATGTTCTCACGTGCGCGATCGTGGTGTTTACTTCACTTTTCTCCGAAGATTCCAAGCCGATCATCGTTCCGTTGATTTTGGTCGTGTATTCAACGAGTTGGAAACATACGCCGCAGCCTCCGTATAATTCTCAGTTTTTAAATACTCCGTCCGTTTTGGTGTGCATATGCGTACTCGCCTTCATTGCAGTTTCGGCAATGATTTTTCGTGCTGTTGTGTTTCGCGTAAAGGATGAAAGTTGCGGGTTCAGTTTAAAAAGCGGATTGCTCGCACTTTCTGCTGCATTTATGTTGAACGGTGCCGCCAGTGCAAAATTTGAAGTCAAAGACATATTTTTCGGGATTCTGATCGCTTTATCTTTCGGAGCCGTATATTTTTATCTTTCCAAAACAATGCGTAAAAGAGAAGCGATCGGCTTTTACTGCGCTTATGTGGTCGGACTTGCTTCCGCCGTCATTTTTATTCAGTTGCTGTATGTCTTGTTTGCCGAAGGCGCAATTCATGACGGAACGATCGATAAGGATCTCGTCATTGCAGGGTGGGGTATGAGCAACAATGTCGGCGGGATGCTTGCCATGTTTCTTCCCGCAACGCTGTATTTTGCTTATAAATCAAAGAAATACGGAGTGCTGTTCTATCTGCTGTCTTTGGTGCAATTTTTTGGAGTTTGTCTTACGCAAAGCCGCGCGTCCGTTCTGATCGGCGGTATTATCCTTGTCGCGGCCGCGATCTTGCTGTCGGTCGTGAGAAGTCCGCAAAGAAAGTATATTCGCATTTGCAACATCATTGTAGTTGCTGTTGTGATTTTGGCGTGCGTGTTCTTTTTTGAAAAGATCCTGGATATATTTGCGGTCATGATCGAGCGAGGGTTTGACGATTCCAATCGAATCTCGATATGGATCAACGGGATGAAAAATTTTATGAGTTCGCCCTTGTTCGGAGTCGGTTTTTATGCGCCGTTTTACGTCGATATCAATATCGAAAACTGGGTTTTCCCCGATATGTATCACAATGTTTTCATTCAGATCCTTGCAAGTTGCGGCTTGATAGGAATTTTGGCATATGTGTTTCATCTTGCGCAGATCCTTTGTCTGGCACTGCAAAAGCCGTCCGCCGAAAGATTGTTTTTCTTTGGAATGTTTCTTTTGATTACGGGGACTTCTCTTTTGGATAATCATATCTTTCACGTATTTCCCGCTCTTACCTATTCCTTGATCCTGTTTTTGTGGGAAAAAGACATTGCGAATGCTTCCTCTTTGCGAAGAGAGTTGAATCGGCGCATGAATGCGGACATCAAAGTAATTTCATAACTGTAAGCCGCGTTTTTACGCGGCTTTTCTCTTATTTTTCGATTGGAGCGATCGCAATGGAAAAGTCAAATTCTGTCGATTTTGGAATTAAATTATTGGATATTCGTCCAAAAATTATTTATTTTTTTTTCAGAACTATTGAAAAGAAAACCGATTTATTGTATAATAATATAGAAGAGGCAGGATGCCGAAGTACGGAGGAACAAAATGGAATCGGTTGATTTTCCCTTGTATGTATTTCATCACGGAAAGAACTTTAAAGCTTACGAATTCTTCGGCGCACATCCTTATAAAGAAGACGGGAAAAAGGGTTTTATTTTCAGGGTATGGGCGCCTCGGGCGGTCGAAGTATCGGTCGTAGGTGATTTTAACGGCTGGGATCCCGATGCTCATATCATGACCAGGCTTTTGGATGGAGAAACCTTTGAATTATTTATAGAAGGGTTGAAAAATTATACCATTTATAAATACTGCATCCGTACGAAAGACGGCAGATATCTGTATAAAGCGGATCCGTATGCTTTTCACGCGGAAACACCTTCGAAAACCGCATCCAAGACTTTTGATCTTACCGGATACCGTTGGGCAGACCGTGATTATATGAAGCGGCGGAAAAAGAGGAATATTTATTCTTCACCGATGAATATTTATGAACTCAATGCTCTTTCATGGAAACAATACGGGGACGGAAATTATTTCGATTTCAACAAGCTTACCGAAGAACTGATCCCGTATATTAAGGAAATGGGGTACACGCATATTGAATTTATGCCGCTGAGCGAATATCCTTATGACGGCTCATGGGGATACCAGGTCACAGGATATTTTGCGATTACTTCCAGATTAGGCACGCCGCATGATTTTATGAGTCTGATCGACGAATGCCATAAAAACGATATCGGCGTGATCATGGATTGGGTCCCTGCGCACTTCCCGAAAGATGCTCATGGCTTATATGAGTTTGACGGACAACCTCTCTATGAAAGTCCTGCGTGGGACAGGCAGGAGCATAAGAGTTGGGGAACGCGTCGGTTCGATTACGGACGTGCGGAAGTTTTATCTTTCCTGATTTCCAACGCGGTATTTTTCTTTGATAAATTTCATATTGACGGACTACGAGTGGACGCCGTCGCGTCGATGCTTTATTTGGATTACGATAAAAAGCCGGGTGAATGGCTTCCGAATAAGTACGGCGAAAATAAAAACCTGGAAGCAATTGAATTTTTACAGCGGCTCAATACTACGGTCTTTGGGCAATATCCCGATGCATTGATGATCGCCGAAGAATCGACGGCATGGCCGCTCGTTACAAGGCCTGCGGATGTCGGAGGGCTTGGCTTCAATTTTAAATGGAATATGGGCTGGATGAACGACGTATTGGATTATATGCAGACGGACCCGTATTTCCGAAAAGGCAACCATAATAAGCTTACATTTTCAATGATGTACGCGTTTACCGAAAATTATGTTTTGCCGATTTCACATGACGAAGTTGTGTACGGGAAACGTTCGCTGATCGATAAAATGCCGGGCTGTTATGAAGATAAATTTGCAAATGTCCGCGCGTTTATGGGATATATGATGTCGCACCCCGGAAAGAAACTGTTGTTTATGGGTTGTGAATTCGGACAGTTCAAAGAATGGAATTATCGTGAAGGGCAGGAATTTTTTCTCAAAGAATACCCTTTGCATCAAAAGCTATCCGACATGAACGCAGAGCTCAATAAATTTTACCGTGAGACGCCCGCTTTTTATGAAATCGAAGATTCTTGGGACGGATTCGAATGGCTTGCGGCAGACGATGCCGACCGAAACATGCTTGCCTACGCGCGGCGCGACCGCCAGGGGAATACGTTTGTTGTTGTCATAAATTTTTCAGGCGAAACGTCAACCGGGTATCGTTTGGGGGTGCCGAAAGGAAAGTATAAACTTGTTTTCAATACGGATCATCCGAAATTCGGCGGGGAAGGCAAAATTACGAAGCGTATTTTCAACACAGAACATAAGAGCAGTCACGGTAAGGAATATTCGATCCGTATCGAATTACCGAAACTTACGTGCGTTTATCTGCAAAAAATTCTTTGATCCGACATAAAACGAAGAGGGTTAAAGTATTTTATAATTGAAATAAACAAGTTGGGGGTAGTTATGCAAAGAAAAAAAGATTGCGTTGCAATGTTGCTTGCCGGCGGACAAGGCAGCAGATTGTATGCACTCACGAACAATATCGCAAAACCTGCGGTACCGTTCGGCGCGAAGTATCGGATTATCGACTTTCCGCTTTCGAACTGCATCAATTCGGGCATCGATACGGTTGGGGTTTTGACGCAGTATCAGCCGCTATTGCTGAACGAATACATCGGTAACGGCCAGCCTTGGGATCTGGACCGAAATTTTGGCGGCGTGCATGTTTTATCGCCGTATCAGAAAAAATCCAAATCCGCCTGGTATGAAGGTACGGCAAATGCCATTTACCAGAATCTGAATTTTATTCGCATGTACAACCCCGATTACGTGCTGATTCTGTCGGGCGACCATATTTATAAAATGGACTACAGCAAAATGCTTCGTGCCCATATTGAAAAAGGCGCGGATTGCACGATTGCGGCCATTGAAGTATCACTCAAAGAAGCCTCTCGCTTCGGTATATTGAATACCAACGAAGATGGCTCCATTTATGAATTTGAAGAAAAACCTAAGCAACCGAAAAGTACATTGGCTTCAATGGGAGTATACATTTTTACCGCCGAAAAAATGTATAAATATCTTGAAGAAGATGACAACGATCCGAATTCGTCCAAGGACTTCGGAAAAAACGTGTTACCTGCCATGCTTGCGGCGGGCGAGAAAATGTTTGCGTACCGCTTTGAAGGGTATTGGAAAGATGTCGGTACAATATCCTCGCTATGGGAAGCAAATATGGATCTGCTCGGCAATAAGCCCGCTTTTGATGTTTCCGATCCTGCATGGAAAATTCATTCCCGAAATCCGCTCGCTCCCCCCGAGTATCTCGGTGAAAACGCGGTTATAAAAAATTCCATGGTTGCACTCGGTTGTGAAGTTTGCGGCATTATCGAAAATTCAGTGCTGTCCAGCAACGTTGTGATCGAAGGCGGCGCCGTGGTAAAAGACAGCGTTATTATGAGCGGAACAACCGTCCGCAAAGGTGCTGTCGTCAATTATTCTATTATCGATGAAGATGTCGATGTCGGAGAAAACGCAATTGTAGGGGAGCCGAAAGAAGAAGCGAAAGGAATTGCGGTGCTTGGCCGCAACGTCACGGTCGGAAAAGGCGCGAAAATTTCGTCCGGGGCGATGATCGATAAAAATATTTCGGAAAGGGAGGAGGTTTAAAATGTCTGCAGTTGGTGTTATTTTTTCCAATATTCATGATGAAAACGTTCCCGAACTTTCCAATATGCGGACAATGGGGTCAATTCCATACGGCGGAAGGTATCGCTTGATCGATTTTGCGTTGTCGAATCTCGTAAATTCAGGTGTAACGACCGTCGGTATCATAACGAAAAACAATTATCAATCGCTTATGGATCATCTCGGGAGCGGTAAAGACTGGGATCTTGCCCGCAAAACAGGCGGCTTGGTATTGCTCCCGCCGTTTGGAGCAAAAGATAATGAAGGACTATACAAAAACCGCTTGGAAGCGTTGAAAAGCATTATTGGCTTTTTAACGCGCCGAAATGAAGATTATGTGATCTTGTGCGACTGTGACGGCGTCTATCGCATGGATTTTTCGGATATAATAGATTACCATGAAGCAAAGCAAGCGGATATCACTTTGGTTTGTCATACGGAGGAAATTGCAAACTCTTCAAAATATACTTTGATCAAATCAGATGCGTCGGGTCGCGTTACAGACATCAAACTGGATGCTTCGGTGAACGGAGTCAATAAGTTTTATACCAACATTTTGGTATTAAATCGTCTGTTTTTGATTCGATTGATCCAGGATGCGGTATCGCACGGTTATAAAAGCTGCCGAAGAGACATTTTGCAAAGAAATGTAAAAAGTCTGAAGATCTTTGCATACGATTTTGAAGGCTATCATGCGACGATCGATTCGTTTGCCTCTTATTTCCGTCATAATATGGAACTTTTAAACAAGTCTGTCCGCGATGAATTGTTCGGCGCTCGTGATATTTATACCAAAGTCAGGGATTCGGCTCCCTCAAAATACGGTGATGAATGCATCGTTAAAAATTCACTTGTTTCGGACGGATGCATCGTGGAAGGCTGTGTCGAAAACAGCATCCTGTTCCGCGGCGTGCGCGTCGGGAAAGGCGCCGTGATTAAAAATTCTATCCTCATGCAAGATACGGTTGTAGGGGACAACGCACAGCTGAATTGCGTAATTACCGATAAAAATGTAATTATTCGAAATAATCGTGTCCTTTCCGGGTGCGAAATTCAGCCGTACTTTTTAGGAAAAAGCACGATCGTATAGCTTCTATTTTCAGCGGGATGATTGCCCGAACAAAGAAAACACATTCGGAGGTAAGTATTTTATGCCGGCAAAAGCAAAAAACACGCAAAAAGCAACAGCCGTAAAAGCGGAGAATATCGCAAAAACTGTTGAAAATACGCCCGAAGTTAAATCGCAACCTGTAAAAAAAGCTTCGCAAAAGTCTCACGTGAAGATTTCTGTAGAAACCTTAAAACCTCATCCAACGGAGATAAAAGAACAGTATAGTGAAAAAGCAGGTGCAGGAACCGCTGCCGACTCTAGGCAGGCGAAAGAAAATACTTCTCTTTTGGAAGAAGTTGGATCGATCGTAGTTGTGCCCAAAAAGAAAATTTTGTTTGTTGCGTCCGAAGCCACGCCGTTTATTGCTACAGGCGGGCTTGCGGAAGTAATCGGATCGCTTTCAAAAGCGATTGCTTTAAACGATGACTTCGATGTTCGCGTCGTGCTGCCGTTGTATTCCGATATCCCATGGGAATACAGGAGTAAATTCAAATATCTTGGCAATATTTTTGTTCCGCTTGCTTGGCGAAACCAGTATTGCGGTATATTCAGCTATGAGATGGAAAATGTTACTTTCTATTTCATTGACAATGAATACTACTTTAAGCGTCCCGGATGCTACGGCTATTACGACGACGGCGAGCGCTTCGCATTTTTCTGCCGCAGCGTGCTTGAGATCATGCCGTTTTTGAATTTTTATCCGGAGATCATGCATTGTCATGATTGGCAGGCGGCATTGGCGGCAATTTATTTGAAGACGATCTATTGTTTCCGTCCGGAATACCAGTTTATACGTTCACTGTTTACCATTCATAATATTGAGTATCAGGGCAAGTATTCTTTGGATATTTTGGAAGATTTATTTGGAATTTCCAATTCATGGAAATATTTGCTTGAATATAACAAGTGCATTAACCTTATGAAAGCCGCGATTGAATGCAGCGAAAAATTTTCGACCGTCAGCCCGCATTATGCACAGGAAATTAAAGATCCGTTTTATGCGCACGGATTGGATCCGATCGTTCGCCGCAATGAATTCAAATTGTTTGGTATTCTCAACGGGATTGATACGGTAGCATACGACCCGCAGACGGATAAATCGATTTTTGCCCATTACAGTGCGGAAAATCCGGGGCCGAAGAAGCTGTGTAAACAGGAATTGCAGAAAATGTTTAATCTTCCCGTCAAGGAAAATACGCCGATCATCGCAATTATTTCGCGCTTGGTTTCTCATAAAGGCCTCGATCTTGTGCGCACAGTCATTGAAGAAGTCTTGCGCCAGGATGTGCAGGTAATTATTTTAGGGAAAGGGGATTCCGCTTACGAAAACTATTTTTCAGATTTGGCAAGGCGATATGTCGGTAAATTGGTAACAGTCATTGCTTTTAACCCGGATTTATCGAGAAAAATTTATTCGGGTGCCGATTTGTTCCTTATGCCGTCAAAATCGGAGCCTTGCGGACTTTCGCAGATGATTGCAAGCCGTTATGGTGCGGTGCCGATCGTTCGTGAAACGGGTGGTTTATATGACAGTATCCGTCCGGTCGGCAACGGCGGCAACGGATTCACGTTTGCAAATTATAATGCGTACGATATGTTGTACGTCATACGCGAAGCGATCAATTGTTATTACAATAAAGATTTTTGGCCGGAGCTCGTGAAACGCGTCATGTCTGTCGATTTCAGTTGGCGGCGCTCCGCAAAAGAGTATGAACGGATCTATGGGGAAATGTTGAAATAATTTAACTTAGGAGCAGCATTCATGGCTAGTACGAAAAACATTACCGAAAAAGAAGTGCAGTTGTTGATTCAAGGTAAGCTGTCGCGTTACTTCGGCGTATCTTCCGCCGAGGCGACAAAGGAACAGATCTATAAAGCGGTCGTTATGAGTGTGCGCGATATATTACTTGAAAAACGTCAACTGTTCCACAAATTAATGATGAATAAAAAGGGCAAGCGCGTGTATTATCTATGCATGGAGTTTTTGCTCGGCAGATCACTTAAAAACAATGTTTACAATCTCGGGCTTGCTGAAGAGTATGAGAAAGCTCTGAAACATTTTAATCTTACATTGGAAGATTTGTATGAACAAGAGCCGGACGCAGGGTTGGGCAACGGCGGGCTGGGAAGACTGGCTGCATGCTTTATGGATGCGCTCGCGACAGGAAATTATCCTGCTATGGGTTATTCTATCCGCTACGATTACGGTCTGTTTAAGCAAAAGATTGTGGATGGGTGGCAAACTGAATTGCCCGATATATGGCTTCCGGGCGGAGAGGTTTGGCTTACACAGCGCAGTGATAAATCTTGTACCGTAAAATTCGACGGATGGGTGCGAGAGGATTGGTCCGAACACGGATTAAAAGTAACGTACGGCGGATATAAAGAAGTTGAAGCCGTGGCTTACGATATGATGATATCGGGAAAAGACAGCGAAGCTGTTTCCGTATTACGTCTTTGGCGCGCAAGGAATATTTCTCGCTTTGACATGAAGTTATTTTCGCAGGGCGATTATTTGCGTTGCATGCAGGAAGAAAATGAAGCCGAAGTCATTTCAAAAGTTTTGTATCCTGCGGATGATCATTACGAAGGAAAGTCTTTGCGCCTGAAACAACAATACTTTTTGGTTTCTGCTTCGTTGCAAAACATTGTGAACGATCATAAACACCGCTATGGGCCTTTGTCGTTATTGCCTCAACAAGCGGCAATTCATATCAATGATACGCACCCGGCATTGGCAATTCCGGAGTTAATGCGTTTGTTGATGGATGAAAACGGTTTTACTTGGGACGACGCTTGGAGTATTACGACTGCGACTTTTGCCTATACAAACCATACAGTTATGGCGGAGGCGCTGGAAACATGGCAGGAAGATCTGATTGCGCGCAGGTTGCCGCGTATTCATATGATCATCAAAGAGATTAATCGCCGCTTCTGCAATGATTTATGGAACCGTTATCCGGGGCAACATCAACTGATCGAGAGCATGTCGATCATGTCCAACGGGCAAATTCGTATGGCAAATTTGTCTGTTGTCGGATCGCATAAGGTGAACGGCGTTTCTGCGCTTCACAGCAACATAATAAAGAATAGTATTTTCCACGGCTTTTATAGGCTCTGGCCGGATAAGTTTACCAATGTGACAAACGGAATTGCGCATCGTCGTTGGCTATGCCAGTCCAATCCCGAACTTTGCGAATTGTTGAACGATTGCATTGGCGACGGATATGTAAAAGATGCCTCTCAGCTTGAAGGTTTTAAGAAATTTGTCAATGATAAGAGCGTGCTTAAACGTTTGATGGAAATCAAACAGATCAAGAAACAGCAATTTGCTGAATACGCTTATAAAAAAGAAGGCGCGGCTATTGACCCGAATACAGTTTTTGATGTGCAGGCAAAGCGATTGCATGAATATAAACGTCAGTTGCTCAATGTAATGAATATCATTTCCCTGTATTCCGATCTGAAAGAAAATCCTGATATGAATATCCAGCCGCAGACATTTATCTTTGGCGCAAAAGCGGCTCCCGGATATTTGATGGCAAAACAGATCATCAAGCTGATTTGTTTTCTTGCCGAAGATATCAAGCATCATCCGGAAATCAATAAGAAGCTGAACGTTGTTTATATGGAAGATTACAATGTCACTATGGCTGAAAAATTGATGCCTGCAAGTGATATTAGTGAGCAGATATCTCTGGCGGGTAAAGAAGCGAGCGGTACAGGCAATATGAAATTTATGATCAACGGCGCTGTAACGGTGGGAACGCTGGACGGAGCAAACGTTGAAATGAGCGAAGCAGTCGGAAACGATAATATTTTCATCTTTGGCTTGCGTGCGGATGAAGTAGAGGATATGTGGACAAAGGGGTATAACTCCAGCCAATTCTATAATCAAAATTATCGTCTGCGCAAGATCATTGAAATGCTCATTAAAGGGTTTAACGGCGAATCGTTTGCTGACATCGCAAACTATTTGCTTACAGGTTCGCCTGTCGCTGATCCGTATATGTGTATGGCAGATTTTGAATCTTACCATACGACACAGCAACAAGTCAAGACATTGTATGCGGAAGATAAAACGCGCTGGGCAAAAATTTCTTTGAACAATATTGCATCTTCCGGATTCTTCTCGGCAGACAGAAGTATTCGTGAATATGCAGATAATATCTGGAACTTAAAACCTTTGAAAGCTTAAAATTATGGATATTTACTATAATCCCTTAGACTTACAGTGCAAAAGTATTACCGGAGGGATTAAGCAGAATCAAAAACTGATATTGAATATTTTTGGCAAAAGCAATGAGCCTTGTTTGTTCATCCTGCAAAAGGATGAACACGAGGCTCAATATTTGCGTATGAACAATATGGCAGACGGTTGGCAGATCGAGCTGAATTTCGACGCACCCGGCCTGTATTTTTACAATTTTTTGATCGGCGGTAAACTGGCGGGTGCCGATGAGTATCGGAATCTATCCTTTGCCAAGAATGCAACCCGATATCAGATTTTAGTTTTCTCTGAAGACTTTGCGACTCCCGAATGGTTTAAAGGCGGGATAATGTATCAGATTTTCCCCGATCGGTTTTATAAAAAAGGCAATGTGACGGTCGAAGAAGGGAAATGGTTGCATGAGGATTGGAACGATTTACCCGTATTTCGTCCGAATGATCATGGAAAAGTCTTAAATAATGATTTTTTTGGCGGAAACCTGCAAGGGATTATTGCGAAGTTGGACTATTTAAAGAGCTTAAATGTCAGTGTGCTGTATTTAAATCCAATTTTTAAAGCTTTTTCAAATCACCGCTACGATACTGGTGATTACATGCAGATCGATCCTATGCTCGGGACTGAAAAAGATTTCTCGCAACTTGTTGAAGAATGCAATAAGCGCGGCATAAAGATCGTTTTGGACGGTGTATTTAATCATACCGGTGACGATAGCAGATATTTCAACAAATACGGCAAATATGATAGCGTAGGTGCCTATCAATCGAAAGATTCGAAGTACTATGCGTGGTATAATTTCAAACATTTTCCGGACTCTTATGATTCGTGGTGGGGAATCGACGTATTGCCTGCGGTCAATGAGCAGTGTCCTTCGTATGTTGATTTTATTACAGGCGAAGAAGGGGTCCTGCGGCATTGGTTGAAATATGGGATCGGCGGTTATCGCTTGGATGTTGCCGATGAGCTTCCGGATGATTTTATTGAGAAGATACGTTTTTCCGTAAAACAAGAAAATCCCGAATCAATAATCATTGGCGAGGTTTGGGAGGATGCGTCCAATAAAATTGCTTATAGCAAACGCCGCAAATATTTTCAGGGTGCCGAGCTGGACAGTGTGATGAATTATCCTTTAAAGGACGCTATAATCCATTTTGTGACCGAATCAAATTCTTCGATGCTTCGTCAAGTAATTGCTCAATTAAGGGACAATTATCCCAAAGTCGTCTTAGATTCTTTGATGAATATTCTCGGTACGCACGATACCGTGCGTATTTTAACGGCTTTGAGCGGAATCACGGCTTGTACGAAAGAAGAAATGAGTAAAACCAGCTTATCGCCTGAACAGCGAAAATTTGCAAAAAGCAGATTAAAAGTTGCGGCACTTTTACAATATACATTGTTTGGTGTTCCTTGTGTTTATTATGGCGATGAGATAGGAATGGACGGATTTTCCGATCCGTTTTGCAGGCGGGCCTTTACTTGGGGCGCGATTGATTTAGATTTGCTTTCATATTATCGCCGCCTCGGACAGATTCGTTCGGGGTGTACGGTTTTTACAGACGGAGAGTACAAGGAACTCTTTGCTGATAAATGTTGCTTAATATTTGAACGGCGTAAGGGAAAAGAGGTTGTTGTCGTTTGTATTAATTTGGGATCAAATCGATACGATTTAAAGTATTGCGGCAAATTGCACGATTTATTGCAAGGGGATACATACTTAAACAAGTTCACTGTATTTTCTGGCTGTGCAACCATCTTGTCGAATAGGATTATTTAATATTTTGCGAAGTACTACGCGTGACATAGTAAGCTCATTAATTTCTTTGCGACAGGGGGGAGGCTCAATGAAAAAGATTGTAGGATCAATGACCGTCTTAATACTATTTGCAACATTTGTTTGCGGTTGTTCTTTATGGGGGTATCGACAAGAAGCAGCTCCTCGCAATGTGTACAAAGAATATTTGGTTTCTGACAATTTTGAAGCTGTATCAAATTTCGAAGAGCGTTTGGTTTCTTGTTCCAATAGTGTTGTGACAATTGTATCCTGTACCAATCTGCGCTTGAATGGTGAATATACATCGGTGATAAATCTTTATTCGGGTGTTATTATCAATCCGAACGGTTATTTGCTTACCTCTATACAGGCCGCACTCTTGGATGTGTTTGACGGAGGCGAGACGGTTCAAAAAGCCGCCAATGAAGTTTATGCAATTTTACCGGATATCTATAACGATAAAACACAATATAAATTGAAATTGGTCGATTATGATTCGGCGGCAGGCTTAGCTTTATATTGCTTTTACGATAATTTTTATTATTTTACGAATGAGACAAAAAGTTCGTCGGTCGAAGGTTTTCAGTTTTACAGTGTTTTTTCCGGGGAAGAGATCGTTACAGGGGAACGATGTGCAGCCATCGGAAACAGTTTGGGAAATATTTTAAACGGTGAAATTGAAAATCGAAATGCTATATCGTATATTCAAACGACAATAACCAGCGGTTTTGTTTCTGACAATTCGGCAAATGCAGAAATTTTTGAAAACAACGATGGAGATGGATCTTCCCGATATTTTATTGTTTCAGCTCCGATAAATGTTGATATGGTCGGAGGCGGTTTGTTTGATTCAAACGGTTATTTGATGGGAATTATTGCTTCGAAAGTTGCATCTTCTAAAACCGAAAATGAGGATTCTTCGTCACATTATTTATCTCGGGTTACACTTATCTATTCTTCAAAGCACGCCATGAAATATTTACAGGACGCATCAGATCGAGTCAAAAAAGATATACATTATTTTTATGCCGTTTCCGAAAATAGCGGAGGAAACTGAAATGAAAAGAAATTTGATACAGTTTGTTGCAGTCTTGGTAATATTGATTTTTATCTGCATTTCGGGAGCATGTGCTTTTACAAGCGAAAATAATACAAACTTTCAGCAGGATGAAAATTATACCGGGAACACATCCACGCAGTTGCAATACGAAATATCGGACGACGATTTTACAAATTTCAATGCGTTGTACGAACAAAATGTTTCATCTGTCGTCACAGTCAAATATTCTTACTCGTTGCCGTCAAATTCTGCGTTGGGAAGCTTGGAATCAAAAACAAACACAGGGACAGGATGCATCATTGATGATCAATCAGGTTATATTTTAACGTCGTCCTTATTGTTTGAAGAAGATTCCGGCGAAATAAATTCCGACGCTGAATGTTCCGTCATTTTGAATAACGGCACGACTTTAAACGCTCGATTATTGAAATATGACTATACGGTTTTGACAAATCCGTTCGGGAGGCCTGTATCCAGTTCGATAAATCATTCAGATCTGGCAATTGTTGAGATTCTAAACGTTTCAAACGGACTATATACAGATGAAAACGGCAGCAAAATCCAAATACCCGATGCGGTGATCTTTTCCGATTCCGATTATATTCAATACGGCGATGAGTGTTTTTCGATTGCAACGATTTCGGATGAGGATGACGATCTGCAAGGCATGCTTGATATTAACATTATAACAAACCCGTTTAATACGCATGCGTCCGCTTTTTATATGCTTTCAGCACAAAATCAAACAGAATTTTTTGACGGTTCTTTTGAATATTTGATTCAGACAGGCATTACAACAAACGATGGTTTTGAAGGAGCACCTTTGTTCAATACCGAAGGGTATTTGATCGGAATGATGAACATGCGTGCCGAGCAAACATATATATTTAAATCAAATTCGCCGTATGGTATTTCTTTTGCGACGCCATCGTCATGCGTTACCGAATGGTTATTCTCCGAAAATATTTCGTGTGAGCAAATAGAAATTCCTGAATCCGGAGTCAATAATGCGGACAGGCAAAGTCTTATTTTAAATGCAGATAAGCTTTCGGCGGCAACAGACACTGTTGCACAGAATTTAATGAATGAAGGTTCTAAAATCGGATCATCTACCGGCAGCGATGATTATTTTGTTGCAAGCACATCGTCTGCGGTCATTTTTTCCGCCGCAACGGAAACTGGCGTAACGAATTCTGTAGCAAAGACAGCACAGAATTTTTTAACTCGCAGTGTCAAAATTATCGTACATTCGGATTTGGGGCTTTCAGAAGGCTCCGGATTTGTCGTCAGTAAAGAGGGGTATGTTCTCACGAATTTACATGTCGTTAATAAATTAAGCGCCCTAAATGAAAGTGCAAATAAAGAAGCGAATGCTGAAGTGGATACAAGCAACATATATATTTGTGCCGCGTTTGAACAAGGAACTACGACACGTCTCGGTGAACGTAAATTCGCTCTGCTTCAAATGGAATTGGTCGCTTATGAACAAAAACAAGACTTGGCTGTTTTAAAATTTAAAAATCCAATTTATCATAGCGACGATACAGGAATTTATACCTATTACAACATAAAATGTTCTCTTGGCTTTGAAACTATTTGTACCTTCGATACATCAGTGCCAAACGCAGGTGTACGCGTCGTCGCTCTTGGGAACGCGCTCGGGTATGGGGTCGCGGCATCTACAGGGATCGTTTCTGTTGCAGAGTTTACTGCTTACTATAATGATTATGGATACAATATGATTCAGACGGATTGTCCGATTAACAGCGGAAATTCAGGCGGACCGCTGATCGATTTAAATGGATATGTTATAGGAATCAACACGCTGGGTTTGGGAGGCGAAGCAGCAACTGTCTATGGCTATGAAAATGTGAGCTGGGCAATTCCTGCGAAATCGGCAATTGAATTTTTAGATTCTGTCAATCAAAATAATCCTAATAAAAATACAGCATTAAAAATCTTTCGGAATGCGACTATCGAATATTCAATAAAATAAAAATAAATTTTCGTTTATAGATTCTGTCTGAATTCGTCTCAGAGGCTTTTTTATAAATAATTTATTTTCTAGTCTCAATTAACGTCACGTTAATTTAATCAAAATTTGAACCGATTTTTATATTTTATAAGTTTTAACAACAATAACATTAACATTTAAACAAAATTTAAACAAACTCAGATTTTTATTAATTATAACAAAGAAAATTCTCACATTTGTGAGAAAATCACCATAACACTGCGTAAAAGCTGTGTTTTACGCAGTGTTGTTTCTGTACTGAAATGCCCTGCACACCTGGCTTTCCGTCACACACTGCGTAAAATAAAAATTTACCTCACGTTTTCGTTCTGCATTATTCCTCTTTTAAATTGGTGCGATAAATGCCCTATTTACCTATATTTTGAACAGCTCATAGGCCTATGAGCCTCAGTTGTCTAAAGTATTCTGAGAAATCAAATTATGTTTGATTTTTTCTTCACAAAGCAGTATAATTGAAATATGAAAGATGAAAACTTTTATCAGTCCAGAAATTTAAAAAACTTGGAAAAAATTGAATACCTGAAAGATGAACTCCCTCCTTTTATCGATGAGTACTTCTTGGGCATCGAAAATCAAACAAGTACTTTAACACGTTTGAACTATGCTTATGATCTCAGGATATTTTTTGATTACCTTTTGCGGAAAAAATATAAAGGAAAAAGTATTCATTCATTAAGTTTGCAAGATTTAGAGGCTGTGACAAGTACTGACATTGAAAAATTCTTAAGCTATTTGAATCGTTATGAGTTCCACGGAAATGTTGAGACGTGCAATGAACGTGCAAAAGCGAGAAAACTTTCTACAGTACGTGCCCTATTCCGATATTTTTTTGCGAAGGAAAAAATCAGTGTCGATAATGCTGCTAAAGTCTCGTTGCCCAAATTACATGAAAAAGAAATAATTCGTTTGGAAATTAACGAGATAGCGGATCTTTTAAATTGTGCCGAAAGCGGAATCGGTTTGACCAATCATCAAAAAGCATTTTTCGAACGCACCAAGATCCGCGATTTGGCAATATTGACATTGTTTTTGGGCACAGGCATTCGAATCAGTGAGCTTGTAGGATTAAACAACAACGATATAGATTTTACAAATAACAGCTTTAAAGTTACGCGAAAAGGCGGAAATCAAACCATTCTCTATTTTTCGGACGAGGTTGCAGATGCGCTCGCTCGATATATTGCCTATAAAGAAGAAGATAAAAACACTCCCGAAAACGAACCCGCCCTATTTCTTTCACTTCAAATGCGCAGGATCAGCATACGTGCCGTAGAAGATCTCGTAAAAAAATACAGTAAGATTGTTACACCGTTAAAAAAGATTTCCCCTCATAAATTGCGCAGCACATACGGGACTCAATTATACCGCGAAACTGGAGATATTTACATGGTTGCAGATGTCTTGGGACACAAAGACGTCAATACAACAAAGAAGCACTATGCTGCAATCAGCGAAGATATACGGCGAAGCGCAGCGGAAAAAATCAAATTACGGGAACGTGACTCAAACAGCCCGTCTGAAAAGTAAAATATTACAGACATAATACTATGCAAAGCAATAAAAATCTATTATCAAACCATTCAATTGATGAAAATACGGAAAAAATTTATTTACTTCAACCGCTGTTCCCCAATCAAGACGGTAAAGCATTGCAGGAAGAAGCTGTTTCATTAATAGACAGTGCGGGTGCGCTTTACGCCGGAACGATGTTTGTATCGATTCGCGAGATTTCGCCTGCTACCTATATCGGAAAGGGCAAACTCGAAGAACTGAGCGTTCGCTTGCAAGGATTGTCCGTTACAGTTTTATTTGACGGCGATCTGTCCCCTTCTCAAACTTTGAACATT
This sequence comes from uncultured Clostridia bacterium, assembly GCA_944328495.1. Taxonomy (GTDB): domain Bacteria; phylum Bacillota; class Clostridia; order Christensenellales; family Borkfalkiaceae; genus Borkfalkia. The sequence continues at coordinate 17,729 of CALVHR010000048.1, forward strand.
TCCTCCGCTTTGGGTGGTTTAAAGGTAATTGACCGGACAACACTTATTCTGGATATATTTGCAAAACATGCAAAGACAAATGAAGGAAAATTGCAGGTAGAACTTGCTCAATTACAGTATATTTATCCTCGTTTAAAAGGAAAAGGCGAGGCCTTGTCGCGCCTGGGAGGCGGAATTGGCGCGCGAGGACCTGGTGAAACACAGCTGGAAACAGATCGCCGAAGGATCCGTGAAAGAATCAAGGCGATTGAAAATCGTTTGAAAGGCCTTGAAAACAGACGATCACTACTCTGTTCCCGACGTAAAAAAAATGAAATGCGGACCATTTCATTGATCGGTTATACGAATACCGGAAAGTCTACTTTACTCAATTTGTTGACCTCATCGAATGTCTATGCCGAGGATAAACTTTTTGCCACATTAGACCCGACGTCCAGACAACTTATAATTGACGACCAAACATTTATCGTAACGGATACAGTCGGATTTTTACGGGAACTTCCGCACAATATTATATCCGCTTTTAAATCGACATTAGAAAGTGCTTTGACCTGCGATCTTGCTTTAATTGTTTGTGATGCTACAGGTGATTATCAAATGCAATTGTCCACAACGATAAGTACTTTACAGGAACTCGATTGCAATGTTCCCTATTTGATTGTAATGAACAAGAGCGAAAAATTAACTTCATATGAGGGTTTCCCAGCGGGAAGTATTTTTATTTCGGCAAAAGAAAATATCGGCATTGACGGGTTAAAAAATCAGATCTTAAGACATTTTCGATCCAGATATACGGAAGTTCGTCTCCATATACCATATGAACAAATGAAAGCATATAGTCAACTGAAACGATATGCTGTCGAAAAAGACTTTTCTTACCAAGATGACGGACTTATGCTGACCGCGAGCATACCTGATATTTATTTAAAAAAATTTAATGAGTTTATTAAATAATCGATCTTCTTGTTCATATTGTTTTATGTTTGAAAAGGGCACGTAACCTTAATTAGTTACGTGCCCTATTCATTTTTGTACAAACACCTATTTAAAATACTTTACGCCGCTTTCAAAGAGTTTCATTTCAAAGTTACCCGAACAATTCTTATAAAGATTCTCGCCGGTTCTTTCAGTATGGCCCATCTTTCCGAATACCCTGCCGTCGGGTGATGTAATTCCTTCGATCCCCCACGCCGATCCGTTCGGGTTATACGGATATTCCATTGTAGGTTTCCCAAGAAGGTCACAATATTGGGTTGCAATTTGACCGTTTTCAGCCATCTTTTCCAAAACGGAAGAAGGCGCAACAATCCTGCCTTCACCGTGAGATACGGGGACAGTAAACACATCCCCGACATTGCAAGCAGAAAGCCACGGGCTTTTATTGGAAGAAACGCGTATATCAACCAACGTCGAAACGTGGCGGGAAATATTGTTATACGTCAGCGTTGGACTTTTTGATTCCAGCGGACGAATTTCTCCAAACGGAACAAGCCCTAACTTGATAAGCGCCTGAAATCCGTTGCAAATTCCGAGAATAAGTCCGTCGCGTTCGTTCAACAGCTTCATTACCTGTTCGGCAATGCGCGGATTTCGGAATGTCGTTGCTATAAATTTACCGCTGCCGTCCGGTTCATCGCCACCCGAAAAACCTCCCGGAAAAGCAATAATGTTGGCGCGGGAAATCGCTTTTGCAAAAGCCAGCACACTCTCTTCAATATCGGCTGCACTTCTGTTTTTCAAAACAACGATTTCACTTTCCGCCCCGGCAAGATTAAATTTCCGCGCCGTATCGAGCTCGCAATTCGTCCCGGGGAATACAGGAATAAATACGCGAGGTTTTGCCGCCTTATTTGCGGAATACTGATACCGTTTTCCTTTGCAATCGAAATCTACATCGCGGGCTTTGCCGTTTGCCGTTGCATGATTCGCAAAAACTCCGTCCAGAGCGCCGCAAAAAGCGTCTTGCGCTTCTTTTGAGGATACTTTTTCCTTGTCATAAACAAAGTCACTTTCCGTTGTTTCGCCGACACAGATTTTCGTGCAATGCAATTTTTCCGGGTCTTCGAGTGATACAAGTATCTCGCCGTAATGTTCAGACAATAAGCAATCGCAATCGCCGTCGAAACTGAATCCCAGTCCGTTGCCGAGACAGGACTTCACCATCGTCGCCGCTATCCCGCCGTTTTCTACAACAGTAGCAAATTTAATATTTCCCGACAGTATGTTCCGATGGATCTCGCGATACATTTCGGCCAGCTCTTTAAAATCAGGGATCTTGCTGAAATCCTTATGCATCGGAATCCAATAGACCTTTGTTCCCGATTTTTCGAAGACATTTGTAATCAGTTCACTCGCTTTGGAAGGCGCAAGAGCAAATGAAATGAGTGTAGGCGGAACATCGATATGTTCAAAAGTTCCGCTCATGCTGTCTTTCCCGCCGATCGCCCCTAATCCAAGCCCGATTTGCGCGTATAAAGCCCCTAACAAAGCCGATAGCGGAACGCCCCAGCGCTTAGGATCGCGGTTTAAGCGCATGAAAAATTCTTGGAATGTTAAGCGGATCTCGTCATAATCACATCCGCTTGCTACAAGTTTTGCAACAGATGTAACAATACTGTAAATTGCACCTGTAAACGGGCTGCTGCTCATAAGATCGGCGCAATATCCGTATGCGGATACGGTAGCCACATCTGTTTCCCCGCCGCAGATCTTTGCCGCCATTGCTATTGCAGGCGTCAGTTGTTTTTTTCCGCCGAACGGCATATAGACACTGCGCGCACCGATGGTTGAATCAAACATTTCCGAAAGTCCCTTCTTGGAGCATACGTTTAAGGATGCAAGCGTGTTCAAAAGGTCGTCTCGGAAATTTTTTCGTTTTAAATCAAAATAATTCGTAACATTATCGCATATCTGTGCGGATATTACTTGCTTTACCCCATTCGTATCAAGAAAATCACGGGAAATATCTACAATCGGCCTTCCTTTGAAAAGCATTTTCATATGGCGGTCATCTGTGACAACGGCAACCGGTGTTGCCGAAAGGTTTTCCTGTGCCGCAAGGCGAATGAATTCATCTTTATCCTTTTCGGCGATAACGACAGCCATTCTCTCCTGTGATTCGGAGATCGCAAGTTCCGTTCCGGAAAGCCCTTCGTATTTAAGCGGCACTTTGTCCAAATCAATGACCAATCCGTCCGCGAGTTCGCCGATCGCAACAGATACGCCGCCTGCACCGAAGTCATTGCATTTTTTAATTTTTCGAGTAACTTCCCTATTGAGGAAAAGTCTCTGCAATTTCCGTTCGGTCAAAGGATTGCCCTTCTGCACTTCAGCCCCGCATGTTTCGACGGAATGAGCATCGTGCGCCTTGGAAGACCCTGTTGCGCCGCCGCATCCATCGCGCCCCGTTTCTCCTCCGAGCAGAATGATAATATCTCCTTTTTCGGGTTTTTCGCGATAGACCATGTCACGGCGTGCTCCGCCGACTACAAACCCGGTTTCCAGCCTTTTTGCTTTATAACCGGGATGATACACTTCGTCAACAATTCCCGTTGCAAGGCCTATCTGGTTTCCGTAAGAAGAAAAACCGGCCGCAGCAGTCTTTGTAATAACGCGCTGCGGTAATTTTCCCGGCAATGTATCTTCGATTTTTTCTCGAGGATCTGCGCTGCCGGTGATTCTCATCGCCTGATAAACGTACGTTCTGCCGGAAAGCGGATCGCGGATCGCACCGCCAAGACATGTTGCCGCACCGCCAAACGGCTCTATTTCCGTAGGATGATTGTGCGTTTCATTTTTAAACATGACAAGGTATTTGTCTTTCTTGCCGTCGATTTCGGCATCAATACATATGGAACAAGCGTTGATCTCATCCGAGACGTCCAAATTATCGAGCCGACCTTCTTTTTTTAACTTTTTGACAGCAATTGTCGCTATATCCATCAAACAAGGATATTTATCCTTGCGTTTTGCGTTAAATTCATCAAAAAGATTTTGATAAAGAGTGTATGCTTTTTCGATATGCGGATTATTTGACTCAATATCGACATTTTCGATTTCCGTCGCAAAAGTTGTATGCCGGCAATGATCCGACCAATAAGTGTCGATCACTTTCACTTCGGTTTCGGTCGGGTTTCTTCCTTCTTTTTTAAAATAATCGCGCACAAAAACAAGGTCTTCGACACTCATCGCAAATCCGTTTTTCTTGTGGTAGGATGCGATTTCCGATACGGACATATCGATAAACCCCTGTACGGAAGAAACATCATGCGTTTGCATTTTTGTCCGCGCCAATGTCGTGGGCTTATCCAAAGACACTTCGGAACATTCTACGGGATTGATCAAATGCTTTTTGATGCGTTCGAGTTCTTCATCCGTGACCCCTTTCACGGCAAAAACGCGTGCACATTTAATCAAAGGCCGCTCTTTTTGTGTCAACAGCTGGACGCACTGTGCCGCACTGTCCGCACGCTGATCGTATTGCCCGTCCAAAAACGCAATTGCAAAATATTTATATTCCTCGTCTGTTTTCAACGTTTCGCGATATACGTTGTCGACCGGAGGTTCGGAAAATACGTTTACGATCGCACCTTCCAATTCTTCCTCGCTGATGCCTTCCACGTCATAACGAATAATTTCGCGCAGATCTTCTACCCCGATCCCAAGCTGTGTTTCCAGATCTTCGCGAATTTTCTTTGCTTGTAGATTTTCCTTTTTTTCAACAAAAATTCTGTAAATCATCGCTTACCCTTTTGCATTGTATTTGATCCCGATGTCATGACGGTATTGCATACCATCAAAATGAATCTTTTCAACGTTTCGATACGCTTTTTCGCGTGCTTTAGCCACTGTCTCGCCTTTTGCACAGACACCGAGAACCCTGCCGCCGTTCGTTTTTAATATGCCGTTATCGATTTTCGTCCCTGCATGATATAAAAAGACGCCGTCTTCCAATGTACCGATCGTGATCGGTTTGCCTTTTTCATAACTTTGAGGGTATCCGCCGCTGGCGAGTACAACACAGACGCAAGCACCCTCTTCCCATTCGATTTTTATATCGGCAAGCCTCTCATCCGTGATGGCCTGGAAAATTTCCATCAGATCGGTTTTAAGCATCGGCAAAACAACTTGTGTTTCAGGATCTCCGAAGCGGGAATTGTATTCGACAACCTTCATTCCGTCGGGTGTGCGCATTAATCCGAAATACAGCACGCCTTTGAACGGTCTGCCTTCGGCATTCATGGCCGCAACAGTCGGTAAGAGTATCTTGTTCATCACTTCCTCTGCGATTTCCGATGAATAGAACGGACAAGGCGTAAAAGTTCCCATACCACCGGTATTCAGGCCTTTGTCGCCGTCCAGAGCGCGTTTGTGATCGCAACTCGGAATCATCGGAATAATTGTTTTACCGTCGGTAAATGTCAAAACAGATACTTCTTCTCCGGGCGTAAATTCTTTACCCGTAAGGAATTCTTCAATGACAACTCGATTGCCTGCACTGCCGAACGCCTTGTCCAGCATAATCTGTTTCAGTCCGTCTTTCGCTTGCTGCATGTCCTCACAGATCAAAACGCCCTTTCCGAGCGCCAAGCCATCCGCTTTCAGTACGACGGGGAATTTCCCCTGCTCTACGTAAGCAAGCGCTTTCTCATAATCATCAAAGATTTCATAAGCCGCCGTCGGGATCTTGTATTTTTTCATGAGCGACTTTGCAAACGCTTTGCTGGATTCAATTTCAGCCGCCTTTTTATTCGGCCCGAAAGCGCGGTGTCCGCGCGCTTCCAATGCGTCGACAAGCCCCGCAGCCAGCGGATCGTCAGGAGCTACGACGGTATATTTCACATCAGGATGTGCATCCACCCAATCGCAAACAGCATTGAGATCCATATAATCAATGTTTACACATTCTGCAAGCTCGGAAATTCCCGCATTTCCCTTCATGCAATATATTTTTTGAACGGACGGGCTTTTTGCAAGAGCCGCAACGATTGCATGCTCTCTCCCTCCGTTTCCGATAACCAAAACATTCATATTTAACTCCGTGTGTTTCGGCGCTCAAACCACCGAAAATCAAGCGCAAGATTTTAATGATGGAATAAACGCATTCCCGTAAACGCCATGACCATATTATATTTGTCGCACGCCTCGATCACAAGATCATCGCGTACCGAGCCGCCCGGTTGCGCCACATAAGAAACGCCACTCTTTTTCGCGCGCTCAATATTGTCTGAAAACGGGAAAAAAGCATCGCTGCCCAATGAGACGCCGCTGATTTTCGAAAGATAGGCTTTTTGCTCTTCTTTCGTAAACGGTTCAGGACGCACGGCAAAATACTTTTTCCAAACTTCATCGCCTAACACGTCTTCACTTTCGTCAGACAGATAAATATCGATGATATTGTTTTTATCCGGCCTTCCGACCCCATCTGCAAACTGTAAACCGAGAACTTTATCATGTTGGCGAAGATGCCACAGATCCGCTTTGGTGCCGGCAAGGCGCGTGCAATGGATCCGCGATTGCTGTCCGGCTCCCACACCGATTGCCTGTCCGTCTACCGCAAAGCATACCGAATTGGACTGCGTATATTTCAATGTGATCAATGCAATGATCAAATCCGTCACCGCATTTGCAGGCAAGACTTTGTTTTTCGTCACTATATTTTTAAGAAGGTCCGCATCAATCTTGAATTCGTTGCGCCCTTGTTCGAAAGTCACTCCGAATACTTGTTTTCTTTCGATCGGATCCGGTTTATAATCTTTGTCAATTTTAACGATATTATAATTCCCCTTGCGTTTCCCTTTGAGGATTTCCAGCGCTTTAGGAGAATATCCGGGGGCAATGATCCCGTCCGACACTTCACGTGCAATGATTTTTGCCGTTACTTCGTCGCATTCGTCGGAAAGAGCAATCCAGTCGCCGAAAGAAGACATACGGTCAGTACCGCGGGCACGGGCATATGCGCAGGCAAGCGGCGAATCGTCTAAACCTTCAATATCATCCACAAAGCAGGACTTTTTCAGCCGATCGGATAATTTTTTCCCGATCGCCGCGCTTGTAGGACTGACATGCTTAAAAGATGCGGCACAGACTTCCCCCGTATTTTCTTTTACTTCTTTGACGAGCTGCCAGCTGTTAAAGGCATCTAAAAAATTAATATATCCCGGCTTTCCGTTCAGGATTTCAATGGGAAGGTCGCTGCCGTCCGCCATAAAAATGCGCGAAGGTTTCTGATTCGGATTGCAACCGTATTTTAGCTGAAATTCTTTCATCACCGTATCTCCTTATTCGTTTTTATTTATCAATATCTTGTCAAACTTACCTGTCGCAAGATCGGTATAGCGCACATACAGCGAAATTTTGTTTGCCTGGTTAAGATTGTTCCACAAATCATTTGCAAACGTCTGAATATCGTCCGGAATGATTACACGTTCCGGCTCGCCGGTAAAGGTGGGAATCGGATTTCCGTCATGATTATATGTATGGATAAAATGACCGAGGCCGTTGCAAGGCGTATAAGAAAAAGTATAACGGTTGCAGGCACTTCCCGCCTCGTCGGCACTTTTTAAAATGCTCAACTTATACGTAAAATCAGCATCGGCAAAATGCAAAATCCCGCTGATGCGCGGAGTGAAATTCGGAGAATCGGGCTCAAAACAACGCGTTTCCAACGCCTCTTCAAAAGTTTTCCCTTGTGCAAGAAAATCATAGATCGTATCCGTTTGATCACCGTTTGTGACGATGACTGAATTTCTGTATTTGCGCACGGGCGAATAAATAATTAAAGAAGGATCGGCGACCTTGCTCGCATCAAACGGATATATTGTCACGTTTTCGCCCTCTTCTTTGAAAATACGATTGCGGCTGTTTTCGCTCCTGCCCATTATAAAGTATGCAAATACTGCCTTTTTGCCGTCCTCGCTTTTCCCGATGACTATGCCGCGCCCCACATATGTGTTGTCTTTGATCCGATCGCCGATCGTTTGAACCGAATAAATTCCCATGATCATACCCCGTTATTAAAATGAAATTTGTTTCAGGAAAGGATAGTTACTTTTCTGCCGTTTTTTACAATTTTTCCCGTCGTGAGGAGGCGTACCGCCTCAGGCAAAGCGCGGTGTTCTTCTTCCAGAATGCGCGCCTGCAATGATTCGGGCGTATCGTCGTCTTTCACCTCTACCGCCCGTTGCAAGATAATTGCGCCGCTGTCGTATTGCTCGTCTACAAAATGAACGGTCAGCCCGGAAATTTTTACGCCGTATTCAAGTGCTGCCCGATGTACGTTCAGCCCGTAACATCCTTTTCCGCAAAAACTCGGGATGAGGGAGGGATGAATGTTGATGATCTTGTCTTTGAAAGCACGGACTAAATTTTCACCGACCTTGTTCAGATACCCAGCGAGAACAATATAATCGACACTCCGACCTTGAAGTTCTTCGACGATATTATCGAACATTTCTTCCGAAGAAACAAAATTTTTTTTATTGCGCACGATATAAGCAATGCCGTGTTTTTTTGCCCGTTCAATTGCAAAGATCCCGTCCTTGGATGCGATCAAAAGTGCGATCTCACAAAATTGCTCGCGCTCGTTTGCGTCGATAATCGATTGAAAATCACTTCCCGAACCGCTCGCAAATACCGCTATTTTTTTCACAGCAGTTGTACTCCCTTGCCTTTGACCGTTTTGCCGATCCGATACGCTTTTTCGCCCGTTGCGGTAAGCTCTGCGATTGCGGCGTCGACGTCTGAAGGATCTACACAGACAACCATGCCGATCCCCATGTTGAATGTATTATAAATCTGGGCGTCGGTAATGCCTGAAATCTCTTTCATAATGGTAAAGATCGGCGGTACGGGGTAGGAATCTTTTTTGATTTCGCACCCGATGCCTTCAGGAAATATACGCGGAATATTCTCAAAGAAACCGCCGCCCGTAATATGTGCGATTCCTTTGACTTTGACCTTTGAAATCAAATTCAAAATGCTTTTTACATATATTTTTGTCGGCACTAAAAGGACATTCAGGATTTTATCTTTGAGACGATCGTCATAACGCTCCAAATCATGTGATTTTTCGCTGTCGCCGAACAGCTTACGAACCAAAGAGTATCCGTTGGAATGTATCCCGCTGGAAGCAATGCCGATAAGCTCATCCCCTTCACAGATATCCGATCCGTTGATGATTTTTTTCTTATCAACAATGCCCACGGCAAAGCCCGCAATATCGTATTCACCTTCAGGATAAAATCCGGGCATTTCGGCCGTCTCGCCCCCGATGAGGGCGCAACCTGACTGGCGGCATCCTTCTGCAACACCGGATACGACAGTTGCAACCGTTTCGGGAGATAATTTCCCTGTTGCAAAATAATCTAAGAAAAAGAGAGGCTTTGCCCCTTGGCAAACAATGTCGTTTACACACATTGCCACCGCATCGATACCGATCGTATCGTGTTTTTTTGCCAAAAAAGCATATTTAAGTTTTGTGCCGACGCCGTCCGTCCCCGCAACCAGTACGGGTTCATCCATTTTTTCGCCGGCAATGGAATAAAAGCCGCCGAACGAACCGATATCGCCCAATACGTTTTCGTTAAATGTGGTTTTGACGTGCTTTTTCATCAATTCGACCGCTTTGTAACCACGCTCGACGTCCACGCCGCTGTCTTTATAAGATATAGCCATTTTGCCTCTCCTTCTCATTCAAATTTGTGCTTGTCCGCTTGATAATCATCCAATGCGTACGGATAGTTCGCATCAAAGCAACCTGTACAAAAATCCAATTTTGCGCTTTTACAGGTCTCTTTGAGCTGATCAACGGTCAAGTATGTAAGGGAATCTGCCCCTATATATTTGCAAATTTCATCGACCGAACGATTCGCCCCGATCAGCTGCGCATACGACTGCATGTCAATACCCAAATAGCACGGGTGTTTAACGACTGGCGAACAGATCATCATGTGAACTTCTTTTGCGCCGCCTTCACGGAGCATTCTGACAATCTTACGGCTGGTTGTGCCGCGGACAATGGAATCGTCAATTATGATCAGCCGCTTTCCGCGGATATTTGCGCGCAGTGCGTTCATTTTTACGCTGACGCTGTTTTCACGCATACTTTGATCGGGCTGAATGAAGGTTCTTCCTACATAGCGATTTTTCGCCAGAGCTTCCACATACGGGATCCCGGAAACTTCCGAATATCCACGCGCGGCAACGACGGCCGAATCAGGAACGCCGCTGACAATATCCGCGTGGATCGGATAGTATTTTGCAAGAATCCGTCCCGCTTCTTTTCGCGCGGCATAGACGCTGCAGCCGTCGATCACGCTGTCCGGACGCGCAAAATACACATATTCAAAGATACAGGAAGCCGAACATTTTTCCCTTTCGAGAAAATAGGAGTGTTCCCCTTCCGAATCGATGACAACAACTTCGCCAGGACGAATATCACGGACGACATTGCCGCCGACGGCGTCGATGGCACAGGTTTCGCTCGCCACAATGTATTCATCCAAATTTTTGCCCAAAACGAGAGGCCGTATCCCGAACGGATCGCGGACGGCGATCAATTTGTCCGATGTCATCACAACCAGCGCAAAGGATCCTTTGAAAAGTTTGCATGCGCGCAGTACGCCTTGCAGAATATCTCCGTCGCTGTATTTATTAATGAGCAAAGCCATGACTTCGGAATCGATCGAGGTCTGAAATACCGCGTTGTCCCGAATCAATTCTTCGCGCAACTGTTTGGTATTCGTAAGGTTTCCGTTGTGCGCAAGAGCCGTTTTTCCGCATTTGCCTGCAAAGACGATCGGCTGGGCATTCAATAAAGAACTTGCACCCGTTGTCGAATATCGCACATGGCCGATGGCGATATCTCCTTCCGGCAGGCTTGCAAGATGTTCTTTATCAAACACTTCCGGCACAAGCCCCATTCCTTTGAAATAGCGAACCTGATTTGCGTATGCGACGGCTATGCCGCAACTTTCCTGTCCGCGATGCTGCAGCGCATATAAGCCGTAGTAAGCAGTGTGCGCGACATCGCGCGTTTCGTTGCTGTAAATACCGAAGACGCCGCATTCCTCATGCATTCCGTCAAACGGGAGTTTTAAGTCCCTGCGATACATCCATGCTCCTCCGAAATTACTTTGACGTCAGACGGGCGAAAACTTCTTTGTAAGCGTCTTCCACGCCTCCCATATCCCTTCTGAATCTGTCTTTGTCCAGTTTTTCTCCCGTCGTCATATCCCAGAAACGGCATGTATCGGGAGAAATTTCATCGGCAAGAATGATCTGCCCTTTAAATCTGCCGAATTCAAGCTTAAAATCGATCAGATCGATGTTCAAGGTCTTAAAGAAGTCTTTCATAATGTCATTGACTTTGAAAGCCATCTTTTTGATCGTGTCGATTTCTTCGGGAGTGGCAAGCTCCATTGCCAAAGCATGATAGTCATTGATAAGCGGATCGCCGAGATCATCGTTTTTATAGCTGAATTCCAGCACGGTTACCGGCAGTTTTTTGCCTTCGGGAACGCCGTAACGTTTGGAAAAGCTGCCTGCTGCAGTATTGCGGATGATCACTTCCAGCGGTACGATCTGAACTTTTTTGACCGCCGTTTCACGATCGGAAAGCTCCTCCACGTAATGCGTCGGGATGCCATGGCTCTCCATGATGCGGAACATCATATTGCTCATCTTATTATTGATGACGCCTTTCCCTGCGATCGTACCTTTTTTCAAGCCGTTAAATGCGGTAGCGTCGTCCTTATAATCAACGATCACAATATCCGGATCATCCGTCGCAAAGACCTTTTTTGCTTTTCCTTCATACAACTGTTCCAGTTTTTTCATGATATATTCCTCCGAAAAAATTAACAAATTTTTAACTTACAGTTCTTGCAGTTCTTCCTGTAAAGATGCATCGTCCGCATTGATCTTATCCGCCATCTGTTTCTTAAATTGTTTCAGCTTTTCCGAAATTTCCGGATAGCGGATCCCCAGTATCTGCAAAGCCAAAAGCCCCGCATTTTCTCCGCCGTTTACCCCGACTGTCGCAACGGGAATCCCCGAAGGCATCTGCACAATCGAAAGCAGGCTGTCCAATCCGCCCATCATGTCTGTTTTTACAGGAAGCCCGATTACGGGAAGTGTCGTGTATGCTGCGATTACCCCGCCAAGATGTGCCGCTTTACCAGCAGCGCATATAATTACCTCTATGCCGTTCTTTTCAGCATTTGCCGCAAATTCATGCGCCTGCTGCGGCGTGCGATGTGCGGAAATCACGCGGACGATCGTATCGACGCCAAACTTTTTTAAAACAGAAACAGCGGGTTTCACCACCGCAAAATCTGATTTGCTGCCCATTAATACTGCGACCTTTGCCATAACTTTAACCTCCGTTATCTATTTCATAATTAATCCGTATCAGCACATACTTTTAAAAAAGGAGTAAAAATGTATCTGCAATATGTGATCCTGGCAGTTTACCTACTTGCAATTAATCTGTACGGGTTTTTACTGGTCCGTTCCCTGAAACGCAGATCCCAAGAGCGAGGCGAACCTGCTCGCAACGGATACGGAAAGCTCTTTATTGCAGGGCTTCTCGGGGGTGCGGCGGCGGCTTATGCCGGCCTTTTGGCCTATAAATATAATACCGACAAATTGCTGCCCATGATCTTGCTTCCGATTCTTGCGGCGCTCAACATATACGCTGTCATAGCGCTGTTGCGCAGCGGGATCCTTATCTTTGCTTAAAAAACAGAACAGACAGGCCAACCGTGCGATACTCCGCACTTATAACCTGTCTGCAAGCGTGTGCTGCTCTATTGAACCGGAAAAATTCCCAAGAGGGTACAATGCGCCGTAAAAACAGCCGTTATGCGAAACGGTCTGAAAAAAGTGTTTTGGGCTCAACCTTTTTACCATACGCATTTCCTCTTTTGACGGATACGCTAATGCAAATCTGCTTTTGAGCGGATTCAATAAACTCTCCGAATACTGTTTAAGTATATCATAAATACACTTTTTTATAAACTGTTTGACGGCACTTTTTAAAAAAAATTTCATACGAAATTTAGTCAAACTACGGAAAGAACGCTTGACAAATGTCAAGCGTTCCGATTTATTATTTTTTCATATCGTCCGACGCATTCCCTTCGCTTTTTTCTTTTTCCGATTTTAAAAGATCGCGAATTTCTGTCAAGAGTTGTTCAACGGACGCATGATCTTCAAGATTTTGCGCTTGCTGTTCGACAACAGGCGCGGCAGGTTCTTCTTTTTTTGCGGCTGTTTCCCCGCCTTCATTGTTGTCGGCGACCGTCTCCACCGTTTCCTCTTTCCGTATGAGCAAAGATTTGATTTTTTCTCCTTCATTTTGCAACCGACGACGTGCATTGCGGATAATTCTTAAAGCTGTAAAGATGACCAATGCGTCAATAAAGAAGGTCAAAATGGCCATGATCAAGTTGCCATAGTTCAAAGTAATGGCTTCACGAATCACTTCGCCGGCCTCATTGACCGTTTCGGGCCGCAAAACGACGATCAGTTCACTAAAATCACCGCTGACCAGCAATGCGATCAACGGTTTAATAATATCGTTGACCAAACTGTTGACGATGGCCGTAAACGCAGCGCCGATTACAACGCCGATCGCAAGATCCAGGATATTTCCACGAGAAATAAATGCTTTAAAGTCTTTAAAAAAAGTACTCTTCTTTTTTGTTTTGATTTTTTTCTCTTTCATGACATCTCCTCTTCATAAGTTTAAACATATTTTTGAATATTGTCCTGCAAAAATTTGCAAACGGCATCTTCTTCCGAATATCCGATGACTCCCGTTGCGACTTTTTTTAAGGAATCTAATGCGTTCTGTACGGCATACGATTCGTCGGATGCTCGAAACAGACTCTCATCGTTGATCCCGTCCCCAAACGATACCATTCGTTCCGCGCCGAGCAAAGTTTTAAGATGACCGGCGGCGGTGCCTTTTGACGTATTGCTCGGCATGATTTCGCACCAATAATCAGTTTGGTACGTTTCTTGTTCGTATATACAGCGAATATCGAAACTCGCCTGAATATGCGCATAGAGAGCGTCTAAGTGCTCTTTCTTTGCGATACAGGTAAAATAAAAAATATCGTCTCCGATCAAATCATCCGCGCTTTTGACGGGGTTTAGGCGGCTGTCTCCGCGCCTTCTTGCCAAGTAGCGGAGCATTCCTTCCGTCTCTTGTCCTTCTACCCAAGAAACTTTTTCGTTCCCTGCTTGCGAAAAAGAATATATAAGCGGCTGTACGTCAAATTTTATAAGGGCATCGCGAATATAATCTAACTGTCCGCGGTTGAAATGATTATTATAAAGCATCCTACGGCTCCAAGGTTCCATTATAACCGCGCCGTTGTATAAAATCACGGGTAAATTCTGCCGCAATCCCCAGCAGGCTTTTGCCGCAGAGTTCAGCGAGCGCGCCGTGGCATAAGTGAAACACAACCCCCGCGTATCAATCAGTGTATTCAGGTTTTTCAGGCTGTAGTCGGATATATTTTCCCTCGACGTTAAAAGCGTTCCGTCGAGATCGGAAATAAAAAGAGTTTTCACGTTCAAGCCTCAGTCGGATTTGTTCAAGTATAACACATTCGTGATCGATTGGCAAGTCAAAATTGGATATAAAACAAAAACGCGAACATACTTCCGGCATGCCAAAGCGAGCGGCGCAGCCGCTCGCTTTAAAAATTATATGCATGCTCAGAAAAAAATATATGCAAAATCAGATGTTTTTGCTTTCAATACCGTCGTTTAACATAGCGGAAAGGATTTGTTTTTTATAAAAAGATTCCCTTCCGTAAACGCGAGGAATTTCACTTTCATCGCGGATATCCGCTATGATTTTTCCGTTTTTTAATACAATAGCGCGATGAGACAGCATGTACGCTTCCTCTGCGTCATGCGTTACAAAAACAGCCGTTCGGCGCTCCTCCCGCCATAGACAGGAAAACTCGTCGATCAATCGGATTTTCAATGCCGTATCCAAAGAAGAAAACGGTTCATCCATTAAGATTAATTCGGATGGATGCAAAAACGCGCGGGCAATGGAAACACGTTGCGCCTGACCTCCCGAAAGCTCCACCGGATATGCGTTCCGTTTATCGGCAAGCCCTACTCGTTCAAGCATATCCTCGATCTTTTTTTCGTCACGGCAGATCAGGCGTAGATTTCCATGCACTGTAAGGTTCGGGACTAAACGCGGTTGCTGAAAAATATATGAACAGGACAATTTCGGCGCTTCACCCGTAAAATCTGTCGTACCCGCCAAAATGTTCAGCAACGTAGTTTTCCCGCAGCCGCTTTCGCCTAAAATACACGTGATCTTTCCTTCTTCCAATGTCAGATCAAAATTTTCATAGACAGAAAGCGCCCCGTATCTTTTTGTGATTTTTTTCAGTTCATACATGAGAAGTACTTCTCCTGTTTGCTTTCGTCCCTCGCCCCTTTGTCCATCGATCGGTGATGCGCGTGAGCAAGCCGAGCAAGAACTCCAAAAGACCTCCCACGATCAGCATGACGATGGTAATCGCAAACATTTCCGCCATCTGCGAATACATTGCGGCATCATGCATCATTCCCCCGATGGAACGGAAGGTACTGGAAAGAACTTCTGCGGAGATCATCACTTTCAGTGTAAGAGAAAGGTTTGCCCCTGCCTGCGCAAAAATGCCCGGCATCATCTGCGGAATGTAGATGTGTACAAGGCGGGTCTTTTTGTCGAGCCGATAAACATCAGCCATTTCAATGAGCTTCGGATCAATTCCCTTGTAAGCAGTGATCAACTGTGTATATGTCAAGGGCAAAAGCATCATCAGCGCAACAATTACAGGAGCTATGCGCGGAGTTGTCCAGATCAAAAGCATGAGAGTGACCGCCATTGTCGGCAAAGAGCGCAGGACGCCGATAAAAGGCGCAAAAAAACGGTAAAACCGCATACTTAAAGCGCTCAAAGACGCAAAGATCACCGCGAGAACAAATGCAAGCAACCATGCATAGATCGTGCGCCAAACCGTAAGAGCAAAAGACAGCCAAAATCGCGAGGAAATCAGCTGTGCGCCGATACTCGCGATCGTATCCGAAAAAGACGGGATGATATACTCGTTGCGCACTATCGCGTGCGCGATCAGCCAAACTGCCCACATCACCGCCACGGCCAGCACGGAGAAAAGATAATTCAGTTTTTTGTCTCTCTCCATGCTGTTCATTTATCCTTTATACTCCATAGAAAAAGCTGTCCGCCATTGTGAATGTTGCCCCGCCGCTGACGGAAGAAAGCTTGGTCAGGAACGTTTGTACGCCCTCTTTGCATTGTGCCGCGCTTTCAAAGCGTATCGCACAATTTGCAATAACTGTTTTGGAAAGATTTTTTGCATTAAATGTCGGAGACTGTCCATCAGGAAGATGTGACTGAATTGCACTGACTATGGTATTTGCATCCGTTGTTTCTGCAACCAGCCAATCCGCATTTGCAGATACGGCCTGGGTAAACGCAGAAATCAGGGCCTCATTTTCTTCGATCAGAGAGTTCTTAGCGACAAGAACGGCCTGCGGATATCCGCCTTCTCCGTACAGCGCCTGCAAATCCGCAACGACAGAAAATGTTTTGATAGCGTTTGTTTTCGCACTCACTACAGGTTCCGCAGCCACAATAAAATCGTACGGAGCTCCCGCAACGATCTGTGTCGCAGGATCGGAAACGTTGAGCAGATTTACTTTGTCCGCCGCAGCCTGGCTTGCATCTTCGATCACTGCGTATTCGATGCCGTGATCGGCAAGGACGAGCTTCAATACCAATCCCACAAAGCTGTTCAGCTGGATGCAGCCCACTTTTTTCCCTACAAGAGTATCCAAAGTATCAGCCGTCAATTCTTCGGACGTCGTTTCCGATACGATATAAATATTTCCGTGCGTCACTGTGCCGAGCATGCGATAAGCATTCCCGTTTCCCAACGCCTGTGCGGCGGCATTTACGGGAAGAACGCAAAATTCCGCATCGGGATTTTCACCGGTTACATATGTCTGTATCGTATTTGCATTGACAACATGATATTGTACGTTTGCATCAAAATCGTTCCCCTCGCTCATGAGCTGTGCCATGGAAAGAGCGGGAGCACCGTCGGGCATATACACATCGATTGCCGCATCGTCTTTTCCGCATGCGGAGAAAAATACTGCCCCGAATGCGAGCATCAATGCGGAGAGCACTACTGCAAGAATCTTTTTCATATAACACTCCTTTTTGTTTCAGCACTTTTCGTGCCGATGAAACTGATTAAAATTTCGAGATCAGTGTCTTAGCGGAAACATTTTCGAGCATTCCGAGTTTCCCGGTCAGCGCATTTACCGTTTCCTGCGACGCGTCGAGAACAATCGAAAGAACGGAAATATGTTTCTCTTTATAAGGGATTCCCATTCTTCCGATGATATAATCACCAAACTCATGCAAAACGGAATTTAATTTTTCCGCCGCGGAGAGATCGGTCACTATGATGCTGACAACTGCGATCCTGTTTTCTGACATAAAAAAACCTCCTTTTTTACCGCGGTAAAAAAGGAGGCGCAAATGAATTTACATCCTTGTATCTCCCCTTTACCGTCGGGACACACCCTTCGATTCAGGCTGATTGTCAAATTCTGCTATATTATAGCGAAACAGGGAAAAAAAATCAAGTAAAAATACCGCTCCGTTTTTGTTTCCATATTAAAAGAATAGTTTTTACGGGGCTGCGCAAACTTATGGTATGTTCCGAAGAATTCTTTTACTGTCCGCCGCGGCAGTTTTTCTTACAGCGGCGCTCATCATAGCTTATAATTACTCGACGGAGAACCAAAGAACGTCGCGCGTCGGCTTTTTCCTTGCCGTACAATCGAGCGAGTGCAACCGTCTGATCCCGAAGACGAAAATTCCTTCGCAAGATCTGCGGCCAAAATATTACCAAATGCAGCATGGACCGTATTAAAAGTGGCGAAGCGTTACAAAGCTTCGCCACTTTTTCATTTACCGTGTATTCTTCAGCACATCTTCATAAACAATACGATCTTTATCGAGAAATACATCAAATACGACACGGATATCATATTTTGATTCGTACAGCCAATTCTTAACCGCTCCTACGGCGATTGCGGCGGCCTCATCGCTCGGATAACCGAAAATCCCTGTCGAAATGCAGCAAAAAGCAATGCTGTGCAATTGCATTTCACGCGCCAAATTCAAGCAGGAAATATAGCAGTTGCGAAGAAGACGTTCGTCATTTTCCGTTGGCTTTGCAATGACCATCGGGCCGACCGTGTGAATAATATACTTTGAGGGAAGGTTATAAGCCAGCGTGATTTTCGCACATCCTGCCGGCTCCGACTCACCTTGCGCCCCCATGATCTTGGAACAATCCAATCGCACCTGTACGCCCGCTCGTGAATGAATTACATTGTCGATGCATTTATGATGGGGAATAAAACAGCCTAACAGCGAGTTATTTGCCGCGTTTACAATCGCGTCCGCGCGCAATCGGGTTATATCTCCCTGCCATAATGCAATGCCGTCTTTGTATTCAAAGCCATCGACGTTTACTATGCCGTTTTCAATTGTTTCAGCCCAAAATAATTTATCCTGCAAATCCAGAAAACGATCGCTGACGGGAGTCGGCAGCCGCTGGTTCAAAAATCCCCAAATAAGATCGCGTTTAACCTTATAAGGATAACTGAACGCCGCTATCTCGTTGCGCTCTTCCAACAATATGCCGAGCATTTCATCGCAGATCACGCTCTTTTCCTCTTCCTTTAAGCAGATCGGTTTTCGAGGCTTATAATTCAGGTCTATAAAATTCCGATAATCTTTCAAAGTAAGCATACGGCAATCTCCGAACAAAACGATTATTATTTTCCGGCATTAAAATTGATCAGGCAACCTTTAAGTATAATATTTTTCTCGTCCTGCGTAAGCTTTCCGACGCTGAGAGTGATATCCTTTACATTGTGGCCGCTGATGTGCTTTGCGGGGATGTTTTCCGTCCCCTCGGCAATGTGCTTGTCAATGTCCTCAATATAAATAAAATCCCCCACTTTAAAATGCAGTTTGTCTGCGGTAAACGGCAACATGCCCCAATTGATCAAATTGCTGCGATACCGTTTTGTCGCATACTCTTTTGCGATGTTCGCTATGCCGCCAAGAACTCTTTGGCAGGAAGCCGCCTGCTCGCGCGCTGAGCCATCCCCGGGTTTCACGGCTACGACGCAACTTCCGTAAATCGTATTGTCGCGGATATGGACGTCTCCGAGCTTTTTGATCACGCTTTCAGGCAATTTTCCCGTCTCGCGGCGAATCTGTTCATCGGCTTTGACTTCCTTTGCCCTTCCGACATATCCCGGATCTTTTCTGGACAGAGCAAACTCCGCCAGTTTCAAAGGATTGGATCGATAGGAAGAAGTTTCACCGGAAGGGATAAGCTCGTCTGTTGTGGTGACGGGATCATTGATGACGCTCACTGCTTTGATCAGGACATTTTTCCCGAGAGGAATCATCTCCGGCCAGTCTGCTATATTCGGGCCATATTTCAGCTCCGCATCTCTGTGTGCTTTTCCTGCTCCGTGATAAACACGGTTTTTATAAATTTCAGAATCGAAGAAATATTTTTTGACTTTTTTGGTGTATTCTGCTTCCGTTGCGGGAGTAAGTTTTCCGCCGTTTGCAGCCGTTGCCGCAATTGAACGTGCATCCATAAGCGCAACCGCAGCCAGCTGTCCTGCCGCGGGCTTGCTGCCTTCACGGCTTTCAAAGTTTCGCGTGGTATGGCGAATGGATAAACCGTTGTTTGCGGGGACATCACCGGCACCGAAACAAGGACCGCAGAAAGCAGTCTTTACGATCGCCCCCGCATCCATCAAGCCGCCGATATATCCGTTTTCGACAAGCGCTTTATAAACGGGTTGGCTGGACGGATATATGCTGAGCGAAAATTCGTCTACCCCTGTAGATTTTCCTTTCAGGATCTCGTATGCTTCGGCTATATTTTCATACATACCGCCCGCACATCCCGCAATAATGCCCTGATCGACATAGATACCGCCGTCGCGAATCTTGTCGGTTAAGCAGAACTTGTCGTCGCCGCGCAATTTTCTGCCCGCCGCCTCGACCTCGGAAAGGATCTCCTGCGGATGATCGAGCAATTCGCGGATAGTATACGCATTGCTCGGATGGAACGGCAGAGCGATCATCGGTTCGATCGAACTCAAATTGATCGTAATGCCGCAGTCGTAATACGCCGGATCTGTCGGATGCAGTTCTTTAAAATCTTTTTCCCTGCCGTGAATTTTATAATATTCGCGTGTCTTTTCGTCTGTTTCCCAAATTGAGGAAAGGCAAGCCGTTTCCGTCGTCATAACGTCAATGCCGTTCCGATAATCCATCGAAAGATTTTTTATGCCGGGACCGACAAATTCAAGAATCTTGTTCTTGACAAATCCGTTTTTGAACACGGCACCGCACAGAGCGATTGCCACGTCCTGCGGCCCGACGCCCTTTTTCAGATTGCCTCGCAGATAAACGGCAACCGTTTCGGGACGTGCAATATCATAAGTTTTATTGAGGATCTGTTTGACCAGTTCAGGGCCGCCTTCGCCGACCGCCAATGTTCCCAGCGCACCGTAACGCGTATGCGAATCGCTGCCCAGGATCATGCGGCCGACTTTTGCTTCCATTTCGCGCATGTATTGATGGATCACGGCCAGATGCGGCGGTACAAAATTCGCGCCGTACTTTTTTGCCGCAGAGAGCCCGAACACATGGTCGTCTTCATTGATCGTGCCACCGACGGCGCAAAGCGAATTGTGGCAGTTGGTCAAAGTATATGAAAGCGGGAATTCCTGTAAACCGCTTGCTTTCGCCGTCTGAATGATCCCGACATATGTGATGTCATGTGAAGCGATTGCATCGAAGTGCAGTTTCAGATTTTGCTCGTCACCGTGATTGTGTGCGCGCAAAATGGAATATGCCATCGTACCTTTGCGGGCTTTCTCTTTTTGCTCAGAGGTAAGATACGCCTGATTTTCTTTCACAAGCGTTCCGTTCATGTAGTAGCAACCGCTACGGATCAATTTTATCATACCGAATTCTCCTTTCTCTCGTAATTAATTCTATTTCTATCGATCGCAGCCCGGCGGATAGCCGTTCTTCTCCGCACGAGCGGACAAAATATTTTTTATTCGATTTTGATCAGTTCGTCTTCCGAAAGATCCTGTAAAAAATCAGGCAGGTCGCTGTCCGATGCCGAAGGGTCTTGCTTATCGGACGTCGCGGCAATTTCTTCGGAAACAGGATTCTTCGCACTTTCATCCACATAAACGTTGTTTGCATACAGATAAGAATCCGGTTCGTCCGAATGAAGCTTTGCGATGCTTTCCATTAAAGTATCGTAATCGGGAAGGTCCTCAATGCTGTTCAATCGGAAACGCTTTAAAAAATTATCTGTCGTCGCATACAGGATCGGACGTCCGACGGCATCTTTTCTGCCCACCGGTTCGATCATTTTCAACTCTAAAAGCGTATGAATGGCGTAATCGCAATTCAGGCCGCGCAGAGCTTCCAACTCGCCTTTTGTTATCGGCTGTTTGTATGCAATGATCGCCGAACATTCCAAGATCGTGCGCGTAAATTCACGTTCTTTGATCGGGTTCAGTACGGAAGAGACATAGTCCTTATATTCGGGATTGCTGGAAAGCTGCATTTTCTTGTTAAAGATCAATAGCCGCAAGCCGCCCTTTTCCGAATAGCGTTCCTGTAAATTTTTCGCAGCGTCTTTTATGTCCTTTTCGCTTACGCCGAGCTTTTCCGCAATGATATCAATCGGAACCGGATTTCCCGAAACAAATAGCACACTTTCGAGTATATTACTCAAATTCTCCAAAATCTCCAAAATTTTCCTCCTCGCTTCGATCGGGATTGTACTTTATAATGATTTTATCAAACGTGGCGTTTTGTTCCACTTTGATAAACTGATATTTCAAAAGCTCTAAAAGTGCCTGAAAGGTCGTTATGATTTCGTTACGGCGCGCGTGCGGCGAAAACAATTCGTCGAATGCAACCTCTCCGCGTTCGTTTACGGTTTCGCATATATATGCCGCGCGGTCCGGAATCGTGTAAACATCTTTCGGGATTTCGCGCTGTGCGTTTTCATCACGCATCCGCGCTTCTTGCCGCAGCATAAGTTCGGTAAACGCTTTCAACAAACCGTCCAGATTGAAATCTTTATATACGATCTTCGCTTCGCCGACATTCTTGTCCGGTTCTTTATAATAATACCCGATCGTTTCGAGCTCTTTCAGTTTTGCGCTCTCTTCTTTGAGCATCTTATACTCTTCCAAAGCACGGATCAATACCGCTTCCCCGTCTTCTTCGTCAGGATCCTGTTCCACAATTGCAGGAACAAGGCTCTTGGCTTTAATTTCCAGTATTGCCGACGCGATGCTGAGGTATTCGCTCGCTTTATCGATATCGATATACGGAAGCCCTTTCATATAATCCAGAAATTGCTCGGTTACCTTGGAAACGAAAATGTCTTTGATCTCGATCTGTTCCTGTTTGATCAGGAAAAGCAAAAGATCAAGAGGCCCTTCAAAATTGTCCAAGACGGTCGTGTAATCCACTACCGATTCAAAATTGTCTGCCGGATTTTTTGCCATTTAGAAAACCAACCCCCAAAGCAGATAAATGGGTTGTGCGATAAAATTGGTTACGTATGTCATAATATAGCCCAATATATCGATATACCCGAATATTTGTGCAGCAAGCGCAAAGACCGAATAATTGGAAAGAATATTCGTCAGAAAATGGACCGCAATCAACACGATCAGGATAATGTATCCGTATTGCTGAAAAAAACGAAATACTCTGCCCCTGCGTTTATTCACTGCTTCCACGACTCTCCATCCGTCCAACGGCGGAAGCGGAATCAAATTAAATACACAAAATGCCAGTGAATACGAAGTCAAAAGCAAAGTAAACCAATACAAAAACTCATAAATCGGCCACCACGGCAGCACAAGGTACGTAACGACCAACAGAAACAGCGGATAAAACAAAAACGCCGTCAAATAATTCATGACTACGCCCGCTATCGCGGTAAAAGCCAACCCACGTTTATAATGCCTGAAATTAAAAGGATTAATCGGCACCGGCTTTGCCCAGCCGAAGCCCGCAAAAGCAAATAATACCAATCCCAGGATATCAAAATGCGCGAGCGGATTAATTGTAAGACGCCCGTTCATTTTCGGTGTGACATCGCCGCATTTATACGCAATGAATGCGTGCGAAAATTCGTGCAACGATAGCACGATCGCGACTGCGAGAAAGCTCGCCAACAAATAAATGACATCCTGGATGATCTGCTGCATAAAAAAATTATACTATAATCGCGCAAAAAAAGCAAGGCAATCGAAAATAAATCTTAAAAGCATATAAAAAAAGAGCAGGTACCTGCTCTTTTTTACAAATTGCGTCCGTCATTTATTTTAAAGATTCTGGGATCACGTCGTTTCGGACCAGATCCTCATACGTTTGCGGTTTTACAATATAATCTGCTTTACCGTCTTTTACCAGTACAACCGGAGGGACAAAATTCCGATTATAATTGCTTGCCATTGAATAATTATATGCACCTGTGGAGAGAACCGCCAATATATCCCCGCTCTTTGCCGGCGGAAGCAAAACATTTGCACAGACGATATCTCCGCTCTCACAGCATTTTCCGGCAACCGAAACGACCTCAGTCGCCGCTTCGTCCGCACGATTTGCAAGAATTGCCGTATATTTTGCCTGGTATAAAGCATATCTCGGATTATCGAACATCCCGCCGTCTACGGCGACATATTTTTTTATTCCGGGGATCTCTTTGATGTTGCCCACAGTATACAAAGTAACTCCTGCCTCTCCGACGATCGAACGCCCGGGCTCGATCACGAGATAAGGCAGCGGAAAATTCAATTCGTTGGCTTTGCTTTTCAGCTCCGAAATGATCGCTTCAAGATACAGCGCATATTCCACGGAAGAGATTTTTGCATCTTCATCCGTGTACCAAATCCCATATCCGCCTCCAAGATTCAAAGCAGACGCTTCGTATCCGAGCTCATTGCGCAATGCTCCCATAAAATCAAACATTTTATCGACCGCAAGCGTAAAGGACTGCTTTTCGAAAATCTGAGAACCGATATGGCAATGAAACCCTTTCAGACAAAGATTTTTTTTCTGCAAAGCATATGCCGTCACATTACGCGCCGAGCCGTCCGCAATAGAAAATCCAAACTTACTGTCCGTTTTGGCCGTTTGAATAAAACGGTGGGTATGAGCCTCTACGCCGGGATTGATTCTAAGAAGAATATTCTGACGGATTCCCTTCTTTTCACTGAGCGCATCGAGAAGATCGAGCTCTGCATATGCATCGACAACTATCGTTCCGACTCCGCAGTCGAGAGCGTATTCCAATTCCTGCGGCAATTTATTGTTGCCATGCATATAAATCTTGTCTGCAGGGAATCCGGCTTTGATCGCCGTATATAACTCCCCGCCCGATACAACATCCACTCCGATATTTTCCTGCGCAGCGATTTTATAAACCGCAAGACATGAGAATGCTTTCGACGCATATAAAACCAGCCCGTTTCCGCCATACTCTTTATCGATCGTGTCACGATATACCCTGCACATATCGCGGATATATTGCTCATCCATTACGTAGAGCGGAGTACCGAATTGCTTGGCCAAATCCACGGCATCAGCTCCGCCGATTTCCAAATGCCCTTTTTTATTGATTTTTAAAGTCTCGCGTGTATTCATAGTATTTACCTCGCTACATATTGTATCAAAACTAACAAAAAAACGCAAGAAAATACACTCCGATAGTTAAAAAAAATAATTTTATTTCTTGGTTTTATTCATGCAGAATTCACATAAAACGGGCAGGCAAAGTCCGTATGTCTTTGCCTGCCCGCAAGTATCTTTTTGCCTCGTATTTATTGGATATATTCGCCGAGCATGGACATATTGTTTTTAGAAAACTCATCCATTTCTTCGGGTGGAAGTTTTTTATAAGAAAGCATCGCGAGATAATAGATCTGATTTGCAACAAAAGCTTTTTTATCTTCGTCAAGTCCGATAAATTTCTGAATAACAGGATTTGCGGTATTGATCACAAGTGTCATATCGCGATCGGCGTCCGCACCCGCAAGCCCATAAAAAGCGTTCATTTCTCCAAACCTGCGTGAAAACTCGGACACGTTTATGACCGCCGGTATGTCTGCATTTTTGAATTTTTCAGGTTTGACAGAAATCGTCTTGTTTTTTAATGCCCCTTTGAATGCCTCGGTCAAATCTTTAAAATCATCCGCAGAACCCGAGTCCTCTTTCAAAGCAGAATCGACATCGGCGTCAATACGCAAAAATTTATATTTGCCCGAATCTTTAAATTCAATGTAACTGATAAAGTGCGGGTCGATAAAAGTATCGCAGACGATCGCATTTAATCCTGCACCTTTAAACATCGAAATGTATTGTGCCTGCCCGACTTCGTCCGAAACATAATAGACCGTTACAGGCTCTTGCTTTTGCTCCTCTTTCTTTTCTGTCCCTTCTGCTTCCGTGTTTTCCGATTGTCCGCCTTCCGCATCCTTTCGGCCGGTAAATTCTGCCAACGTTTTATACGAGCCGTTGAGGTCTTTAAATACGATGATATCTTTCACTTTTGAATAAAATTCATCGTCTTTAATGCAGCCGAGTTTAATAAAAACGGAAATATCGTTCCAACAATTTTCAAATTTTTCGCGGTCCGTTTTATAAAGCCCAGTCAATTTATCCGCAACCTTTTTTGTAATATGCTTGGAGATCTTCTGGACCTGGCGATCATTCTGCAAGAAACTGCGCGACACATTCAGCGGAATGTCCGGGCAATCGATCACTCCGTTAAGAAGCAGAAGATATTCCGGAATCACTTCCTTAATATTATCGGCAATAAAAACCTGATTGCAGTATAACTTGACTTTTCCGCGTTCAAGCTCGACTTTGCTCTTTACCTTCGGAAAATACAAAATTCCCTTCAAGCGGAACGGATAATCCATGTTCAGATGAATCCAGAAAAGCGGATCGTGATAATCGTGAAATGTCTTACGGTAAAATTCCCTGTACTCGTCATCCGTGCAATCTTTCGGATTTTTCAAATACAACGGGTGAGTGTCGTTGAGCGGTTTATCGTCCTTACCCTGATAATTAAAATAAATATTATACGGCATGAATGCGCAGTATTTATCAATCAGCGTACGAATCGTTGCTTCGTCCAAAAATTCTTTCTCTTCAGGCAATATGTGCATGACGATCCTGGTCCCTCGCTCTGTTTTGTCCCAGGGTTCGATCAAATATGTGCTCTCGCCGTCCGATTCCCAATGGACTGCTTCGCTCCCGTCCTTATAGGATTTCGTAAAAATTTCAATATTTTCGGAAACCATGTAAGCCGAATAAAAGCCGAGTCCGAAATGCCCGATAATACCTTCTCCGCCCGCCTTTTCATATTTTGAGAGAAAATCGGCTGCACCCGAAAAAGCGATTTGCGTAATGTATTTTTCAACTTCGTCTTCGGTCATGCCGAGACCGTTATCTTCCACGGTAAGGGTTTTTGCGTCTTTATCAACGGAAATCTTGATACAAAATTCCTCGTCGCCTTGGTTTGCTTCACCAAGATCGACAAGTTTTTTATATTTTGTGATGGCGTCGATCCCGTTTGCCACAATTTCCCGCAGAAAGATATCCTTATCCGAATACAGCCACTTTTTAATGATCGGCATCATGTTTTCGCTTGATATGCGAATATTCCCTTGTTTAGACATAAGTATCACCTCTTTATATTTAAAAACCCCGCAAAATGCGGGGTTTTGTGTTAGTCGTTATTTTTATTCTGCAGCATCTCTGCGATCGAAGCGCCGCCGACACCGCCTTCCGTCCATTCTCTGAAATCATCGTCTTCACGATTTTCGCGAGGCTGGCGGGGCTTTCTGTTTCTGCGCTCACCCTTGTTTTCATCACCGTTATTGTCGCGGCGGGGACGAATCTTCGTGACCTCAGGTTCCGGAAGAAGCGCTTTGATGGAAAGCGTCATTTTCTTATTCGCAGGATCAAGAAGCAGAATCTTCGCATCGATCTCTTCGCCTATGGTGAGAACGGAAGTAGGATTCTCAAGCCATTCGTGCGAGATCTGCGAAACATGCACCAACCCGTCTACACCGTTCTCCACTTCGACAAACGCGCCGAACGGAACGATACGGACAACTTTGCCGTGAACCACATCGCCTTCCGCATATTTTTCAGCGACGAGATCCCAAGGTTGCGGCTGCAACTGCTTATATCCGATGGAGACTTTTTTGTTCTCTTCATCGACTTTCAAAACTTTGAACTGATATTTTTTACCGATCTCCAAAACATCGGTAACATTTTTCGCGCCCGACCAGGAAAGATCGGAAATATGCGCGAGGCAATCGAAACCGTTCACGGAAACAAAAGCACCGAAATTGGTAACGCGTTCCACTTTGCCTTCGACCACGTCGCCGACATGAATATTCGCAAAAAATTCTGCCTCTTTTTCCGCTTTGGCAGCATCTCTTGCGGCTTTTTCCTCTTCAAGAATCACGCGCTGGGATGCAATGATCTCTTTCTTGCGATCAGACTTTTTGATCTCAAGCGCTTTCAGGCGCAATTTTTTGCCGACATATTTGTCGAGCTCTTTTACGTACCCCATGCGAATTTCTTTCGCGGGAACGAACACGGAGTACGTACCCATCGAAGCGGTCAGGCCGCCTTTATTGAAGCCTGTGCATGTGACGTCAAATTCTTCGCCGTTGCTGATCGCGTCGATCTTGCTTTCTTCTTCTTTGATCTGCTTGATCACCTTCTGGGAAAGTTTTACGGGGTTTGCGGGAGAGACAACCATAACTTCGATTTCATCGCCGACTTTCGCCGCATAATCCTCAGGCTTGTACTCTTCGCAATCGATCTCGTCTTTATCGAGCATGATTTCCTTTTTGAAGAACGGTAACAACACAGCCACGCCTTCGTCCGAAGCCGAAGAAATAATTGCAGTAACAAGCTGCCCCTTCTTTAATTTTGACTGGTTGTCCATCTGTGCAACGACTTCTTCCATTTCGTTCGTTGCTTTTACTTCCGTGTTGTTATCCATCTTAAAAAGAACCTCCTGCGTTTGCGTGAACGGAGTGGATGCTCCGAACACAATGCCTACATTTTTAAATTTTTTTATTTTTTGATACTGAAAATCGTCAGCATCTGCAAGCCGAAATACATTGGAACAGCGTTCCTTGCAAAGTTCATACAGTTTGTTGGTATTACTGCTGTTCAGACCGCCGATCACGAGTACTGCATCGCATTTTTCCGCAATCTCGACTGCCTCCCGTTGACGCTCTTTAGTAGTATAGCAAATTGTTTTAAAAATCTCAACTGTTTTTTGACAAACTTTTTCGATATTTTTAAGAATTTTGGCAAATTTTTCTTCCGAATACGTGGTTTGCACCACAACTGCCAGATTTTTATCCCGCAACGGCGAAAAATCCGACGTGGATTCATCCACGACATATACTTCGCCCGAACACCATCCACAGATGCCGATTACTTCCGGATGTGTTTTTTCTCCGACCACAACAACCGTCTTTCCTGCCGCCGAAGCCTCCCGCACGATATCCTGCGTATGCTTTACGAACGGACATGTGCAGTCTATCACCTGAAGTTTTTTCCTTTCGCATTCCTCATAGACAGATTTCCCGACTCCGTGCGAGCGAAGGATCAATGTCGCCCCGTCCGGAACCTCGCTGACACGGTCGACTGTTTGAATGCCTCGATTTTTGACCATTTGCGTCACGCTCGGGTTATGGATCAATTCTCCCAACACATACGTATTTTCCGGCTGCACGTTCATGGCCGTGTCGACAGCATGCTGCACGCCCTTACAAAATCCGCTGTGCTTAGCAACTATGACGTTCATTATTTCTGATTCGCCTTTTCCGTTTTTTTCTTCTTGGATTTTTTTGCGAGGCGGGCCTCCTCCTGTCGACGAATATAATTGTGTTTGACTGCAAGCATATTTTCACGAATACGCAGCTCAGCCGCCGTATAATCTTCCGCCGTCATTTTTCTGTCATAAAAGTCGGAAAGGTCGATCGGATCCCCTACAATAATTTTTGTTCGATGAAACGGACGTGTCTTTCGCAGGCACATGACCGGATAGACGGGCGCTTTCGCTTTAATTGCAAATAAAGCCGCACCGCCTTTTAACGGCAGCATCTCCACATCTTTCGTCTTATTGCGCGTGCCTTCCGGAAACATTGAAATTTTTTCGCCTTTCTTTAAATAGCGCAACGCCATCATGATTGCCTTTGCATCCTGCCCGTCGCGCGAAACCGGGATCGCTTCTACCTTATTGCAAAGATATGCCAAAAATTTACTTTTGTACAATTCCTGCTTCGTAATGAAATGTACCTTCTCTTTGGTCGTGCATGCCATGTGCACAATGTCCCAAATCCGATAATGATTCCCTACAAGAACGCACGGGCCGTCTTTCACTTTTTCTTTTCCGATCAATTTATAGGGAAAAACCAACTGCACAAAGGCATTGCACACTGTCTTTAAAAAACCATAAGATAACATAGCTGTCAGACCTTTTCCTGAATTTTTGCACAAATCGTTTGCACCACTTCATTCACAGTCATATCCGAAGTGTCCACAAGAACGGCATCCTCTGCCTGCTTCAGCGGAGAAAACTCACGCGTGGAATCGTTACGATCACGCTCCTCGATTTCTTTCTGCAAAGAATCGAGATCGACATCGAATCCCTTTGCCTTCAGCTCGTCATAACGGCGCTTTGCCCGAACCTTGCTTGAAGCCGTGATGTAAAATTTAAACTCGGCTTTCGGTAAAACAAACGAACCGATATCTCTTCCGTCCAATACACAGGATTGCTCGGAAGCAATTTTCCTCTGCATTTCCACCATTTTCTCGCGAACACAACGAAGAGCAGAAATTTTGGAAGCCGCCATCGAAACTTCCGGACGGCGTATATCTTCGGAGACATCCTTTCCGTCCAAAACAGTATGCTGCGAGCCTTCACTGTAAACGATCTTCAGGTCCAAAGTTTGCATCAAAGAGCTTACGGCGGAATTATCCTGCATATCCACGCCCGCAGAAATCGCTTTCAACGCACATGCCCGATACATTGCTCCGGTATCCAAATATAATATATTGAATTTCTTCGCAAGAAGTTTTGCAACCGTGCTTTTACCGCTGCCCGAAGGCCCGTCCAAAGCAATCGAAAATTTTTGCAGGTCTTTCCGCAAGGAAGCCGCATTCCGTAAATACACATGCCTGACGTCCTGGCAATTTTCAACAAGCAGCATCACGCGTATGCACAGCGGCAATGCCCCTTCGATTTCAGGTTCGGCGGATGAAAAGAGTGCCGGGGAAGAATAACCCGCTTCACGGGCAGCTTTTGCCGGATAAAAAGACCGGATATCCGAAGTGTTCGAAAACAAAATACAAAGTATGTCGTCTTCAAGCAAAAAATTTTTTAAGCAGATCTCATCCAACAATTCCTTTACCGCGCTGCGTATTTCAGCGGGAGTATCTTCGATTATCGTTGTTGCTCCGCGTATCGCTTTCATTCTAAAAACCTCATATTGTTTGAATTATGTCACATAAAGTACTTGATAAATTCAAGTTAAATTGAATTACCCGCAGCATATCCTGTAGAGAAAGCGATCTGCAAGTTAAACCCGCCGGTAAGTGCATCGAGATCCAATACCTCACCGCAAAAAAACAAACCGGGAACCTTTTTGCTTTCCATGGTTTTCGGGTTTATCTCTTTCAGGTCAACGCCTCCCGCCGTGACAATACCCTCTTCGATCGGGCGTAATTTGCAATTGTGCAAAGGAAATGCTTTGATCGTCTTTATAAGAGAAGCGCGCTGTTCTTTGGTCAGATTATTGACAGGCGTTTCCGATGATATTCCGGCACGGACTAATACCGGAACAATAATGGACTTCGGCAAAAGAGCGTCAAGCGCATTGACTATTTTTTTATTCTTTCTCGTCTCGAAATCGCGCAATAGCCGTTTATCCAGAACCGTTTCATCCAACGCAGGCTTTAAATCGATCCACAAGGTTACGTCGCGCATCGGCGCTTCATTTAGAAGACTTGAAAGGGACAAAATGATCGGGCCGGATACCCCGAAATGCGTAAAGAGCATTTCGCCGAAAAAACCGTGAATCGGCCTTCCGTTTTGTAAAGCGCTGACATGCACGTTTTTCAGCTGCAACCCCTGCAACTCGCCAAGACCGTTCATATCGCATGCAATTCCGCACAATGCTGGCCGAAGCGGATTTACGCGCAAACCGCAAGACTCCGCAAATTTATATCCGTCGCCCGTACTGCCAGTTGCGGGATAAGAGACCCCGCCCGTGCAAACAATAACCTTATCAAAGTGCAAAGCATCTTTATGTGTGCGCACCAAAAAATCGCGGCTCGTATCACATAAAATTTCCGTTACCCCTTCCAGAAAACGAAAAATAACATTTGCGTTTTTGCAATATCGTTCCAGGCATTTCGTAACATCGCTCGCTTTATCGGATGCAGGAAAGACTCGGTTCCCTCTCTCCGTTTTCAGAGGCAATCCCCCTTCTTCCAAAAATTGTATTGTCCTTGCAGGAGAAAATGCGTAAATGCTGCTGATCAAAAATTTTCTGCCGTGCACGACGTTGTCAAGAAACCCTTCCGGGGTCGTGTTATTTGTGACATTGCACCGCCCTTTGCCGGTAATGTAAATCTTTTTTCCCGCCTTTTCGTTTTTGTCAAAGACGACGACCTCATTCCCGTTCTTTGCCGCAACATACGCCGCCATTAGTCCTGCGGCGCCTGCTCCGATTACTGCTACTTTACTCATAACCAATCCGTTTTCTTGCCATACGGCTTTTCTTTCAGGAGACAATTCGATCGGACATTTTCATTTTTGATGAAAATGTCCGGCACTATCGCCTGTTTTATTTCGGATACAAACCAAATATCAGCGAAAGCACTCAATACTTCCGCTGATATTTTCATGGGTTTGCTTACACAGGATAAACTTTATCTGCGCCGTCTGCAAGATTCTTATCGATACCT
The DNA here is from genome assembly GCA_944328495.1 of uncultured Clostridia bacterium. Taxonomy (GTDB): domain Bacteria; phylum Bacillota; class Clostridia; order Christensenellales; family Borkfalkiaceae; genus Borkfalkia. Next base: position 49,947 of record CALVHR010000048.1, read on the forward strand.
TCTTTGTTTGCCTTGCGCCATTTAAAGAAGTTCAAGGCTACCTGATCGAACACGGCATAGGAAAGAACATCCTCTTCCTGTTCGATGTACTCGGAAATCTCTTTCTTGAATTTTTCGTATTCGGGTTTAAGATCGTCCGCAGGGCGATACGTGATCCGCTTTTCATTGCCGATGCACTTCTTCACCACTTCCGGATTGGGATCGGAAGGAAGTTTGCCGTATTCGCCACGCAAAAGCCCTTTGAACTCTTTCGTTACCATCTTATAACGTTCGCCCGAGATTACATTGAGAACAGCTTGCGTCCCCACGATCTGACTGGACGGCGTAACCAGCGGAGGATATCCGCAGTCCTTACGCACATTCGGAACTTCCGCCAACACTTCCCCGAGTTTATCAGATTTATTTTGCTGCTTTAATTGAGAAATCAGGTTGGAAAGCATGCCGCCTGGAACTTGATAAATAAGGGCATTGATGTCGATGGAAAGCACCTTCGGCGAAAGGAAACCGTCTTTTTTCAAACGTTCCGCAACACCTTTGAAATGATTGACGATCGGAAGCAGTTTCTGAATATCAATGCCCGTATCGTAAGGCGTTCCGGCAAGAGTTGCAACCAGCGGTTCCGTTGCAGGCTGGCTCGTTCCGTTTCCGAGCGGAGAAAGCGCACAATCAACAATATCGACGCCCGCTTCAATCGCCTTCAAGTTCACCATATCGCCTGTTCCCGCCGTATTATGCGTATGCAGATGCACTTTTGTTTCGGGTTTCAGTTCCTTTTTCAATTTAGAAACAAGATCAAACGCTGTATAAGGCAGCAAAAGGTTTGCCATGTCCTTGATACAGATATTGTCGGCCCCCATGCTTTCAAGCTGTTTCGCCAATTTCACGAAATATTCGGTCGTATGCACGGGACTGGTCGTATAGCTGATCGCCGCTTCACAAACACCGCCGTATTTTTTGATCGCCTTCATGGATGTTTCCAGATTGCGCGGGTCATTGAGCGCATCAAAAACACGTACGACAGTCACACCGTTTTCAATGGATTTCGCAACAAATTTTTCCACGACGTCATCGGCATAATGACGATAGCCGAGAAGATTCTGTCCGCGCAAAAGCATCTGGATGGGCGTCTTTTTCAAATGCTTACGCAAAGTACGGAGACGTTCCCAAGGATCTTCATTCAAGAACCGAAGACAAGCGTCAAACGTAGCCCCGCCCCACGCTTCCAGCGAATAGTACCCGATATCGTCCAATTGCTCCAAGACCGGGAGCATTTCGTCCAACCGCATACGCGTCGCCGCCTGAGACTGATGCGCATCGCGCAGGATCGTATCGGTGATCATTACTCTTTTATTTTCTTTATTAGCCATTGCATTTCTCCTGAAAATAACTCACACTACTATCTGATTAAAAAGCTGTCGGAACTTCCGGGATCAGCCCCCGAAACAAGCGAGCAAGAAGCCCGCCGCGACCGCAGATCCGATGACACCCGCTACGTTCGGCCCCATTGCATGCATCAGCAAATGGTTGTTCGGATTTTCTTCTCTGCCGACGTCTTCCGATATCCGCGCCGCCATCGGAACCGCCGAAACGCCCGCCGAACCGATCAACGGATTGATCTTTCCGCCCGAGAGTTTGTTCATGATCTTTGCCATTAACAGCCCTCCGACCGTTCCGAAGCAGAATGCAACCAACCCGAGAGCGATGATCGACAAAGTTTCGACCTGCAAAAACGTCGTGCCGACCGCTTTGCATCCGACCGAAACGCCGAGGAATATTGTAATCGTATTCATCAACCCGTTCTGCGCCTGCGAAGAAAGCCTGCCGACAACTCCGCTTTCACGCATCAGGTTCCCAAGCATGAGCATACCGAGCAGAGGTATTGCATCCGGCAACAGCAAGCCGACAACAAGCGTTACGAGAATCGGGAAAATCACTTTCTCAAGTTTGCTGACTTCACGGAGCTGTTTCATTTGTATCGCACGTTCTTTCTTTGTGGTGAGCAGCTTCATGATCGGGCGCTGAATGATCGGTATAAGCGCCATATATGAATATGCCGCGATCGCGATCGTCGCCAAGAGATCCTGATCTGTAAATTTGGAAAGAGACTGCGTAAGATATATTGCCGTAGGCCCGTCTGCACCGCCGATGATGCCGATGGACGCCGCAGCCGCCGCGTCAAAGCCGAGCACAATGGCGCCGACAAAAGTCAGAAAAACGCCCAACTGCGCCGCCGCACCGATCAGCATACTTTTCGGATTTGCGATCAACGGTCCGAAATCGGTCATGGCGCCGATTCCAAGGAATATCAGCGGAGGATAAATAACGTTCTGGACCCCATAGTAGAGATACCACAACAATCCGCGGTTCGTGACCGATTCATAATCGTGACTGATAATATAGGATGCATTTTCGGCAAAGGAAATTATGCCGTTATCGACGCTGCCCTGAATATACCCTTGCAGTGCATATTGGGAAAAATCTGCCGCAGACATCGTCTTTGACATATTCGCCGCAAGATCGGCAAGGGAAGTATAATAAGTCACCGTATCGCCGTTCTGATATCCTGCGCGGATATAAATAACCTGATCGGCCATAACACTGTGCGCATAACCCGCAACATATTCGATCGTACCGTCTGCATTTTGACCCAATGCCAATGTCAGATCGGGCGTTTCGTATCTGCCCCAAACGATTGCCTGCGCTCCGGGGATGTTGATCAAAAACATTCCGAATGCAATCGGCAGCAACAGAAGCGGTTCAAATTTTTTAACGATGGCGAGATACATCAGAACGAATGAGACAACCAGCATGACATAATTTTGCCAATCGCTTTGTGCAAGCCCGGATGATTCCCATAGGTTCACAAACATATCTCCGATATCTTTGATACCGATGAGTAGATTGAATTGCATTTGCACCACCCGACTATTAACCGATCACCGCAAGCAATGTGTTTGTTTCGACGTTGTTCCCGACCGCCGTTTTGAAAGAAATTTTGCCTGCGCAGGGTGCCGTAATATCATTATCCATTTTCATCGCTTCAAGCACAAGAATGGGTTGGTCCTTTTTCACCGTATCGCCTTCGTTGACAAGGAATTTTTTGATAAGCCCCGGGAAAGGAGAAAGAACTTTTTCGCCGCTTACGGGCGCCGAAGCCGCTTGCGGCGCTGCTTGCGCGGGTGCCGCTGCTGGAGCTGCTACTGTATTGACTACGGTCTGATCGCTTCCGATCTCTTCTACGCCGACTTCATAATTTTTACCGTCGATGGTGACTACAAATTTACGCATTTTTATTCTCCTTAAATTCTCTTAATTCTCTTTACTTTAAATTCGCATGTGCTGTTCTCGCCTTCATAATACGCTGCAATCGCCGCAATAATCGCCAGCTTGATCTCCGTGCTGACTTCTCCGTCCTGTCCGGCGGTTTCCGCCAAAGGCTCCGAAGTTTCCTGCGCTTCTTTCTTTTCAATTTTTGCATTAAACGCATTGATGCCTTTGCCAACCAGCCAAACAAAAAATATCAGAATCACAATTCCGATGAATGTTACGATAAAACCGATCAGCGCGTACAGCAATCCTTCCGCGATCGAAAGTTCGGTGATCGTCTTACCGCCTACCTCGTATACGCGCTCTAATAAAGATCCCAGCATGCGCCACCTCACTTCAAAAGCATCTGCAACGATGCAATAAGATATTGCTTGACAAATTGCGGTTCGATTATGTTATCCACATAACCGTTTTTCGCGGCGTTGATCGGATCCGCATTTTCATCCGAATATTTTGCCTCGAGTTTTGCTTTATCCGCTTTCTTTTCGCCGGCAAATTCAATCGCGGCACCTTGCGCATTGTCAAAGAGAGCAATGTTTGCGTCTGCGAAAGCGTATACATAGTCGAATCCGACCGACTTTGCCGCAAAAAGTGTATAACCAAGCCCGACCGCTTTTTTATAAACCACGGAAATTTTTGCATTCTCAAGCAAATCGTAGGTTTCCATCAGCTTGAAAACATTTTTCATGACAAGACTGTTTGCCGACGTAAGATCTGCCTGTATTCCTGCGGTATTGACAAAACTGATAAACGGAAGATCATAATATGCTGCCAATTCCGCAAAAGAAGTAATTTTGGCTACATTGTATTCGTTCAGGCGTACGGCTTCCTCGCCGTCAAATACGACAGCCGCAACGGAAATGCCGCCGACCCTGCCCAATACACACCGAACTTCCGGAGCACAATTTTTTCCGCATTCAATAAACGATTCCGCGTCGAATACCGCCGATATAATTGCGTCCGCGTCGCTTTTCGTATTCAACGCAGGGAACGATTTATTCAGATCTGCACCGTTTTCAATGACCGAATCACTATATTCAGGCAACACAGCCAAAATTTTTGCGATATCCTTGCGCACTTGAGCCATATTCTCCGCGGCAAAAGACACAAGATTCGTCTTACCCAAAGCATCCGCTCCGCCAACCTGCTCTTTGGGCAGATTTTTTCCGCTTTTTGCAGAAAGTACCAGCGGACTGTCTGCCGCAAGAACGCCGTTCTTCATGAAAAATGTGAAATCCGCCGTCGCCGCAAGCAATGCGCTTTGTCCGTACACTTCGCCGTTGATCACGGTAAATTGCGGCACGACTCCGTGAAGCTTTGCCGATTTGGAAAGAACAGACGCCAACCCTTCCAATACCGTAACACCTTCGCCGATTTGTACGCCGAGGCTGTTCAGAATATAGACGATCGGCGTGGAATTCTTTTCCGCCAGATCCTGGCACCTGCGGATTTTTGCACAATTTTCGCTGCTGATCCCACCGCTCAGAACTTCAAAATTCTGCGCAACGATATATACCGGATACCCGTCAATTGACGCAAATCCGGTTACAACTCCTTCCCCGGCCAATTCCGTTCCATAAAAATCGTTTTTGGAAAAACTGAAACCGGAAAGTTCAACAAAGCTGTCTGCATCCACAAGCGAAGCAATCGTTTTACGGATTTCGCTGCCTGCCGCAAGGACTTCCGCACGCCTTGTCTGTAGCAATTTGATCTTGTCCATAATACCTCCAAAAAGAATTCCAAATCTAACCAATACCAATTATAACGCATTCTTGTCAAAAAATCAATTTTTTATTTAAAATTTTTCATTATGTTTTCAATAAAATTTTTTTATCTTTACTCACTGAAATATATGCGTTTGCTTTTTGCCGCGATTCTTCAAGCTTCTCAAAATTTTACCAATAAATCGATTGATTTTTTTTTCAATCTGGTGTAATATAATAACGCTTTAGCTTCAATATAAAACACTTCCGTAGTTAAATGGATATAACAGCCCCCTCCTAAGGGGCCGTTGTGGGTTCGATTCCCGCCGGGAGTACCAACGGGCGCCGCCAAACGGCGCCCGTTTTCTTTTGCAGGTGAATTATACTATTAAGTGCAACAGGTAAAGAAAAAAAAAGGAGTTCATACAAATCTGTGGTAAAATAGAGTTG
>CALVHR010000049.1 GCA_944328495.1 uncultured Clostridia bacterium
GACAACGGGGCAATGGAAAACTTTTTCAGGCGACTGAAAGTTGAGATGTATTACGGAGAAAAGTTTGAAACGGTGGATGAATTCGTCCACCGCCTCAAGGAATACATCGACTATTGGAACAACGAGAGAATATCTCTCAAACTAAAAGGAATGAGCCCGGTGCAATACCGAACTCATTACCATACAATTTAATTAAATTTTGTCCAAACTTTGGGGTTCACTTCATCGGCGGTTCGCCCGTTTTTATTTTAACTGTTATAACCGTTCGGATTCTTGCTCTGCCAATTCCACTGATCTCGGCACATTTCCTCAATGCCGTATTTCGCTTTCCAGCCGAGATCGCGCGCGGCTTTATCCGAATTTGCATAGCATTCCGCAATATCGCCTGCACGGCGCGGACAGATTACGTACGGAAGCTTTTTACCGCAAGCCTTTTCAAAAGCATGGATCATATCCAAAACGCTATAGCCGACTCCCGTACCCAAATTGTAGATATGAACGCCGGGGGTACGCAGCTTTTCGATCGCCGCCACATGTCCTACCGCAAGATCGACAACATGAATATAATCACGCACGCCCGTTCCGTCCGGCGTAGGATAATCGTTGCCGAATACGTTGATCTTTTCCAGTTTTCCGCTCGCGACCTGCGCAACGTACGGCATCAGATTGTTCGGTATCCCTTTCGGATCTTCGCCGATCAAACCGCTCGAATGTGCACCGACAGGATTAAAGTAACGAAGAAGAATAACGTTCCAGGAATTATCCGCCTTATACAAATCGGTCAGGATACCTTCCAAATAATATTTCGTCGTGCCGTAAGGATTGGTCGTTCCGCCGGTCTTGCACTCTTCGGTAAGCGGCAGCTTTTCCGGAGTTCCGTAAACAGTCGCGGACGAAGAAAATACGATCTTTTTTACATCATGCGCACGCATTGTTTCCAACAGAACAAGCGTTCCGTAAATATTATTGTCATAATATTCCAAAGGCTTTCTGCAACTCTCGCCGACCGCTTTCAGTCCCGCAAAATGGATCACCGCATCAAATTTGTTTTCAGAAAAAATTTTATCCATCGCGTCGCGATCGCGAACGTCAGCCTTGTAAAACTTAAAATCTTTACCCGTAATCTTGCGAACGCGATTCATCGCCTCTTCACAGGAATTATATAAATTGTCCACAACGGCAACTTCATAACCGCGGTCAAGCAATTCGACCAAAGTGTGACTGCCGATAAATCCTGCCCCGCCAGTCAAAAGAATTTTTTCCATATTACTTAGCCTCCCGCAAATTCAATTTTTTCATAAATTTATGAAATCCGTCACGGCCGACGTCATCCTTTTTGAATACCGCAGTGTTATCGAGAATATGCGCACAAACATCGTTCACATAATCCTGAACACGGCGATGCGCTTCGTCTTTATCCGCAGCTTTTCCTTCCGCCAGCAATTTATCAATCATGAAACGATGTATATGCAAGTCTGCCGATTCATCTTCCAGCGCTTTTTTATCGTAAGGCGCTTTTCCGCACAGTATATCTTCAATTTCATCCAATTGTCTCTTCAACCTGCCGGGAAGAATAAACAACCCCATCGCCTCGATCAGCCCGATTCCTTCACTTTTAATGTTCTGATACTCCGGATGCACATGGAAAATCCCGTCCGGATACCGTTCATCCGTTCTGTTATTGCGCAAAAGCACCGTGAAGACGTATGTATCTCCGACTTTCCTGCAAATGGGCGATACCGCATTATGCGGTGTGCCGTTTGTTTCATTGATTATATCGCATTCCGGGCAGGAAAACTTTTTCCATTCTTCAATGATGTCCCCCGCAAAAGCGGCAACGCTCTCTCTGTTTTTGCCTGAGAATTGTATCCCGCTGTTATACCAATCCAAAATACCGATGTCAAGATCGGGATATTTTTCGGATCGATAGGATTCTGCGATCGGAGCAGAATGCATCGGCATCAAATGGCGGCCTCCCTGAAAATGCTCATGATTCAGAATAGACCCGCCCACAATCGGCAAAGATGCGTTGCTGCCGATAAAATAATTGGGGAAAATATCAACAAAATCGAGAAGCTTATAAGGCGTCGTTTCGTTGACGTTCATCGGCGAATGCTCTTCCGAAATCGCAATACAGTGTTCGTCATAATAAGCATACGGAGAATACTGAACAAACCACTTCTTTCCGCCCAAAGTAACTTTAATTGTTCGAATATTTTGCCGGGCCGGATGCGTCGCCGTTCCCGCAAACCCTTCGTTTTCCTTACAAAGCAAGCACATGGGATATTTCCGCGTCTGCGGCGCAGTCAAAAGTTTTGCGATATCTTTATTCTTTTTTTCAGGCTTGGAAAGATTTACCGTGATTTCCAAATACCGCTTGCCGTCCTGATAAGACCATTTGAGATTGCGCGATATCGCGGTCTTTTGTATATACCAGTTCTTGACAGAAATATCGTAAAGATAATCACACGCCGCCTGCGCACCCTTTTCTCCGCGTATGCGGTTGAATTCTTCATTGATTTTCGAAGGCATCGGCGTCAGCAATCCGAATATTCTTGTACAGAATCGATCCGCGGAAGACTCGTCGGCAATTTTATTTTCAATTGCATATGTACGTATATCATCGCATAACGAATCAGGAACATCCATTTCTGCGATATCGGAAAGATCGGGCACCCCATCATACGGAGCAGACAATCTGAATTCCGCCAAAAGCATATTACGCATATAGTTTTCGTCGTAATCATTCAGGGCAAGATGTTTTTTCGCATAAGCTATCAAGCGTTCCGTCAGAAGTTCTCCGTTCATATACAACTCCAAAATTTATTTTTATTGGGTATAAACTGTCACAACAATTTTTCCTTAACTATTATACTACAACGCCGCAACTCCGTCAAGTTCATGAAAAATATTTAAACAATTTTCTAAAAATATGTAAACACTCTTCCGATTTTGGCCCTTTTGCACATTAAGTACGAATTTTTGAACTCATGCAATCCGAAAAAATTCTTTTTGGCGTCCTCGCAGCTCGCAATAAAAAAACAGACCGAATATCATCGATCTGCTTTTCCCCTTGCGGTAATGGTAGGGACAGTAGGACTCGAACCTACGACCTCTCGCATGTGAAGCGAGCGCTCTAACCAACTGAGCTATGCCCCCATAATCCGCACTTCGCGGATTTATGGTGCGAGTGACAGGACTTGAACCTGCATGGGATCGCTCCCACTAGAACCTGAATCTAGCGCGTCTGCCAGTTTCACCACACTCGCATGACCGGGAATCTCTCCCGTTCGTTTACAATTCAATTAACGGGCGAATCAGTTCTTTTGTGACTTCACCGCCGTTGACGTGCAACCAATATGCATTGCCTCCGCACGATAGCGATCGAACTATTTCGCCGTTCCTGATCTCAATCGCGCTGCAATCTTCCAACCCGATCGCGTCTGTATTATTATATGAAATTATTTTGTTAAAGTCAAGCGCTCGAAGGCCATAATGCGGAGAAATTATTCCTTTTACCCAATTTAATCCGGGATACACAGAATATTCCTCACCCTCGGATACGGATTGCGAGTCTGTGTACATTTTCTCGAACCAACAAATTGCTCCCGCCGACAAACCGCAGATCATCACACCGCGTTCATACGCATCCCGTACCAATTCCAGTAATCCGGTTTTCTTCCAATGTTCGAGCATATAAACGGTATCGCCCCCGCCGACATAGAGAAAATCAGCCTTAGAAAACTTTTCTTCGAGTTTCGGCAAAGACATTTCTCCGTAAACGGTCAATGCGACGTCCGCCTTGATATCAAACACAGAGGTGTAGGTTTTTCGAAAACTGTTAAAATACGGCATGCTGTCATGACTTGCCGTCGGAATAAACAGTCCGTACGCTCTTTTTTCACCTGCGTGCTGTTTTGCCTTGTTCGCTATATATTCATCAATCTTCAGTGTTTCTTTGGTGCGCAATTCCCCGCCACCGATGCATATTAGAGTCTTATCCATTTTTCTTGATGCGGCGCGAATTTAAAAGACGGTCCCTCTCCAAAATCCGGTCAATGGCTGCGATCGATTGACCGATCAATTCATTCGCTTCGGACAGTTTCTCCGTATCCGAACCAGCCTCCACCATTTTCCATTCCGAACGAAATTCCATCAGCAAACTTTTAGCACGCTCCTCCGTCATTGCAATGTTTGAAATAGCGCTGTCTCGCTCTTTGTCCGCCAGTATGGCTGTTTGATAGATCAATTTATCCGCAGCAAATATCAGCTTTTGCATCATTCGCAAAAAATCATATTGGCCATGCTTTTCTTCGCTGATACATTCGATCGCTTTCCCGATCCAATCAGACAGATCTCCCAACCGCTTTCGCAATTCTGCATGGGACACCGGTTTTTGTCTTCTTCTGATCAACCCGAGAATAATGATCCCCACAATTATGATTGCAATGTAAACCGCATATTGAATCAACAATGAAATCGTATCCGTCCCCTGTTCCGCCGTACACATTAAATAAATCAATCCGTTCATGCGTCTTTTTCTCCTTTCTGCGTTCCGTTTGCCTCTCCGCCCAAAGGAGAAATTACATGCACATCCAACTGGTCAAACGGAATTTTTATACCGTTCTCTCCCAACGTGTTATAAATTTTTTCATACAAACCGTAAAGCGTATCCCAATAATACTCAAAGGAAGTCCACACCCGCACCGAATACATGAGAGCACTGCTTCCATATTCTTTCAAGATCACGGCGGGTGCAGGCGAGTTTACGATATTCGGCATGGAAACGGCTGCATCCATCAAGATCTTTTTTATTTGCACCGTATCCGTATCATACGGCACCGGTACATCGACAACGACCCTGCGCAAAGGCATGGAACTATAATTGATCATTTCAGAACTCAATATCTGATTGTTCGGTATGATCACTTCTTCATTATTATAGGTAAGAATTTTGGTGTTAAACAGACGGATATCCTGCACCAGACCGTCGTATTTCCCCGCCTGTATATAATCGCCTTTTTTAAAAGGTTTTGTAAAAATAATTATGACTCCGTTCGCAAGGCTTCCGAGACTGTCCTTCAATGCAAGTGCAACAGCTAACGCCACCGCCGAAAATGCCGCAATAATCCCTGCCGTAGAAAAACCCAGCGACTTTATCAAAACGATGATCAAAGCAATATACAAAATTACCGTGATCACGGAAATTATGAACGATGCCGCCGAATTATCGAGATGACTGCTCTTTAATGTAACGCTGCGCGCAATCGCTTGCACGATTTTTATCACGATCAGGCCCAACACAAAAAATGCAATCGTTCTGACCACGGTAAGCCCGCCGCTCTGCGCAAAATTCGAGGCGAATTCTTTCAGAACGTCCCAAAATTCACTCATGCCTTGTCCTCCTTTATGTATTCAGCCATAAGATCTCATGCCTGCAATCCCGCCTTCCGCATCAGACGGGCGCGGCGGTTGCGGCACTCGGAATAAATTTTTTGCAAATCCTCGCCGATATGATACGTTCCCTGCTCGTAAACAACCTTCCCGCCGCAAACAGTCATCAAAACATTGCCGTCCCCGCAGCTGAATACCAGATGTTTTAAGTATTCATCGCCGGGCTGCATATTGGGCGCGAAAAGATCGATCAGAACCATATCCGCAAAATTTCCTTCTTTCAATTCTCCGCCGCAAAATCCGAGCGCCCGATAGCCGTCAACGGTCGCTGCCGCCAGTGTCTTTTCGGCAGGTACAACAGAAGCATCTTTCATAGCTTCTTTCTGCAAACAAGAGTACAAATACATTTCGCGGAACATCGATGCCGCATTGTTGCTTGCCGTTCCGTCCGTTCCGAGAGCCGGCCGCAAACCATTATAAAGCATGCTGTAAACAGGCGCTATTCCGGAAGCAAGCTTTAAATTGCTTGCCCCGTTGATGACAGGAATTACATTGCATTGTTTCAGCAAAGCAATATCATCCTTATCAACATATACGCAATGCGCCGCCAACCCGCCATTTTCGAAAAATCCGAGTCTGTGCAGATATTGCGGCGGTGTCAACCCTTGATGCCTTACGGTACAATCACCAACTTCCTTCAATGTTTCAGACAAATGGATGTACGTTCGAGCACCGGTTTCAGCAGCAAAATCCGCTACCGCAGTCAATAATTTTTCGTCACAGGTATATTCGGCATGAACACCCGGAAAGTAGCAAACTCTGTCTGACATAGTACTGTATTTATTGTAATTTTTGACTATTTCAGCAAGAATATCTGCACCGGATAAAGAATTACCCCCGCAGCACAACGCTATGCACATATCAGCATTGTGCGCCGCGGCACAAATCGAATCAGGGTAAAAATACATGTCGGCAAAACAAGTTATACCGCTGCGCACAAATTCCGCAACCTGCAACATTGTCCCCCAATAAACATCATCGGGAGACAGATTTCTTTCAAGAGGAAAGATCCGCTCTTGCAACCACTGCTCCAGCGTAAAATCGTCCGCAACACCTCGGAACAAACTCATCGCAGCATGTGAATGGGCATTGCAAAAACCGCTCATCAGAAGATTTCCGCCGCAATCGATTATTTTATCCGCCGTCAAATCCGCGCGATCGCTTCCGACATAGGCGATACGGTTACCGTCAACCAACACTGCACCGTCAATCATGCTTTCATAAGGAGAAGACATGATCTTTGCGTTGCTAAACAAAATTTTCATAGTGTTCTACTTTAATTTCTTTGCAAGCGAAAGAAGATACTCGCGAACCCCATCCTTCAAAGAATTATCGCGGAGCGCATATTCGATATTTGCCTCCAGATACTCCAGTTTATTCCCCGCATCGTAACGCTTACCTTGGAATCTGCAACCTATCAAGCGATTTTCTTTCGCCAGCAATTGAAGCGAATCGGTAAAATAAACTTCTCCGCTCGCAGTCGACGGAGTACGCTCTATAAAGCCATAAATATCTTTATCCACTACATAGCGCCCGATCACCGCATCATTCGAAAACTTATCTTTTATTGCAGGTTTTTCTACGATTTGGGAAATTTCGATCCGCCCGTCCGCATATTCCTCACCTCGAATATTGGCGTACTTCGGTATGTCTGCATCGGGGACATTCATTACCGCTACAGTGGGTTTTCCCGTATCAAAGTAACAATCGATCAGTTGTCCGATCCCGGGCCTTTTTTCCGGCGGCGTATAAATTATATCATCCCCAAGCATGATCGCAAACGGCTCATCCCCGGTAAAGGCTTTTGCACACATGACCGCATCCGCAAATCCTGTCGGATGTTTTTGACGGACATAATAAATGTTGGCAAGCTGTTCCATCTGCCGCGAAATTTCAAGATATTCCTGTTTTCCGTCCTTTTCGAGCAAGGAATCCAACTCCGGAGTATAATCAAAAAAATCTTCAATGATTTTTTTATTTCGTCCCGTCACTATAAGAATATCTTCGATCCCCGAAGCCACGGCTTCCTCAACAATATAAAGCAAAGTCGGTTTATCAACGATCGGCAGCATTTCTTTGCACACCGACTTCGTAACCGGCAAAAAACGAGTCCCGAATCCGGCCGCAGGTATTACCGCTTTTTTGATTTTGTTCATGACTTGCCCCCTCATAGAATTATTAAACCTTTATTTTGTACCGAAAAGTCTGTCACCCGCATCTCCAAGTCCCGGTATAATGTATGCATGGTCATTCAGATCGCGATCAAGCGAAGCAACAAATATATCAACATCCGGATGCGCTTTTTGCAAAGCTTCAACCCCTTGCGGAGCCGCAATCAGACAGCAAAATTTTATGTTTTTACAACCGCGGTCCTTTAAAAAACCGATTGCCGCAGCAGCGCTTCCGCCCGTCGCAAGCATAGGATCCACTACAATCAATGTTCTGTCCGTAGCATCCGCCGGAAGCTTGCAATAATACTCAACCGGCTTTAAAGTTTTCGGATCGCGATAAAGCCCGATATGCCCGACTTTTGCATTCGGAACAAGTTTCAGCATTCCGTTTACCATCCCCAGACCTGCACGCAAAATCGGAATTATTCCCAAACTCCTGCCGGAAACCATTTTTGCCGTCGTTTTACAGATCGGCGTTTCAACCTCGACGTCTTCCAAAGGCAGGTCGCGCGTCACTTCATATGCCATCAGAAGCGAAATCTCTTCCGCGAGTTCGCGAAAATCTTTGGTGCTCGTATTCTTGTCGCGCATCATGGTGACTTTATGCTGCACGAGCGGGTGATCCATAACAAAAATGTTAGCCATTGTAGAAATTCTCCCTTGTAATTTTTGCGACAATATTATTTGCCGTATTTTTTTTCGATTTCCGTAACTTTATCGATTCGACGCTTATGCCGACCTCCTTCAAAAGGAGTATTCAGAAAAATTTCGACAATATCCAGCATTACGCCTTCCCCGATAATCTTTTGCCCGAACGCCAACATATTGGCATCGTTGTGTAACCGCGTATATTTGGCGGAATATGCATCATGGCAATGTGCGCAGCGAATACCGTTCACTTTATTTGCCGCGATAGACATCCCGATCCCCGTACTGCAGATCAAAATGCCTCGATCGCACGCTCCGCTCGCAACGGCTTCTGCCGCAGGAAGAGCATAATCGGGATAATCACACGAATCGTGCGAGTATGTCCCGAAATCCTCGACCTCATATCCATGCTCTTTCAAATAACGGATTAAAACCGCTTTCAAGTCAACGCCTCCGTGATCGCAGGCAACGGCAATTTTCATACTACACCTCTTTTTGTAAGCTCTGCACAAATCATGTCGTCTGCGCAGGCATAAAATATTTTTCAATGATCATGACAATTGCACGGCGAAGTAATTCAGCCGTGCGCCGATATGTTTCAAGGTCACATCCGTATGGATCCGGAATATCAAACCCGCAAATTTCGCGCATGGACCGAACATTATCAAACCCGTCCAGAAGTTCTTTTTGTCCCGCAGTCATACAAATCACAAGATAGCTCGATTCAATCATTGTATGCTTTAACTGGCGCGGCTTAAACTTGGAAAAATCGATTCCGAGAGCAGTAAGACATTGGGCACTGTTCGCATTGATCGCAACACTGTCTTGCGCAAAAATACCGGCCGATGCTGTATCTACAAATTTAATTTTTCGCTTCTTAATCTCCGAACGGAATATTGCTTCCGCCATCGGGCTTCGGCATGTATTTCCCGTACAGACAAAAAGGACCTTTTTTCTTTTCATTTTACTCGTTCGCACATGCTTTGGATAAGCGATTCATTACCCCGGCCATGATTCCGTCCTGTTTTGTCGGTTTAATCGCGATGATCAAATCCGCAACAGCTTCCCCTTGCCGCAGAAGATTGTATAAATTTGCAGCCATTTCATTTTCCGATCTCCCGAGATCAAGGACACGATCTTGGGGAAAACGCTGCGCAACGCCGCCTTCGCACAAAACATACGCTTTGATACCTTGCAGCATGCATGTCTTAAAACACTCCTCCGCCTTATCCGACTCTTCCGCTTCGAACAATCGCGTTTTGCACCGCGGGGCGTAATGCTTATATTTCATGCCGGGAGAACGCGCAGCCTCTCCGCTCTTCAGCTTGTAAACCTCACACTTTCCCGTCACAGCCTCGATCATTTCACGTGAAATCAATCCTTCCCGCAAGATCACGGGAAAATCGCCTGTTACGTCACACACAGTACTCTCTATACCGCCTGTACACACGCCGCCATCCAAGATTAAAGGAATTTTTCCGTTTAAATCGGCATAAACATGCTGCGCCGAAACAGGACTGATATGTTTGGAAAGATTGGCGGACGGCGCCGCAAGCGGCATATCCGTATATCGCAAAAACATCTGTGCGCCGACATGAGAAGGGACACGTATTGCCAGTGTATCCAGACCGCAAGAAACGATTTTGCTGACTTTCCCCTTGCTTCTATACACAAGTGTCAACGGGCCGGGCAAAAATGCATTGCGAAGTTTTGCCGCATAAGCACGATCGTCAAAAACAAGTTGGGTAATATCATAATCTTTATGCACGTGCACGATCAAAGGATTATCCGAAGGACGTCCTTTAATACGATATATTTCGGAAACGGCATCATCGCGCCGCGCATCCGCCGCAAGGCCGTAAACCGTTTCTGTAGGAAACGCGACCACACCCCCTTCGGATAGGATGCTCTTCGCTTCGCGCAAAGATTCCTCATTGACAGAACAAATCCGCGTGATCATTATTCGAAGTCCTCCGGGTTAAAATCATCCGGCGGCGGAACATCGTTCCCGAAAGAGTCCATTGCATCGTCATACGTATATTCCTGATCATCCTCGGAAGCATCGGAAGGCTTTTCGTCAGGTTCGTCCGGCAAAAATCCGGGAGGCGGGTTGACATATCTGACCTGATCGCCACGAAACCGAAGCTTCACCCTGCCAAGCTCACCGTTTCGGTGTTTGGCAATAATGAGATCCGCCGCATCCTTAATTATTTTTCCGCTCTTGATTTCTTCTTCGGTCGCGGCAACATCCGGACGGTGAATAAACATGACCATATCCGCATCCTGTTCAATTGCGCCCGATTCGCGCAAGTCTGAAAGCTGCGGCTCTTCTTTCGATGAAATTCGACGAAGCTGTGACAGCGCAAGGACCGGAACATCCAGCTCTTTTGCCATGATTTTCAAGTTACGCGTAATCGTCGAAATCTCCTGCTGGCGGTTCTCTTCCTGCCTGCGTTCTCCGCTTCCCATCAGCTGAATATAATCGATCATGACAATATCCAACCCTTCTTTTCGGGCTTTCAAACGGCGGCATTTTGAAAGGATCTCCGCCGGAGTGATTTTCGAAGAATCGTCGATATAGATCTTTGCCTTTTTCAGATCTGCACTCGCTTTCCAAAGTTTTTTCCAGTCATTTTGCGTCAACTCGCCCGCCAATGCCTTCGACATGCTGACCCTGGAATACGAGCAAAGCAAACGCTGCGCCAATTGTATACGCGGCATTTCCAATGAAAATACGGCACAGACTTTATTGTCGACCAGCGCGGCATGTTCGATAATGTTCATGCCGATGGTGGTTTTACCGACACCCGGCCTTGCCGCCAGGACGATAAAGTCGGATTTTTGCAAGCCGTTTGTAATCTTGTCCAACTTTGTAAAGCCGGTATTTATTCCCCTTAAAGCATTTTTGTCGGTTGAAATTACTTCAAATTTGTTCAGGACAAGATCATAACTGTCATCCTCACGCATATCGACCAGCGTGGAAGTGTCCATCTTTTTGGAAATATCAAAAACAAGTTTTTCGGCATATGCGACACTGTCCGCTGCATCAACGCCTTCCGAGGAATTTTCAATTATTTTCTGCGAAGCGCGGATCAGTCTGCGGTTGATACTGTCTCGCTTTACAATATCCAGATACGACTTATAATTTGCCGCAGACGGAGTAATTTTTGCGAGATCCGTTATATACGTGATCCCGCCCGCCTTTTCCAATGCATTGTCCGTTTCCAACTGATCGGCAAGCGTCACAAGATCTACGGGCTTACGAGCATTAAAAACCGATTTCATCGCTCCGATGATAAGTTTGTGCGATTCCTGATAAAAGTCATCTTCGGACAGCTTGTCCAACACCTCTGTCTGCGTATCGTTATCGATCAACAGGCATCCGAGAAGAGCCTGCTCCGCTTCCAAATTATTCGGCAAAATATTTGTACTCGACTTCGCTTTTGCCATGCCTTCTCCTCCTCTCGGTCTCCTTATGCAACCTTAGTGCTCCGCAAACTTGCTTTTTCCTTAAAGCGCTTACCCATACATCTGAAATATTCCGCTAATGCGTCTGTCTTGCCGGTTTCAATACCTGATTTTTTCAAAATCAAAACTTTGGATCCGCCTATATACAGGTAAAAATTATCCTTCCGCTCATACACTCGCAAAACCTGATCATACGGAATGTCATATTCTTCCGAATGTCCGTTGACACGGATCGTTAAATGAAATTGTTTATCCTCAAAAGAAAAATATTGTTCGGTCTTCAAATAATTCGGATTTGCGCGAACGCTCTTTTCGATTTTAACGTTCTGCATATATAAATTCAAAAAAGGCATTCCAACCGCAGCAAGCAACAATACAGCTGCGCCGATATACATGGCCGAATTTTCAATGACAATTCCGATCGCCAAAAAGCCGAACGCAACGACAAGAAAAAACACCGGAAAAATGTATGTATGAAACCCGCGCGCCACAAATAAATGAAACGCACAGAGTTTCTTATACTCCGCAAGATCATTTTTATAATATGCCTGTATCATGATTCAGACATTCCTTCCAATTGCGCGAGCGTATCTTCAAATGCATGCATAGCAGCTTGAAATACTTCTTTTTTTGTAAGATCAACTCCCGCGATCCTTAAAAGTTCCACGGGCCCGTCGCTTCCTCCTGAAGAAAGAAAGGCTTTATAATCTTTTACGGCGCTTTCGCCCTCCGTAAGAATCCTGTTTGCAATGGAAATCGCACTTATTATGCCCGTCGCGTATTTATAAACATAAAAAGATGTGTAAAAATGCGGAATGCGCGACCATTCGTATGCGATTTGCTTATCGTGAACGATCGCTTTCCCGTAATATTTTTTATTGAGGCCCAGATAGATGTCATTCAGATACTCACTCGTCAAAGGCGTACCTTTTTCAACCGCATCGTGCGCAAGATACTCAAATTCCGCAAACATGGTCTGCCGATGCAGCGTTGTACGGATCATATCCAGGAAATAATTCAAAAGATATTTCTTTATATTTTTGTCTTCGGTCTGCGATAAAATATATTTTAATAACAGCACTTCGTTGACTGTGCTCGCAACCTCCGCAACGAATATTCGATAATCCGCTTTCGGATACGGTTGTGCCGCGTTGGAATAATACGTGTGCAAAGAATGCCCCATTTCATGCGCAATGGTAAACACATCGTGCGTCGTCGGCTGATAATTCAAAAGTACATAGGGATGCAAACCATAGATTCCGGTACTGTATGCGCCGCTCCTTTTCCCCGTTGTCTCGCAAACATCCACCCAGCCTTCCGCAAAGCCTTTCTTTAAAAGCGAACAATATTCCTCTCCCAACGGAGAAAGGCCTTGCACGACAAGATCGCAGGCTTCCTCATAACTGAGCTTCAAGTCCGCATCCTCTACGAGCGGCGCATAAATATCATACATATGCTGACGGGAGAGTTTGAGCATTTTACCGCGCAATGCAATATAACGATGCATTACAGGCAGACTGTCGTGTACCGCAGAAATCAGATTATCATAGACGCAAACATTGACATCTTCCCCTTCCAATGCGCGCGAAAGACAGGAATCATATTTGCGTACGCGCGCCGCAAAGACATCTTTTTGAACATTTCCGTAATACGTTGCGGCAATGGTATTCGTCAGATGAATATATGCGTCATAATACTGTGTAAAAGCCTTTTTACGCAAATTGCGGTCCGTTCCGTGCAAAATCACACCATAGGTTCCGTGCGTGAGATCGATTTTCTCTCCCTTCCCCGTTTTGATTTGCCCGAACCGTATATCGGCATTGTCTATCATCGAAAAAATGTTTTGAAACTGGGCATGCACTTCGCCGCACTGCGCAAGAATGCGCTCTTCGGGTGCGCTGAGGATATGCTTTTTACCTTCGATAAGGCGACGGAAAAAGTAATCATAGTCTTTCAAACGGGAATCGGCCGCATATCCTTTCAGAATGCTTTCGTCCAATGCCGTCAGTTCCGGTTCTACAAATGCCGTTGCGGAAGAATATTTCACAAACAGCGACATTGCCCTCGACTGCATGGAAGTATATTTTGCAACGCGTGAATCTTCATCGTGACGCATGTGCGCATACAAATACAGCCGTTCGAGCTTCTGCCCGACTTGCTCCTCCTGAGCAAAGAGCTTTCGGACACTTTCAATATCGTTCAGCGTATTTTCAAAAGCATGAAAATCCAGTTCAGCCTGTATGTCTGTATAGCTTTTCTCCCACTGCTCGTCCGAAGAAAAAATATCCTCGACATGCCATTTATATTTGCTCTCAACCGCACTGCGTTCCATAAACTTCACCGTCCGTCAGTTTTTATTGCTATGTATAGGCGCAGGGATCCTGCCTCCGCGGAGAATAAAGCGCGAACTGTCCGTCGTATTTACGGGCATGATCGGCGCCCTGCCCAAAAGCCCTCCGAATTCCACGCTGTCTCCGACATCCTTTCCGGGCACGGGGATTACGCGTACAGCGGTCGTTTTATTATTGATCATGCCGATCGCCGCTTCATCGGCAATGATCGCGCTGATCGTTGTGGAAGGCGTCTTGCCCGGAATCGCAATCATATCCAATCCGACCGAACAGACTGCCGTCATTGCCTCCAGTTTGTCTATGTTCAAACGGCCTTCCTCCGCTGCCTGAATCATCCCGATATCTTCGCTGACCGGAATAAACGCCCCGGAAAGCCCGCCGACATGCGAACTCGCCATCACGCCGCCCTTTTTAACCGCATCGTTGAGCATCGCGAGAGCCGCAGTCGTCCCGTGTCCTCCGACACATTCAAGCCCCAACTCTTCCAATATATGCGCGACCGAATCGCCCATAACCGGAGTCGGCGCAAGTGAAAGGTCAACGATACCGAACTCCGCATTCAAACGTTTTGCCGCTTCTTTGGCAATGAGTTGCCCTGCCCGCGTGATTTTAAACGCAGTGCGCTTGATCATTTCCGCCGCATCGTTCAGATTGGCATCGGGGATATTTTCAAGGGCATGCTTTACAACACCCGGACCGGATACGCCCACGTTGATAACGGTATCGCTTTCTCCGACCCCATGAAACGCTCCCGCCATAAACGGATTATCTTCCACGGCATTGCAGAACACGACAAGCTTCGCACAACCGAGCCCGTCTTGCTCTTTCGTCAGTTCTGCCGTGCGTTTTACGATTTCACCCATATGGCGCACGGCATCCATATTGATGCCCGATTTGGATGAACCGATGTTGACGGACGAACAAACCCTTTCTGTCTGCGCAAGCAGCTCGGGAATACCGTCCATAAATATTTTTTCGTAATCGGCTGTGCCTTTATGCACGAGCGCCGAATATCCGCCCAAGAAATCAATTCCCAGTTCCTTTGCCGCGCGATCCAACGCCTTACCGATCAATCCCGCCTTTTCCGGGAACGCCGCCGTAACAAGACTTACCGGAGTCACCGACACACGCTTATTTACGATCGGAATTCCGTATTCACCCGACAGCTGCTCCGCTACCTTGACAATGTTTTTTGCCTTTGTGCAAACTGCATCATATACCTTTTGCGCCGTCTGTTCAGCCGTTCCGCGAATGTACGGCAGGAGAGAAATCCCCATCGTGATCGTGCGGATGTCCAAGTGCTCCCGCTCGATCATATCGATTGTTTCCAATACATCGAATTTGTTAAACATAATTCATCCCGCCCGTTAATCAGATATTGTGCATCGCATTAAAAATCGCTTCATGCTGAAGGCGGATCGACATTCCGATTTCTTCCCCGAGTTTCTCGCATTCTTTTGCAAGTTCAGACAATTCTGTACGGATATCGCTTATATCCACCAACATGATCATCGCAAAATATTCTTGCAGAATCGTCTGACTGATATCCTCCACATTGACGCCTTTTTCTGCAAGAAACGAACTGACTTTCGCTATAATGCCTTTTTTATCCTTTCCCGTAACCGTAACCACTGCTCGCATTTCTGTCTCTCCTATGCTTTTGTTTTTGCAAATAAATCCTTTTGCAATACCGTTTCCGCCTTTTTCGGCTCAAACGATTGATCATGCCCCGTCACTTCATATTCGACGATCACGTTCCCTTGCGTCAAATAGCAAACCTGATCCCCGCATTGAAACTCGGGGCAAGGCTTTTCTTTATCAAAATAAATTTTTCGGTCCATATATTCCGACTTCTTTTTGTTCCATTCCGACATGATAAGCACATAAAAATCGATGCCGTCTTTCAGTTCCGGGCTGTCGAACCGCAGAAACACGCTTCGATTGACCTGCTTCACCCCGACCGAAAGATAGGCGATCAGTTTATAATATTTTCGCGCGCGATGATATTTGATACCCAAAAAAATATAAGAAAAAATTACGTAGACACACGAAATCACACACAAAAAAATCTTCGGGTAAATTTGTTTCGGATCTTCAAAAGGCAGCGAACAATAATACACGACGCTTACGACGCACAAAATGACAAACAAAACCGTGACCGCCCAAAACACACGAAAAATCGCGCGCTGTTGTTTAAAAGAAGCGATCAAATCTTTATCTTCAAAAACAATATTCATCAAAAACTCCGTCTTACGTTATTCAGAAATAAACAGGACCCCGATGGTATTCCTGCCGCAATGGCTCGTAATAATGCTGCCTGCCACCGTGATCAGCGTCTCCTTGAAATCAAACTGACCGGCCACAAGCGCCTTGGCTTGTTCGACGATTTCTTCATCCGCATGGCTGTGTGTTATAAAACAACGTGTCCGATCATATTTCGGATAATCCTTCACAAGATCGGAAATATAATTTTTTAAACAACGAGACATCTTACCGATATATTTGCGTTTGGGATATAATTTTCCGTCCTTCATGTCGATCATCGGATGAATGGAAAGGACTTTGGACCCGTAATATGACAGCGTAGAACACCGTCCGCCTTTATAAAGGTACAGCAAAGTATCCGGTATGAAGGATGTGTTTACCTTATCGCGCAGAGACATCAGCACATCATAAATCTCCTGCGCGCTTTTCCCTTCGTCGCGCAAATCGCACGCTTTTAATACAAGCAAGCCCTGCCCCGTCGAAAGCGCATGAGAATCAACAACAAATACACGTCCGTCAAAAGCCTTTGACGCCGTAACCGCAAAACCGTGCGAACCGCTCGCTTTGGAAGAAATATTGATGTGAACAACATACTTCCCCTGATCGGTAAACTGCTTGAAAAACTCTTCGTATTCCGCAACGCTCGGAGCCGCCGTTTTGGGCAGATTCCCCGTTTCGTCGAAATAGCGGAATATATCGTTCGGTACAATATCAATTCCGTCTTTGTAGCTGCGCTCGCCCAGCATGACGCTCAAAGGCATTATTTTTACATCATAGCGTTTGACAAGCTCTTCGCCAAGATCACAAGTACTGTCCGAGGAAATAATGATATCGTGCATTATAATTTTTCTCCTTTTTAATTTTTTGAACGGGAAAAAAATCCGAAGAATGAAGTGATTGCATCTTTATATTTTAACGACCAGCCCGTAACGACTCCCATGACATTGTCCAATCGCAATGTCCCGAAATCTGATCTGCGGCTGTCACTGCTGACACTGCGGTGATCGCCCAGCACATACACTTCGCCTTCACCGATTTCCACCGGCGCAAGATTGTAGTTCCCCCATGAATCATTCGGATCCAGATACGGTTCATCCAGTTCCGTAAATTCCGCGTCGCCCGCATGTTTGCGGTATACCTTGTCTCCGTTAACCCATACGGTATCGCCGGGAAGCCCGATCACCCGCTTGATCAACCAACGCATGGCGTCATCATCATGAATACTGTCTTTCTGATTGGCCTCGATCACGATGATATCCCCATACTCGACTTTTGCGGTCGTATTCACAAAAAGATAATCGCCGCCATACAAAGTGGGTTCCATCGAACTGCCCACCACCTGTACGCCGATCAGAATTTCCGTGAATAAATAAGTAATAACGAAAAAAACGGCAAGAAGCGCGACCAAAAAACGCAATGTGGACTGAAATTCCCGTTGCGGATGCCTGTGCTCCTCCAAAATTTCGCTCAGCGGCGTATCCTGCATTATTGCTCCTTTTTAGCTTTGATCGCTTTATTAAATTCCGATACCGAAAGCATCACGATCCTTCCGCATTTGTCGCAACGAATCTTGTAGTCAGCCCCCGTACGCACGATCGTCCAAATATCATTCCCGCACGGATGCTTTTTTTTGGTCGTTACTTTATCACCTAAAGAGTATACCATATTTCCCTCTGCAAAAAAAGCAAATCGACGGATCTTTCAGATCCAAAGCAAATTATTCACGCAAAATTCATCGTTGGAATAATAAGTCAGATACTGTGCCTGCCCGATCTGCGCGAGAGGCTTGTTGTTGGCATTTTTGAAATCTTTCGCATTCAGGATAAAATTCAGCCAACCGTTTCCGCCGGGAAGGCGCAAAGAACAAGTATATTTTTCCGCTTTCCCGCCCTCTTTTACACAGAGGGTTACTTGCAGAATGCATGCACTAGGCGAATATACGTCAAATTTCAGAAGCGCATTTTCCGCCGGACGATATTTCTCATCATTGATGCGGAACAATTTCAGTCCGTACGCGGAATAAAGTCCTCGTATCCCGTACGGCCCGTTCATTAACCGCACTGGCGGAACGCTGTTATCCAAAAAACAATCCGCAAGCACTTTATTGTCGAAGCGATCGATCGTAAAACTGTCCGAACCGTTCTCACTGCTGTACAGAATGCGGCATTTATCGGTAAGGTTGGAATATTCCTTATCCAACTTTTTTACCGCAATTTTGGATGAAACCGCAAAACCGCAGCTATATTTTGCTTTTGCAAAAGCAAATACGCGAACAGCCTTTTTATAAGCATTCAGCCGAAATACCTGCTCCTCGTTGCTGTTTTCACGTTTCAGCGCACAACGCGTCCAATCCCGCATGGAAGAATCCAAATTGTCCTCCGCCATAAACACTTCACAATATTTGCATTCACCGTTCGGATCAAAGCGGATCCTTGCCACAAGCTCCCCTTCATCCTCTTCAATAACAATATCGACGGGAGCAGGAACGAATACCTCGCGATCTTTCAAAAACTTATTGATGAACAGATCCAAATCATTCAGTCCGGTATTCCCGATATGTCCGTTATAGCGTGCCGAAAAATTGAATGTTTTGCTCATTTGCGGATTGATACGGGCATACGTATCGAATGCACGGTCCGCATCGAAGCGCTCGTCGTTGGTCGAACAAAGCATCAAAACAGGACATTTTGCATACTGCGCATAGGCCTGCGCATCCACCCCTGCCAAAAAACGGTAACGCTCATCGTCCATTTTGAGGTCGGTCACATCGCCGAATTTATACAAACCGCGATACGCGCGCCATCCGCCCGAACACACGGGGATGGCACACGCCAGATCTTCGCTGGTCGCTGCAAGCTGCCACACCACGTCGCCGCCCGTTCGAAGGCCGATTGCACCGATCTTGCCGATCTGCGGCAGACTTTTCAGATACTGCACCGCATACCTTGCTACCGCGACCCATTCATACCAGCTGGTTTTGCGGGCATCGTCATCGACATAATCGATACGCCTGCCCGCGTCTCGGTAATTTGCATATCCGATCTCTTCGGGATAAATCGTATGTCCTTCCGATTCTTGCCATGCGCCTCGATAATCCGGCATGAGCACCGCATATCCTTTGTCGACAAATCGTTCTGCAAGCGCCTCGTCGACCGATTCGGTCACATCTCCCAATACCAGCAAAGCAGGATAGGACTCCCCTGCCTTCGGGACGGCAAAAATCGCAAAAATATTTACGCGCTTGTTCCCTACCGCTCTGCCTAAAAAGCGCAAACGGCGGAAGACCATTTTGCCTTTTGAGATCTCATCTTCGATTGTGCACTGCAACGGCAATGTGTCGTCAAAATCATTCCATAGCGTTACAGGCGTCAGAATTTTGTTTGCCAAAAATTTTTCTCCGTCTTCTCAACTGATTTGAATTTCGGAACTGCCGCCTTCCGCAGCACCGATCACCGTAATTTTATTTTCGATGCGATGTTTTAATTCCTCGACATGCGAAATAAGCCCGATCGAAAAACGGTCATTCTTTAGTTTTTCAAGACTGTCCATAACCGTATCGATCAATTTTTCATCCAATGTGCCAAATCCTTCATCCAAAAAGAAAAATTCAATCGGCTTTAATGACTTGGCATAAATCGCCGAAGACAGCGAAAGCGCCAATGCAAGCGAAACAAGAAATGTTTCACCGCCGGACAGCGTGTTTACACTCCGCGTTTCACCGCCGCAAAGATTATCTCCGATGAAAAAACCCTGCGAATAGCGGATAAAATATCTGCCGTTCGTAAGCCGCAAAAGCGTTTGCGTTGCGGAAGCGGAAATATCGGCAAGATACTCCTCGGCAACAAACTCCATAAAAGTATTGCCCCGGACAAGCTCCTTCAAACGCAAAAGCCATGTAACCTTTTTACCTATTTCCGCATATTCCTTTTCCAATTGCCTTTTGACTTTCAGCCTGCCCTCTTGGCGAAGCAGATCTTTTTCGTATATTGCAGCCGTTTCCGCAACGGATTGCCGTTTTGATGTCAGTTCCGCAAATTTCAAGCATTCGTTTTGATATTCTTCTTCCGAAACCTGCGCGATCTCTCCTTCTTCCCGCAGCATCCGCATGTTCGCTATGATTTCCGTCTGCAATTTTTCGAAAGCATCCACTTCATTCCTTGCGGCAGCTTCGTCCGCAATCTGTCTGACAAGATCGATTGCCTGGGAGACGTCCGAAAATCCCGCATCGGCTAAAAGCAGGGCACTTCGAGCCGCATCTTCCTTATCTGCAATTTTCAAATTCTCACAGAGAGATTCATCCTTTGCGATTCCCACTTCCAACTGCCGCAAGCGATCAGCCAGAATATTCGTCTGCTTCTCATAATTATCTTTTTGAGCCGAAATCGAACTCTTTTGCTCCGAAAGATTTTGTTCGAGCACGCCGATTTCCGAAAATTTTGTGATCCCGAGAGCTTCGCGCAACTTGCCTCCGATCTCAGCGATCTTCTCTCCGCACTGTTCAATTTCTTCCGAAATGCGCTTTGAAAAATTTTCCGCATCGCCCAAAAGCTTTTCCGAACGGGCAATATTCAGCTTCGTATCGTTCAATGATTCGGAAAGTAAATTGCGCTGCTTCTGCATCGCTTTGAAATTCTCGAAAATCTCTGCCGCATCTCTCGTCTTTTCGGTCTGCAACAGCCGCGAATAGTGGCCGATTCTCTCTTCCAGCGCCGCATCGACCCTCTCATAGAGCTCGCCTCCGTCAAAATCCTGATGGAGTATATTGCGCTTATCTTCAAAATATTGTCTGGATTGACGGTACTCTTCCGTAAGAAGAGCGCTTTCAAAATTTTCTCCGAGAAACACGTCCGGATCCGCTTCGCCGAGCGCCGCAAGTTTCTCTGAAAGAGCTGCTTCCTCCTTTTGAAGACGGGAAATCTGCTCTGCCGCACTTTCCTGTTTTTTTTGCGCCGCCGCAAGCTCTGTCTTCAGCAACTCGCGCTTTTTTGCGTATTCCTGCAACGATTTGGCATCATTTTTTGCATAAGCCACCCGCCCGAGCTTTTCCGTAAGTTCTTCCAGTTTCTTGGAAAGCAACGGCAAATCGTGCTCGCTCTGCAACTCTCTTTGCTTTAAACGGATCGTTTCGATATTTTTTCGACTCTCTTCGATACGCTTCGCCGCTGTTTCAAAATCCGTTGAACGCTGACGCATTCTTTTTTCCAGCGCGGCGATTTCTTTCGCCAACGAAAGACGCTTCAACGCTTCGCGCTTTTTCGCGACATCATCTTCTTTAGCCGACAATTCAGCCTGACGTACCCGAAGCGATTCATATCTCTTTGCCCGCTCGTATTGCGCTTTGTCTTTTTCAAATTTCGCGGAAAAGCGCTCATATTCGCTGTCCAATTCGGACTTTTCTTTTTGCAGTCGGGAAGCATCCTTTTTCAGAACTTCCAAACCTTCGCCATCAACATCGGCATAGCCCTTCAGCTCGCCTTCTTTCTGATCCAGTTCGGACTTTATCTCTGCATAGCGATCTTTTAAACGTGCGTTCAACAGGTCTCCGTACTTTTCAAGGCCAAACAAACGGGATATCAACCGTAGCCGATCCGCCCGATCCGATTTAACGAATTGCGCAAACTCTCCCTGCGGCAAAGCAATACATTTTTTAAAATCATCAAAAGAAAGCCCGACGATATCCTGTATCTTCGCATTCGTATTTTTTACCCCGTCGCTCAGTGCTATGACACGGTTGCCGTCAAGTTCACTGAGCATCACGGACTGCATAGAATTTTTTCGCTTGATCTCGCGCTCTATCCGATATGTTTTCCTGCCCTGTCCGGTCTCTGTTTCAAAATCAAATACGACATATGCTTTATCACAGTTGTAATTGATCAGCTCGTTTCCCGCTCCGCCTTTGATGCGATCAACTTTTCCGTACAGCGCAAAAACCATGCTGTCCAAAATTGTCGTCTTTCCGCTTCCGGTATCACCGAAAATGCCGAAGATCCCTCCGGAAAGAAGTTTCGTAAAATCAATGACTGCGGTGCGCGAAAAACTGTTGATGCCGCAAAATTCAAGACGTTTTGGTTTCATCCGTGTCCTCCGTCAGCGACAAAAACAGCTCGCATAATTCCTTGGGAGGCATTTCCGTGAATTTGCTTTTATAATATTCACGGAAAAGTTCCGCCGAACTCATCTTGCGCCGCGAAAGGACTGTGCCCTGCGGCGTAATGTCTCCCTGTACAACTGGCAAAATAGAAACCAAGCCCTCATTGGCCGCCTGCATTTCGCGCACCTGCGCAGCGATCAGAGGCGCACGCAAATATAGTGTGAGTTCAATATAACAATCCGGGTATTTTTTCAGCAGTTCAACCGCACCGCCAACGCTCGTCTCCGCAAGGCGGACAAGCCGCTTCCCGCTGCAGAGAGGGATTTCACGGATATTTTGCGCCCCGCCTTTTCCGATATCAAAAACCACTACACTCTTTTCCGAACCGGTTTCATCAAAAGCGTATTGCAAAACGGAACCGCTGTAATAAACATTATTTTTAAAATGCTGTCTGCGATGAAGATGTCCCAACGCGACATAACAGCTCGGCGGCAGCAGTTCAAGGGCAACGGCACGCGCACCGCCTAAATCGATCTCTCGCTCCCCCTCGCTCACTTTCCCGCCCGCAACAAACAAATGGGATAAAAATATTGAAGGCAAACCGCGCGTATTTTGCGCTTCTCCTGCCTCGATCCAGCGCCGCATTTTATCCGAATAAGATTCGTTCGGATTTTTATCTTCTTTCAGTCTGGCCTCATTCGGGTATGGCAAAACATTGACAAAAATTTCTTCGCCCGCCGAATTGCAAAAGATTATGGAATTTGTTTCCGCCGCAACTGCTTTCAATGCTCGGTCTTCACAATCTTTATGACTATGCGCGGCATTGCCGTAAATATAGATCCCCTGATCTTCCGAAATCGAGCTCGCCGCGGCCAGCCTTACATTGTCGTCATGGTTCCCGCTTATTATCAAAACGCATCGGTCTTTTCCCGCGATCTCTTTTACCGCGCCGTAAAAGACATCCTCCGCCTCGGCGGAAGGAAGATATGTATCGAACACGTCCCCGGCTACCAGTACGAGCTCCACCTTTTCTCGCTCACAAACGGATGCGATCTCATGCAAAACTTCGCGCTGTTCGGCGAGGCGCTCTCGCCCCGCAATGCGTTTTCCGATATGCCAGTCCGATGTGTGCAGTACCTTCATGCTACCTCAAAACCCGCCCCGACCAAAAAGTAAACGGGACAAACAAAAAAATGTTGCGAATAATCTTGATTTTACGGCAAATTATTTATATAATAGTATAGCGCAAAAGAGAAAATAAATCAAGCGTTGCGCGGAGTTTTACAAATGGGATTTTGTTCGTACTCGAGAGAGTTTTCTCTCTCATCTTACACCAGCATCGAAAATCAGTTCATCACCAAATATATGTCGATGGCAGACGGTGATGCGGTCAAAGTATATTTGTTCGGGTTATACCTTTGCCAAAATGTTCAGGAGGAATACAGCATAAGCGAGGCCGCCAAATCTCTCGGCATTTCGGAAGACAAGGTGATCGATCTTTTCCGCTTTTGGGAAGATTTCGATCTCCTGGAGATATCTTCCTATAATCCTTTTTCCGTGAGATATTTCCCTGCCGATTATGCCAAGGGCAAACCCAAACGCATCCGCACCGAAAAATATTCCGATTTTAATAAGGCTGTCCAGTCTTTGATGCCAAAACGCATGATCTCTTCCAATGAATTCATGAAATATTTTTCTGTCATGGAAGAATACTCGATCAAACCGGAAGCCATGCTTCTTATCGTACGCTATTGCATTGACCTGAAGGGAGAAAACATCGCACAGAATTATATACTGCAAGTAGCAAGAAATTTCGCGGCAGAAGGCGTAACGACTGTCGAACAAATCGAAAACAAACTCTCCGATTACATGACCCAGAGCGGCGATCTTGCCGCCGTCCTGCGCGCAATGGGATCGCAGAAAAAACCCGAACCGGAAGACTACAATCTCTATCGCGTATGGACAGAAGAACTCGGATTTGATGCCGATGCCGTTCGCTGTGCCGCATCTCTTTTGAAAAAAGGCGGATTTACAAAGCTGAATGAAACGATGCGGGAATTGTACGCAAATAAAAAATTCTCCAAAACCGAAATCAAAGAATTTTTCGCAAAAAAAGCAGAGCTTCGCGATCTCACTCTGTCTATTGCAAAAGAACTGGGAACATATTGCCCTGTCATAGAAACATACACCGACAATTTCGTAAGCGGCTGGCTTGCCTACGGCTACGATGCAACTTCCTTGATCCAGCTGGCAAAATATTGTTTCCGGCGAGAAAAAAAATCTTTCGAAAAGATGGACGAACTTATCCGCAAACTTGCCTCGCTCGGGGTCGTTTCGGCGGAAAGCATCATTGCTTATATGGAAGGCGAAGCGCGCGAACGAGACTTTGCCGCCGAAGTACTCAAAACGGCGGGAGTTGCGCGACGCGTAAACAACTGGGATCGTGACTGCCTGCGCAACTGGCGCCAATGGGGATTTTCCGATGAACTGATCTTGAAAGCCGCTTCTCTCGCGGAAGGAAAAGCCAGCCCGATCCCCTACATAACCTCCGTTCTGTCATCATGGAAAGCAAAAGGGCTGTTCAGCCTCGACCAGATCGCAAAGGAAGAACCTGCGCAAAACGCATACCGCAAACAAGTCCAGGATGAACGCAACGAAGAATTCAAAAAGAAAGTTCGCAGCTATTATTTCAATCTCCGCGAAAAGGCACAAGACCGCGCCGATCATTATCGCAAGATCGCCGAAGCCGACGAAGAATTTTCGCAAAATGAAGAGGCGCTGCGCTCTGCTGAAATACAACTCGCCAAAGCGGAAGCACTTGGAGGCGAAACCCAAACGCTTACGGCAAAACTTGCTTCCTTGCGTAAAACACGCGCGGCCGCGTTAAAACGGCTGAGCCTGACCGAAAACATGCTCGTGCCGCAATACCGCTGCAACATCTGCAATGATACGGGATTTGATCAAAACGGCAACGTATGCGAATGCTATAAAAAATTCGTCGAAAACGCAAGCGGAGAAGAAAAGTTACAAAATATCCTTGACGTATACTCCAAAATCGAACTTTAGCACCTTTTACAGACAAATAACGCGACGGTTTTAAAGAGCGGTCTGCGGCTAATTGCCGCAGACCGCTCTTTAAAAAATGTCCGCACCGCAAAATTGCGGTGCGGACATTGATTCAATTCAAAAACCCTCGAATGATCGCATCTTCCGCTTCCTGTTCGGAAAGGCCTAAACTCATCAGCTTTAAAAGCTGTTCGCCCGCAATCTTGCCGACAGCCGCTTCATGGATCAAACTCGCCTCCGGACTGACGGCATCGATTTTCGGCGTGGAAATAATGCGCGCATTATCCAAGACAATGCCGTCGCATTCTACATGGCCGAAGCATTCATTTTTTCCGATCAGATCGGATTGAAATTTTTGCATGGAACGACCGCGTGCCACACTGCGGCTCACAACATCCGCGCGACTTCCTTCGCCGCTCAGTTTGATCTTGAAGTCCGTAATCGCACGCTCTTCGTTGTCCGTGAGTATCTTCTCTTTTACGGTCAGCTGCGCACGCTTTCCTACCGTCGCATATGTCTTCCGATCGGTATATGTTACGCCGCCAAGTTGCGTCGCCTCAAGGATAAACTGCGCATTTTCTTTTAGATAAATCTTCGTGATCGGGTCAAACACTTTTTTCCCTGTACCGTTTCTGGACGCGTAATGCTTTTCGACATAACGGACTTTTGCATTCTTTGACAAATAAAAAGTGTGTATACCGTCATGTTCTGCATCGCTGCATGCGTCGTTATGAATGCCGCAACCGGCAATAATGGTCACATCAGCATTTTCACCGATGTAAAAATCATTATAAACGGTATCCTTGAAATCGCCGACCGTCAGCAGAACGGGAATATGCACAGACTTATTTTTTACATTCGGTTCGACAATGATATCGATCCCGTCTTTATCCTTTTTCGATACGATTTCGATATCCGAATCACTGTTGCGCGCAAGCAGTTTCCCGTTTTTGCGGATATTGAAGCTCCCTTCGGGAATACCATGCAAATCGGCAATTGTTTCCAGAAGCTGTTCATCTGTCCTGTCCATTATCCGTTCTCCTTTACGTTCCTCCAGCACAGGGAAGGGCGCTGCGATAATATTTTAAACATATCTTCCTTCCGCCCCGCACTGACCAGCTTGTCGTTGTCAAACAAAATGATCTTATCCGCCGTTTCCAAAATCCTCTGCTGATGACTTACAATAATGACCGTTTTATCGTGAAGGCGCTCAAAAATTTTAACCAGATCTTCAAAGCTCCACAAATCGATCCCCGCTTCCGGTTCGTCCAGTAAAAAGACTTCTCCGCCCTTTGCAATGGCCGTTGCGAGCTCGATGCGTTTGAGCTCCCCGCCTGACAGCGTACCATCCACCGCACGATCGATGTAATTGCGCGCGCATAAACCGACAGAAGAAAGACAATCACACATTCCGTCCATATCCAGTTTTTTGCCGCATGCCATTTCCAAAAGGCGCTTGACCGTGATCCCTTTGAAACGTACCGGTTGCTGAAACGCCATCGTAAATCCTTTACGGGCGCGCTCGGTTACCGAACAGTCGGTAATATCTTCACCGTTAAAATAAATTTTTCCGGAGGTGGGTTTTTCAAATCCCATTAAAAGTTTGATCAATGTGGATTTGCCGCTCCCGTTCGGACCGGTGATGACCGTAATCGCTTTGTCCCCAAAGGTAAGATTCACATCTTGCAGAATCGTCTGTCTCTTTCCGTTTTGTTCATCTTTTACGGAATAGGTTATATTTTTGAGTTCGAGCATCTTTCTCCTCACAGCCCCTAAGCCGCGTTTTTCTTTTCGTATCTTTATTTTGCTCGGAAATTATATAAAATAAAAGCAAAACTGTCAATAAAACTGTACGATCAAATTAAATTTTTCGTTTTAAAATACCCCGCCGAACGCGGCGCCGATTTTCAGACGCGCACTTCTCCGCTTATACCCAACTCGGATGCATGCGCCTGCAAAATCGGATCGATCTCCGCCTCGATGAATTCGCAGACCTGTTCGCTGCTCCTGCCGATAAAGTTTTTCGCGTCGAGAATGCCGTCCAAACGATCGCGGACCGCGGCAAACATATCGTCCGCCTTGATCAGCTCGATCAAATTATTCTCTTTGCCTTCCTGCTTAACATTTTTTGCCGCTTCCATGGAGAGCTCGCGGATGCGCTCATGCAATTCTTGTCGATTCCCGCCTCCCTTTACACATTCCATCATAATGTTTTCCGTAGCCATGAAAGGCAACTCCGCCGCAATATGCTTTGCGATGACCTTTTCATAAACGACCAAATTTTCAGAAATGTTCAAATAGAGATTTAAGATAGCATCAACGGCAAGAAACGCCTGCGCGATCACGATACGCTTGTTTGCACTGTCGTCCAAAGTACGCTCAAACCACTGCGTCGACGCGGTCACCGCAGCATTGATCGGAAGGCTTAAAACATAACGCGCAAGTGAACCGACGCGCTCGCTCCGCATCGGATTACGTTTATACGCCATGGCGGATGAGCCGATCTGTTTCTTTTCAAAAGGCTCCTCTACCTCTTTCATATGCTGCAACAGCCGAATATCATTGGAAAAACGATAGGCACTCTGCGCAATCTGCGAAAGCACACAGAGCACATTATAATCAAATTTACGCGGATATGTCTGTCCCGTCACTCCATACACCTTCGTATATCCGAGCTTTTTCACAACGCGCCTTTCCAGCTCTTTTACCTTTTCCCCGTCTCCGTTGAAAAGATCCAAAAAACTTGCCTGCGTGCCGGTAGTTCCCTTTACGCCGCGCAGTTTGACACAATCTTTCAGGTGTACCAAATTATAATAATCCATTTCCAGATCGGACAACCACAATGTCGCACGCTTTCCGACTGTCGTAAGCTGTGCGGGTTGCAGATGCGTAAAACCAAGCGTCGGCAAATCTTTATAACGAAGCGCAAACTTCTTCAGTTTATCGATCACATTGACAAGTTTGCTCAAAACCATGTCGAGCGCATTGTCAATGACGATCACTTCCGCATTGTCGGTAACATAACAGGAGGTTGCCCCCAAATGTATGATCGGTTCCGCAGATTTCGCCTGTTTCCCAAACGCTTTTACGTGTGCCATGACATCGTGCCGCACTTCACTTTCAAAACGGCGCGCATCGTCGTAATTGATGTCGTCCGCATACTTCTTCATTTCGGCGATCTGCCCGTCCGTAATATGCAAGCCCAGTTCTTTTTCAGATTCCGCAAGCGCGATCCAAAGTTTGCGCCACAATCTGAATTTCTTATCGTCCGAAAAATTTTCAGCCATTGCTCTGCTTGCATAACGGCTGAGCAACGGATTCTCATAAACGCTCGTGTCTGCCATAATCCAATCTCCCTTCTGTTTTTTCAATGCGTAAATTTCAATATATTCAAACAAGACAAAAAAGGGGTACGGTCCTAGCCGCCCCCCCTAATCGTCAAATCTCCAGCTGATTGAGAAGATCTTTCAACGTTTTTATTTCATCCATGGAAAGCGTAATTCCTTTCCCCATGCGATCATGCCCTTCGTTCCAGGTTCGAATATCATATACGGGCTCCCGATCGTTCCAACTGACAAGGTTCAGCTCTTTCGTCCAACCGTTGCCCGTCTCGCTCAATACTCCGAGCTTTTCCGTCACTTCATATTTTAATTCTGCCATAAATCCCTCCGAATCGGATTAGTTTACTCTAACAATTATAACATATAGACACCAAAATGTAAAGAGAAATAAATCAAATCATTTCCCTCTTCCCCCGAATTTATAAGCGCTTCCTGCCTTTCTTATTCGGCTCTGTTATAATTTTATCGATCCGAATGGTCGCATAATCTTGAATATCAAGACATTTTCCGCAATTATCGCATACCTTGTTCGGATCAAGGTCACACATTTCGCATTCAAGGCAACCGATGCAATCTCTATCGTATAACACACATTTCTGCGTTTCCATATCTCATCCTCCGTTTACGGATTATAACATAAACATTAAAAATAATCAAATAAAATTATAAACATTTGTTTGCTTTTTATAAATCTTTATGGTATAATAGAAAAAAACAAAGGAAGATTCGGTCATGTCGGAAAGCAGCAGGAACAAAATGCAGGCTGTACTCGCTTACATCAACGAATACAACGCGGAATACGGTTATTCTCCTACCGTCCGCGAGATCTGTGCCAAACTCAACATCAAATCGACGGCTTCTGCCTACTATTATATCGAAAAATTGACAGACGAAGGCTTGATCTCCAAATCTCCAAATAAAAACAGAGCTGTCAATTTTAAAAAAAGCTCTTCGATTAATATTCCTCTGATCGGTACAGTCACCGCAGGGCAACCGATCTTCGCTTATGAAAATTATGAGGAATTTTACTCTTTCCCCGCAGACAGCTTTTCCGGTTCCGATTTATTCATGTTAAACGTCCAGGGCACCAGTATGATCGATGCCGGAATTTACAACGGCGATAAAATCGTCGTTCGTAAGCAACAGACCGCAGATAACGGTGACATCGTTGTCGCCCTTCTTGATGACAGCGCGACCGTCAAAAGATTTTTCCGCAAAGACAAACATTTTATTCTTCATCCGGAAAACGAGACCATGCAGGACATCATCGTCGACGAAGTGGTCATCCTCGGCAAAGTTGTCGGATTGGTCCGCAGTTTCTGACAAATTTCTCCCATAAATTAAAAAAAGTCGTTTTGTACATTTTGTACAAGGCGACTTTTTTAAAGTTTTACAGCAAAAGGCATACAGACGTCGCTCCGCTTTTTCCAATGAACAACTCAGTCAAAAAGAGATTCCCCGACCTTTTTCAGGTACTCCGTAATCACCAAATGCTGCGGACATGCTCTCTCACACTGTTTACAGCCTATGCAATCTTTCGGCTTTCCGTAACCTTTGTCCGTTAAACTCCGAAGAGCCGTTTTCAGGGTCTCTTCCTTCGATTCCGATTTTAATTTTTCATTGTAGATCGCAAAATATTCCGGTATCGGAATATTTTGCGGGCAGCCTTCCGTACAGTAGCGGCAATTCGTGCAAGGAATGGATATACTTGCACGGAGCATCGCTTCCGCGCGGCGAAGAATATCCAGCTCGTCTTGTTCAAGAGATTTGAAATCGCGCATAAAAGAGGTATTTTCCTCTAACTGCGCCATGTCAGACATTCCACTGAGCACTACGACCGCCTTAGGAAGACTTGCGGCAAAACGAATAGCCCAGGACGCAGGCGACCAATCCGCATGTTTATCTGTTAAAATCTTCTTCACTTCATCGGGAACGTTCGCCAATCTTCCTCCCTTTACCGGTTCCATGATAATGACTTTTTTCCCGTGCCGGACCGCCGTTTCATAACACAGCCTCGACTGAACTCCCTCATCGTTCCAGTCCAGATAATTAATTTGCAATTGCACAAATTCGATTTCGGGATGTTCGGTAAGAATCCTGTCAAGCACCGGTGCTTTGTCATGAAACGAAAATCCGATTCGACGGACAAGCCCTTGCTCTTTTAATCGGGATACATATTGAAAACTTTTAAATTTCTGCGCGATTTTATAATTTTCTTCCCCTAAATTATGCAACAGGTAATAATCGAAATATTCCACCCCGCAGCGCCGAATCTGCTCTTCAAAAATACGCTCCTGATCTCCCTGTTTTTTCAGAAAAAAAGTAGGAAGTTTTGTCGTGAGCGTAAAACTGTCACGCGCATGACGATCGACCAGCGCCTCCTTTGCTACGCTCTCGGATACGCCGTCGTGATACATATAGGCAGTATCAAAATATGTAAATCCGCGTTTCAAAAACAAATCTACCATTTTACAAAATTGAGGCATGTCCACCGACGAATGATCTTCCGGATCTATCAGCGGCAAACGCATTAAACCAAACCCGAGTTTTTTCATATCTTACCTCCTCCGTGCAATTCTTCCTGTGTCTTTAAAATAATTTGATATGCCTGTTCCGGATCGTCCGTAATTTCCGTCGATTTTTCCATCGGACATTGCCCTGTCCCTTGCCTGTTCATGATCTGGGCAACCAGCTCTCGATAAGAAAACTCTATCCCGTATTTTTCCAATACTTGCTTGGCGCCGAAACTTATTACCTCTCCATAAACTTCCCGCACTCCCATTTTAACAAACAAGAGCGCCGCTGCTTTCCCGACGATTTTATCTGCAACAGAATATCCGCGCCAATCTTTACCGCTTGCGATCAATAAAAGCAACGGCATCACGCCGCGTTCCGTTCTTTCTGTCCTTTTTCCGTCCTTGCAAAGAACAACACTTGCCGAAGCCAAAGCATATTTTGCAGTTTCTATGTCTGCCGACCGAACCGTCTCCTCTCCGTTTTTTGCCCGATCCGCCCCCGTAAACACGTCTTTCATTCTTATCCCTGTCCTTGCTCCGTAAATATTTCAGGATTTTAAAAAAATATCTTTAAAATCACTTGCAAATCGAACGTGGTTATATTATAATAAATAACAGCGATGCGCAAAGAGCATCCGAAAATTATTTTTGCCGCTGTGGTGAAATTGGCAGACGCAACAGACTCAAAATCTGTCGGGGTTACCCCCGTGTCGGTTCGAGTCCGACCAGCGGCACCACAATCATTACGCTTCCCCAAATCCCGCGGAAGCGTTTTTTATTTTCCGATCGATAACTGTGTATTCCGTTTTGAACGTACGAATACTTTTGTCCTTACAGTATACCACAGTTTTTTCTTAAGTGCAATATTTTACTGAAAATACGACAAGAAAGATTCCTCCCGCTTATAACATTGCGCCTTATAAAGCGTAATGCAATTTCAATTGCCGATAATCGCTGCTTGGGATATGACAAGGCCTTTCCTCCGTCTAAGAAGGAAAGGCCTTGTCATCACTTTGCGCTGTTTAAACACGAATAAAAATACATCTTGCATCGCCTGATTTTCACGCATTCGATTATATAACTGCAACCATGAAAATTTGCGCCGCCTTGTAATTTTATTCCGAATAAACCCCGCGCGTATTCTATCACTACCCTTTCAATAAAATTTGTTTGCCGTCAATATTTATAACGGCCATGGGATAAAGCAAATCAAATGCCCGTTTACCCTGTTGGCAAATTTGCTTTTTTATTATAATCAATCAACCGCTAAAAAAGTGCTAAAATAGCTCTATACGCAAAAAATAAACATTATTTCCCTATATGTGAACTTTTTATATTTTGCCATATAAGATTTTATCCACGTATGACATCGGCTAAAAAGGCATAAAAAGACGAAGCATCAAACGCTTCGCCTTTCTTAATGACTCGATCAAAAACATTTGGATCAGCTGCTCCGCTTTTCGTCGATATATGTTGCCGTCAGATCAGAAACATGCAGGAGCACCGCCAACGGAAAAATTCGATATGCATCACTGATCGAAAAATCTCCGCCTTTTACCCGCATATCAAAACCGCCCATATGCCAATTGATCGCCATAGCTTCCTCTCTTGAAAGATGCATGAAACTGCTCACAATATATACGGATTTTTCTCCGTGACCGAAGGGCAATACTTCATCGCGCGTAAAATACGGCTTGCGAACCCATTCCCCGTTTTCTTTTACGTTACGGAAATCTTGTTTATAATAATCGATCTTGCATAAATCGTGTAAAAGGCCGCAGATCGCGACCGTTTCATGCGATACCGACGATTCCCATTTTTCTCCGTATTCGATCTGCACGTTCTGTAAAAGGCGAAGGTAGGTATTTACACTGTGTTCGCACAATCCGCCCTCGTAAGCACAGTGATAGCGCGTACTAGCAGGAGCGGTAAAAAAATCCGATCTGAGCAAGTAATTCCGCAATTCTTTCGCGCCCTCGCGCCGAATATACGCATCGTATATTTTTAAAAATTCATCCTTTTTCGGCATAATTCTTTCTCCCGATGTCCGATCTGATTTTCAAAAGATTTAACGGCGCTCCATGAATTTTTTGATCGCATCATAAGTCTGCTCGCTGATCAGATGCTCCATCCGGCAGGCATCGGCTGCCGCATACTCTTCCCCGACCCCCAAACTGACAAGAAATTTCGTCAGCAGCTTATGCTTCTCATACACACTGCCCGCATATTCCCGACCGCTTTCCGTCAAAAAGATATGATTTTTTACGATCTCAACATAACCTTTCTGCGTAAGAATACGCATGGCTTTGGTCACGGCAGGCTTTGATACTTTCAACTCCCGCGCCACATCAACGGAATGGACATCTTTCTCTTTGAAAGATAAAAGCAAAATCGCTTCCAGATAATCTTCTCCCGATTCGTTGTCGATCATGATCCTCCTCCGTAAATACCGTCAATCTTTTAAAAGAGCATTGCAGTCTGAAGTCTTACGCAAAAGACGTATGAGTTCTTTGATATCTTTTTCACCGAGCTCATCGACATAGAGATCGAAATAGCGCACGAGAAAATCATATTTTTCTTTCAGAAAAGCATCGCCTTTTTGCGTGAGAGAAACAAGCATTTTCCGCCTGTCGTATGAGTCGATCTCCATATCGACGAAACCCTTCCTACGCAGAGCACGCAGTATGTTTGCCGCCCTCGCCCGACTGATATTCAGATTGTCACTGATCTGCGAAGGGGTGATCGATTCCCCTCCGCAAGAATGAATGCACCAGAGCGCCGCGGTTTCCCCTTCTATAAATTCGCGAAGATTGACAATCAGATTCAGTTTGATCATCCGCCACAGCTCTGCCATGAGTTCATTCCGCAATTCCGATTTATCCATCCTGTTTCACCTCGTTTCCGATCATTCGTTTGATTTCAAAGATTCCGCCATATTGATTCGGTTCAGTTTGATCAGCATAAAAGCATACACGATCGCTGCAAATGCCAAAGTCAGAAGGAATGCCCATAAATAACTCCAGCCCGCAATCGTTTTCCCAAACATCATCGCAACGCTGTTGACTCTGCCGA
Source organism: uncultured Clostridia bacterium (assembly GCA_944328495.1). Taxonomy (GTDB): domain Bacteria; phylum Bacillota; class Clostridia; order Christensenellales; family Borkfalkiaceae; genus Borkfalkia. The sequence goes on from CALVHR010000049.1 coordinate 34,444, forward strand.
CTATAAATTTATGCAGAAAATAGCCAAGCCCCAGTCCGAGCAAAGTTCCCGCAACCGTCAAAATAGCGCTTTCCCGATAAATGTAGCCTGCCGTTTCACTCTTGCGATATCCCAAAACACGCAATGTGGCGATCTCTCGCCTTCGTTCGTCAATATTGATATTCGTCAGATTGTAAAGCACGATTGCCGCCAAGGCCCCTGCACTGATCACAAGAATCGCAATCACCAGCCCCATCGTCGATTCGAGGCCTTCGTACGACTCTGCCGTCTGATATACAAAACTGATCGACGTCACTTCCACTGCGCCGTTGACGTTTTCATCCAAAATCTTTTTCGTCTGCGCATCCGCATCCTGCCCGCGAATGTCCGATTTGACCAACAAAGTGTTGTCTGCGATATCCTGTTCTTGCAATCCGAAGGTTTGCAAATATGCATCGCGCGCCATATACACGTAACTGCCGGCATAATTTTCACAGATCGCACCGACCGTCACCCCGACGCTCTTTCCGCTCGAATTGCGGTATTGAATTACATCGCCGACTTTTATACCATACACTGTCGCCACGTTTTCCGATACTACAATCGCGGACTCACTTTCGTGGTCTATATCTATTATAGCAGAAGTTTTTCGTTCACGCAATGAAACGAACGAATTAAATTGTTCTTGATTCTCGACAAGAAGCATGTCGACGCTTTCGACGGCCCGATTCTCCGAAGTATTGCCGATAACAAGATGCCCGCTTTCGCTGAACAACGTCAAATATTTCTCGCCCTCCCCGTCTTTACTCCCAATAAAAGCACGCAGAGCGCTTTCATCGCCGACCGATTCCAAATCTCCCGTATATTTGATCAGCGCATCGTATTGCAAAATTTCCCCGAATTCTTTGTCGGTGACTGTCAGCAATGAATCATTCAGCCCGAAACCCGTTAATATCAGAGCCGTACAACCCATAACGGAAATTATGGTCAGAACCATATTTTTCTTATAGCGGAAAATATTTCGAATCGTTGCCTTCCATTTAAATTTTAAATGATTCCAAAAAAATCCGATCCGTTCCAAGAAAACACGTTTTCCCGGTTTCGGCGCTTTCGGCTGCATCAACTGCGAAGGTTTCTCCCGCAAAGACGATCTGCAAGCCGCCCATGTGACCAAAGCCGTACCGCCCAATGCGATCGCAAAGACCACACCGGCAAAAACGGGGCTGAAGGCAAGGACCAACGCAGGCAACCGATACATCGTCGCATACGCTTTCCAGAACACCGAAGGAAGCAAACTGAATCCGAATAAAATGCCTACAATGCACCCGATAATGCTCGCAAGACAACAATAGACGAGATATTTGGAGATGATGCGCGCGTTTCCGTAACCGAGTGCCTTGAATGTCCCGATCTGCATGCGTTCCTCTTCAACCATGCGCGTCATCGAAGTCAGCGCAACCAACGCCGCGACCACTATGAAGAAAACAGGAAATATCCCCGCAATTTCCTCCACTTTCTCAACGTTGAGATCATAACTGATGTAACTGACATTTGTGCTCGCACGATCCAAAACATACCAGGAAGCATCCGCCAACTCCTGTCCCGACATGGCTGCCAGTTTCTGAACCGCTTCATTTAAAATCGCGCTGCGCGCTTCGCCGAGCGCGGTCAGTTGATCTGCCGCATCCAAAATAAAGTTTTTGTACTCGTCGGTAAATTTTTCATAATCTCCCGACCCGCTGATTTTTACATAACAATCGGTGCAGACGATTTCCTCGGCATCCTCACCGAGCAGCATTTCATTGGAAAGCGTGCCGAATAATGCGCTTTTTTCCAGCGAATATACGTCATCGCTCTCAAAGAAAATAACGCCGCTGAGAACTCCCGTACCCAGGGACGAAACCTCTCGCCCTTCGTCATAAAAATAGTCCGGTGAAGATACGATCCCGACGACCTTGAACCGTTTGACTTGATATACATCCCCGTACGTCGCCTGCGATTCATCCGGCTCTTCGGGCAATTCAATGTATGAATCCAAAGCGATCTTTTCAAAATAGGTACTTGAACATACCGCAACCACCTCTGCCGTCCCCTCTTCGCTGCTTTGCTGCGGCATACGGCCTTCGAGAAGTTCCAGTTGATTCAGATATCCGCCTTCACGCAGAGGCAATCCCACCATTCGCAGCACGGATTCTTTTTCGTTCAGCGTTACGACCACGTCCGTCGAAACAACAGGCGTCACACTCTCTACGGAACTTAATCCGCGCAATGAATCGATATCCTGCTGCGTGAGTCCGTATGTACCTTTGACATCGATATCGTATGCATTGGATTCGTCATAATAATTGCTCATGGATTGCTTCATATCCGGAGTCGCCTGCATGATGCCGATCATAAACCCGACGCCCAACGCAATAATAGCCATGATCGCGATGAATCTTCCGAAACTTAACTTCAATTCTTTTAAAATGTTTTTATCGAATTTTTTCATGATGCCTCCTCCGAACGATTCCTGCGCTCTTGCCCCTCTTGCCGTTCTACCACTCGATTACCGATACATCGGCAGGATTTTCGTTGACTGTTTCCGCTGAAACGCGGCCGTTTTTGATCTGTATCACCCGATCAGCCATCTGCGTGATCGCCTGATTGTGCGTAATTACGATAACCGTCTTTTGATTATTTTTGCAAACGTCATGCAACAATTTCAAGATACTTTTACCCGTTTCATAGTCCAACGCCCCGGTCGGCTCGTCACACAAAAGCAGTTTCGGGTTTTTTGCAATCGCTCGCGCAATCGAAACGCGCTGCTGCTCTCCCCCCGACAACTGCGCCGGAAAATTATCGATCCGGTTTTCCAGTCCTACATTTTTCAATGTTTCCTTGGCATCCAGCGGATCATGGCAAATCTCCGATGCTATCTCAACATTCTCTTTCGCTGTCAGATTCTGAATAAGATTGTAAAACTGAAAAACAAACCCAACATCATAGCGCCGATAATCCGTAAGCTTTTTCTCGTTAAAAGAACTTACATTCACGCCGTCCACAAGGATCGTACCGGAGGTAACCGTGTCCATACCTCCAAGCATGTTTAAAACAGTCGTTTTTCCCGCGCCGCTCGGCCCGACTATTACGCAAAACTCACCCTTCTCTATCGAAAAAGTCACACCGTCCGCCGCTTTGATCTTGTTTGTACCCATCGTGTAAATTTTACTTACATCCCGAAATTCTACGAAACTCATACAACCCTCCTTTTGTCATGGTCTGTAATGTTTTTTTCGCTGCAATAATCAAAAAATATGACAATACTATAAATTATTTTTAGTGATAACTAATTTACAATCTTATTATATGTCTCGCATATAAAAAAGTCAATAGATTCCCTGTAAATATTTTGTGAATTCGGTGAAACTTTCATAAAAAAAGAGGAACGATCCCGTCCCTCTTTTTATTCTTTGTAATTGCACCTGTTACGCTTCTTCATGATGGCGATCGGCCAGACGCAGAACGCCGCGCGCAAAAATGGAATAAACAATCAACCACAGCGCTGCGACAGCGATGATTATATAAGTTACGATCGCACCTACAGAGCGGTCCCCCATGAAAATGGCAGATACAAGATTAAAATTGAAAATCCCGTATAAGCCCCAGTTCACTGCGCCAAGAAGTACCAACACATAAGAAATTATGTTTATAATGAACATAAACAATACCCTCCGATCCTATTATGCGCAGTAAATCGACATGTATTTATTATTTTGAAAAATTTTTATACACACAAAACATGCGATTTTTTTATGCAATATTATACGAATTAAGTATTTGACATCGTATCCAAACTGAAATATAATAATATCAAATTATAAAGCGGAGGGAAATTTATGCTCGGTAATTTTTCTTATTGCAACCCTACTAAACTATATTTCGGGAAAGATGCCATCCAAGGACTGAACGAAGAGCTTCCCAAATACGGGAAAAATGTTCTGCTCGTTTATGGCGGAGGATCCATCAAAAAGAACGGCATTTATGACCGCGTCGTTGAAATTTTAAAAGCAAACGGGAAAATAATTGCAGAAGATGCAGGCGTCATGCCAAATCCTACGATCGAAAAAGTCTATGAAGGATGCGAGCGTGCAAAAAAATGCAATGCCGATCTTATTCTTGCCGTCGGCGGCGGATCGGTGTGCGATTATGCGAAAGCCGTTTCGGTGTCTGTATATTGCAAAGAAGACCCTTGGGAGAAATATTACATCCGTTTCGAAGAGCCGGACAATAAAATTATTCCCGTCGGTTGCGTCCTGACGATGGTCGGAACAGGAAGCGAAATGAACGGCGGTTCCGTCATCACCAATTTTTCGCAAAAATTAAAGATCGGAAAAGTTTTCGGCGAAGAAGTCTTCCCGAAATTTTCGGTGCTTGACCCCGAATATACATTCACTCTTCCCAAATATCAAATGGTCTCGGGATTCTTTGACATTATGTCCCACCTCCTTGAACAGTACTTTTCGGGAACCGACGACAACACGTCCGACTACATCATTGAAGGGCTGCTCCGCTCTCTCATCCACAGCGCGCAGATCGCCGTCAATAATCCTTTGGATTACGAAGCTCGCAGCAATATCATGTGGACGGCAACATGGGCTTTGAATACCCTCGTTGCAAAGGGAAAAGATACAGACTGGGAAGTCCACATGCTTGGGCAAGCCGTGAGCGCGCATACGGACGCCACGCACGGCATGACGCTGGCCGCAGTATCTCTGCCCTACTATCGATTCATTCTGCCTTACGGATTGTCTAAATTCAAACGCTATGCGCTAAACGTCTGGGACGTCGACGGTACGGGCAAAACCGATGAAGAAATCGCCGAAGAAGGGCTGAAAGCCATGAAAGCATGGATGCGTAAAATCGGCCTTGTCATGAATCTGCGCGATCTAGGCGTAAAAGAAGAGATGATCGACGGACTCGTCAAGAGCACGCTGGTCATGACGGGCGGATATAAAGTTCTCACCGCCGAAGATATCCGCAATATCTTTAAAGCCAGCCTTTAATTTTTGTAAAGTCAAGTACCACCGGCTGAGCCGGTGGCTTGATTAGGCGCTTCAAGCGCATGGTACCGGCGGCACTACTCGTGC
>CALVHR010000050.1 GCA_944328495.1 uncultured Clostridia bacterium
GGCAAAAAGACAGCATAAAATTAAAATCTTTCTTTCCATAGTAAAAATCCCCTGTTTTTGCCAAAAAAATAGCAAAAGCCCTGAAAAACTCATCGTTTTTCAGGGCTTTTACAGTGGACAGCATTTTTATCCACTAAACATGGTGTGAAGAATGGGACTTGAACCCACACGGATTTCTCCATACGCCCCTCAAACGTACGCGTCTGCCAGTTCCGCCATCCTCACAAGCGTTATTTATTTTACATGAAACAAGATAAAATGTCAAGTTAAATATAAAAGAATTTGTAACAATTATAAAAATTTTTTACCTTTGCAACATACCTTCGCGTTTCCGAATACGGAATAAAAATCAGTTCCCCGTCCTCATTGACACAATCGCTTTGAATCAGCCAATTTCGGACAACCCCTTCGCCCGCATTATACGCAGCAAGCGTTTCGGTGAGAGAACCAAATTTTTTCATCAAATAAGAAAGATACCAACAGCCCATTCGAATATTGCCCTCCGCATCGTCAATCTCAACCCTGATCGAAGAAGATTTCTTGATAAAATCGATTGTGGACGGCATTAACTGCATCAAACCGACGGCTCCGCTTCGGCTGACTGCATTTTGATTAAAATTGCTTTCTGCACGCATTACCGCATATATAAGTTCACTTTCCAGCGCATATTCTTGCGATGCCCGCGCCACCGCATTGCTATATTTTTTCGGAATATAAAAAAGGTAGAAACATGCAACCAACGCGGTAAACGCAAAAATTGCCGCAACCACGACGGCAACAATCCGACCGGATTTATTTTGCAACGATCTCATGAACGATTTCAGCCACCTGTTTTTTCAATGCGGCCAAATCGCCGTCATTGTATAATACAGTATGCTCCGAAATCGGAAAATTTTCATAATCAATCTGATTTTTCATTCTATCGAGTACCTCGCTTTCCGTAAGAGCATCGCGCTCGACTACGGAATGTAAGCGGGCTGCTTTGGCACGCATTACAACAATGATGCGATCAAACATTTTTTCGTACCCGCCTTCAAATAAAAGAGGTATCTCCGCAAACACAGCATTCCCTTCCGCATTTTGCATAAAACGTAAAGTTTCCTGCATGATAAAAGGGTGAGTAATATGATTCAGCGCAGAAAGTTTTTCCCGATCGGAAAAGACTGTTTGCGCAAGTTTTTTCCGGTCGACCGTATTCCCGTCAACGCATTCCGGAAACAGTCTTGCTACAGCCGCAAAAATTTCTTTACGTTCGTACATGTCTTTTGCGAATGTATCCGCAGAACATGTCGGATATCCCATGCGGGCAATCTCTTTCAACACGGCAGACTTACCGCTGCCGATCCCGCCCGTTACGGCGACATATAATTTTTTATTTTGCTTCATACCAATTTTTCCCGCAATGCACATCAGCCACAAGCGGAACATTCAAATGTGCAGCATTTTCCATTTCCGTTTTCAAAATGTCGGACACCCTCTCTTTTTCTTCGATAAGCGCGTCGATTACAAGTTCGTCGTGCACCTGCAGTATCAGCTTGGAGCGCAATTTTTCCGCTTCCATGCGTTCATAAATACGAACCATGGCAATTTTGATGATATCGGCGCTGCTGCCTTGCAACGGCATATTCATGGCTGCGCGTTCACCGAAAGAACGTATATTATAATTGGATGACCTGATCTCCGGGATCACACGCTTTCTGCCCAGCAAAGTCGTTACATACCCGTGTTCCCTTGCAAACGCTACATTCGAGTCCATATATTTTTTGACATCTGAATATGTCTCAAAATATTTTCGGATATATTCCCCTGCCTGTTTTGTTGAAATACTCAAGTTCGATGCCAAACCAAAATCACTGATCCCGTAGATAATACCGAAATTGACCGCCTTCGCCGCACGGCGCTGCGCGGGCGAAACTTCTCCGATCGGCACGCCGAACACCTGCGAGGCTGTCAGTGCATGTATATCCCTGCCTTCCCGATATGCCTGAATCAGTTCTTTGCAGCCTGAAAAGTGCGCCAAAAGCCGAAGTTCGATCTGCGAATAATCGGCATCGATAAGGATATGATCCTGATCACGAGCTACAAATAATTTACGAAGCTCGCGCCCGTCATCGTCGCGGACCGGGATATTCTGCAAATTCGGATTTGCGCTCGACAGTCTCCCCGTCGAAGTCAATACCTGATTGAACGTCGTGTGCACAAGCCCTGTCACAGGGTCAACCAGCGGTTTAAATCCATCGATATACGTTGACAAAAGTTTTTGATAATGTCTGCAGCGCAGCACGTCGCGGACGATCTTATAATCGTCTGCAAGCTTTTCAAGGACATCAGCACCCGTCGAATATGTGCCGCGTTTGCTTTTTTTGGGTGCCGGCAGCCGCAGCTTATCGAATAAAACAGTTCCGAGCTGCGCCGGGGAATTCACATTGAATGTTTCGCCCGCTTCCGCATAAATATCTGATGTGGCCGCGGCAATTTCTTCCCGATAACGCTTTTCAAATTGTGCCGATGCCGCCATATCCATCTTTACGCCGCTGATTTCCATATGAAACAGTACATCGGAAAGAGGCAACTCCACATCTCTGTAAAGGGGCTCCAACTTTTCCGCACGCAGCTTTTCTTCCAGCTCCTCAAACAGTTTCCAAATACCGAAAGCGGGCGCCGCGTCATCATACCCGTGACTTTGCAAAGCAGCTTTCAAATCATCTTCTTTGCCGGTATAATCCACCAAGTACTTTATAATCGATACATCTTCATACTTACAGGAAAGCTCGGCTTCTTCGGATCGCAATGCATGGCGGAAATCTTTGCTGTTGTATAAAATCACCGTGCAGTCCTTACCGCAAAAAACTTTTTGCAACAAGCATGCAATATCGGATGGCTGCAATCCTTCATCCAACAAGGTCAACCGCGGTTTGACAATATGTTCTTTCAGACCGTCATAAAAATAGAATACGCCATTGTATTTCACGGCAGAAAATCTTTTTGCGCTGCATAAGCACTCCAGAATTTCTTTATAATCGGACTCCACCGCTACCGCTTTGCAAACTTCGCGAACCGCCTGTACTGTATCCGATTTATTCCCAAACAGGTCAGGCTTGAGAAGCGAAGTGAATTCCAGTTGTTCGAATTGTGTGCGCACCTCCGCAGAAAAAGGCAAATGCACAGCGCAATCATCGGCTTTCATGTCCAAAGGCACATCCCGATCGATCGTCGCTAGAGTCCTGGAAAAATAAGCCGATTCCTTACCGTTTATCAATTTTGTCTGTAAAGATCCTGTGATATCACCGATATGCGAGTAGATATTGTCGAGATCGCCATATTTTTCAACCAACGCTCGAGCTGTTTTTTCACCTACTCCCGCAACGCCCGGTATATTATCCGATGCATCCCCCATCAATGCTTTCATATCGACGACTCGTGCCGGCGGGTATCCTATAATCTGTTCAAAATTTTCTGCATTCAATTTAAGCAGATCACTTACGCCCGTTTTTGTCAAATACACATCGGTATATTCATCGACGAGTTGATAACTGTCTTTATCCCCCGTTATGACTATGCTTTTCATGTCATGAAATTTATGCGAAAGTGTTCCGATCAGATCGTCAGCCTCATAGCCGCCCTTTTCGCACATAGCGATACCCATCGAACGCAATAATTCTTTGACCATGCCTACCTGTACCGCCAAATCATCCGGCATCGGTTTGCGAGTCGCTTTGTATTCAGTGTACATTTTATGGCGGAAAGTAGGCTCTTTCAGATCAAACGTCACGACCAAATTGTCAGGATCAATATCCTGCAAAATTTTTAACAGTAATTTTGTAAACCCGAACACGGCGTTCGTGGGAGTTCCGTCACGCGTACTCAGCGGACGCGTCGCGTAATAAGCACGATTTAAAAGACTGTTTCCGTCAATAAGCACCAATGTTTTCATAAATTGCGATTCCTTTTTCTGACTCAAATCCATTATAACAGAAACCGTTTGTTTTTGCAATCAGGCCCAAGCGTATTTTTTTCACAAAAAAAAGCGCGTTCTTATCAACGCGCCGAAAGTTATTTTAGTATTTTAAATTTTCCGATCAAAGGAAGCGCAAATTTATCGCCCCGCGCAACCCCGACGATAGCCGCAATACAAGCAATTAACATCACCAATCCGAACACGGCGCAAATAATCCCGAACAAAGTTCCTAAAAAAGCAACTCCCTTAAAAATTGCGCCGAAAATTCCGAATACGACTTCGCCGATGACCACAATCAAAAGGATCGCCAAAGACTGATTGGCATGAAAACGCGCGAAATCATCTTTCGGATACATGATGAGCGGCAGAAAAAATAAGATCCCGAAAATATAGGCAATCGCGCAGATCAATTTTTTTTGCTGCAGCTCTTCTTCCGCCGTTTTGTTTTTCTCCTGTTTTCCGTCTGTAAACTTTGCACCCGACGCATCCGATTGTTCTATTATTTCTTTTTCTTCGCGTCCCGTTTCTTGCTTATCATCATGCGGCAATTTATTTTCTTCCATAAAAAAACCTCCGCTTTATTTTATTCCGTTTCGTCAGTTCTTATTCCATCTTCTTCCGATGCGGCCGCATCCTGCATCTTTGGCGGCAAAAAGAAATCCTGACCGAATTTCTTTTTGCAATAAATTGCAATCAGAATTATCACGATTCCCGTCAACACCAAAACAATCGCTGTCAATTGAGACGGAGTCAAAAAAGAAACAAATGTCGCACCGCGATCATCGTCGCGGAAATACTCGATCACAAACCGCCAGACCCCATACGCAATAAAATAAATGGGGACGCAATCCCCTTTCTTTTTGCAATTCAATACGATCAAAAATGCCGCAAGCGCAAACAGGAATATTGCCTCAAAAAGCTGTAACGGAACCACTTTGACAAATACGCCGTCAAGTTTACCGATATCCATCGGAATACCATACCATGCATCCGTCAGCCTGCCATGGCAACATCCTGCCGTCAGACAACCGATCCTGCCGAAACCGTGTGCAAGCGGAATACAGGCGGCGGCAATATTGGCAAACGTGGGAAACCAATGCAAATAATCGCGGGATTTCTTATATAATATTTTCCCGCCGATAAAATAGATCAGCAACATGCAAACAGCTCCGCCGATCAGCCCGCCGTAAAAAGTAGAACCGGTCTGCCCGTCTAACGAAAATTTTCCGGTTTCCAATGCATTATAAACAGCCTGAAAAAGTACAGCACACAAGTATCCGACGACAAAAGAAATCACTCCGCCGAATAAAATGAGATTTTGCAGTTTTGCAGGCATATTGCGCTTATCTGCCAAAATACGGAACAGCACGATCGCGGCAATTACCCCGACAATAATTAAAATTTCGTACAGCGTGATGCCGCTGCCGTCCGGCAATGTAAATAATTTATACGGATACATTTTATAAAGACATCAAATCAAGATATTCGTCGTACGTGACATTCTTATCGAACGTCTTCTTGCCGTTGATCTCTATGATTCGGTTTGCGACCGTATTCATAAGTTCCTGGTCGTGCGACGTGAAGAGCATACAGCCCTTGAAATTGTTCATTCCTGTATTGAGCGCGGTGATCGATTCAAGGTCAAGATGGTTGGTGGGTTCGTCCATAATGAGGAAATTACCGCCTTCCAACATCATTTTCGCGAGCATGCAGCGCACTTTTTCTCCGCCCGACAAAACTTTTGCCTTTTTCAAAGCTTCTTCGCCCGAAAACAGCATTCTGCCCAACCAGCCGCGCAAATACTCTTCATAATGATCGTTGGAAAACTGACTCAACCATTCAACCAACGTTAGATCACAGTTTTCGAAATACTCGTTATTATTCTGCGGAAGCATGGAAAGCTGTATCGTTTTACCCCATTTGACCGTCCCCGAATCCGGTTGCACTTTTCCGGTCAACACGTCGAACAGCATCGTGATCGTAGTGCTCTTATCGCTGACAAATCCGATCTTATCATTCCTTTGCACGATAAAATCCACGTCCTCAAAATACCCTTTTTTTGTCAGGCCCTCTACCATCAGTATATCGTTGCCGATCTCGCGCTCAAATTTAAAATCAATAAAGGGATATTTGCGCAGCGAAGGTTTGATATCGTTCAAAGTAAGCCGCTCGAGCTCCTTTTTACGGGATGTCGCTTGTTTGGATTTAGATGCATTTGCCGCAAATCGTGCAATAAAATCTTGCAATTCCTTTGCACGCTGTTCCATTTTCTTGTTTTGATCACGCATTTGACGTGCGATCAGTTGGCTGGTCTGATACCAAAAATCGTAGTTTCCGAGATAGAGCTGTATCTTTCCGAAATCCACATCGCAAATATAGGTACAAACTTTATTGAGAAAATGCCTGTTATGGGATACTATAATGATGGTGTTTTCAAAATCCAGGAGATAATTTTCCAGCCACCGAACTGTTTTGATATCCAGATTGTTCGTCGGCTCGTCAAGCAGAAGCACATCCGGATTCCCGAACAAAGCTTGCGCAAGAAGGACTTTCACCTTCATTTTCGCGTCCAGGTCCCCCATGAGAACATAATGATATTCCGAAGGGATATCCAATTCATTCAAGAGAGTTTCCGCTTCCGATTCCGCTTCCCAGCCTCCGAGTTCCGCAAATTCGCTTTCCAGTTCGGATGCGCGGATACCGTCCTCTTCCGAAAAATCTTCCTTTTCGTACAAGGCATTTTTTTCGTCCATAATCTGAACAAGGCGTTTATGCCCGAGCATCACCGTTCGAACGACCGTCTGATCGTCGTAGGCATTCTGATTCTGCATCAGAACGGACATACGCTCGTTCTTATCCATGCTCACTTCGCCTTTATTCGGCTCGATCTCACCCGAAAGCACCTTTAAGAAGGTGGATTTTCCCGCACCGTTCGCCCCGATAATGCCGTAACAGTTCCCTTTGGTAAATTTTAAATTTACGTCTTCAAACAGCTTCTTGCTTCCGTATTGCAAGCTGACATTCGTAACCTGTAACATCGCAACCTCGTCTTTGTTTCATTTCAGTTCATTATAACACATTCAATAAGAAATCACAAACAAAAATACGAGTTATTCCGACGCATTATTTCAGGTCGGATTTTTTCTCTTTTTTCCGCCGATTATGCACCTCTACGCTCTCATGCAAAAGATACTCGATCTGTCCGTTTAAAGAACGAAATTCATCTTCTGCCCAGGCAGACAGCTCCGCATACAATTTTGCCGATATTCGCAGAGGTATCTGTTTTTTCGCAGATTTGTCGTCCTGCATCGTTACCATCTCCCTATATTAATATAGGGATCCGCTGTTTACGATCGGCTGCGCGTCCTTATTCCCGCAAAGGACCACCAACAAATTGGAGACCATCGCCGCTTTTCTTTCCTCGTCCAGTTCGACGATCCCGTTTTCGCTGAGCTTTTTCAACGCCATGTCGACCATGCTGACCGCACCGTCCACGATCTTCTGGCGAGCAGCGATGATTGCCGACGCCTGTTGCCTTTGAAGCATTGCGGCAGCGATTTCCGGCGCATACGCCAAATGCGCGATCCGAGCTTCGGATATCTCGATGCCGGCAATATCGACCCTGCCCTGTATTTCTTTCTTTAAAATCTCCGCGATCTCGACCGAAGACCCGCGAAGCGATTTCTCGTCACCGTTTTCGGATACGTCATACGGATATTGCCGTGCGACCTGACGGATCGCCGCATCGCACTGCGTCGATATGTACGACACATAATTGTCAACATCGAATACCGCACGCGCAGTATTGACAACTTTCCAAATCACTACTACACCGATTTCGATCGGATTGCCCTCTTCATCGTTGACTTTCTGTTTTTCATTGTTCAGCGTCATTGCTTTCAAAGATAATTTCTTTCCGAAACCGCCGATCGCCCCCGATGCCGGGTTGAATACCGAACAGAAAGGATTGACCCAGAAAAAACCCTCTTTTTTGACCGTACCGTGATATTTGCCGAAAAGAGTCAGTACCAGCGCTTCGTTGGGGTTGACCACTTTCAGACCGATCAACAAAAATATGCCGATTACAAGCAATAAGATCCCGATCGGCATAAACGCAAGAAAATCGGTCGATCCGGCCACCACACAGCAGACTATGCCTATTGCGATCAGCAAAACACTGATCAATAACATCAGCCACCCGCTCTTTGCGTTCAGCACTTTTTCATCTGTGTGCTTTTCTTGATTATCCATAAACATCCTCCCGAATATGATATCAAAATAATATCATAAAAATATTAATCGGTCAATATATTTTTTAAAATATCTTTCAAAAAATGCAAAAGCAGGCGCGACCTTCCGATCGCGCCTATAACAATCTCGATTACTTTAATTTGCGTCGCTTACACTGTCTGTTTTATCTTTTGCAAACTTTGCAGTTCCGCAGAGTCCTGCGTCATTCCCGAGCGCGGCTGCAACTATTTCTACCGGCGCATACTCGCCTCTTCCCAATATGAGAGCATTGACTCTTTTTTTAAGGGGATGAATCAGCGTATCCCCTTCCGCGCTGATCCCTCCGCCCAAAACAACGGCTTCCGGGCGGAAGGAGTTGATTATATTCGCGATCCCCTCAGCCAAATAACCGATATATGTATCAAAAATATTCATCGCCAAAGCATCATTTTGTTTCATTCCTTCAAAAACAGTCCTGCCGTCGACCTTAGAAAGATCACCCTCGCAAATTTTCCACAATACGCTTTCCGAATGCTTACGCATTTTTTGGCGGGTCTGCTTGACCAAAGCGCTTGCCGATGCATATACCTCAAAACAGCCTCGCCTGCCGCAAGCACATTTTTTGCCTCGAAATTGTATGGTTTCATGTCCAAGCTCTGCTCCGGCCGAGCGATATCCCTCAAACAGTTTTCCGTTTATCACGATTCCGCTGCCGATTCCGGTTCCGATCGTCAATAACACCATCGATGAGTATTCTTTCCCCGATCCGCAAAAATTCTCACCTAACGCAGCGGCGTTGGCGTCATTTGTTAAAAATACAGGCAGACCGAGCTTTGCCGACAAATCTTTTGCAAGGGGAACATCCTTCCATTTTAAATTATGGCTGACTACAACAGTACCGGTTTCGCTTTCGATAACCCCGGGCGCGCCGATTCCGACACCGGTCAAGTTTACCTGTGCACGAGCAGCAAGTTCTTTGACAAAGTCGGATAGTTTGTCGACTGTACACAAATAGCCCTGCGGCGTAACGACTTTGTCTTTATTAATAATTTTTCCAGTCTCATCTAAGATCCCGCATTTAATAAAAGTCCCTCCAAGATCGATACCTGCAAAATATCTCACTGCACACCTCTCAATTCAACGGCCCACAGACCGCAGAAATCTTTTTTGCTTGTTGTTTATTATAACATCCGAGTTACATTATGTCAATAACTTGTCATAAACCCGCGCCTTATCCAAGTATGGATTGCTTTGAGATCGGGTTGTCCTTCCCCTTAAAAACACAAAAAAAGCAATGTTTTAAACTGTTTTTGCAATTGAAATGAAGGAATACAAATGTTAAAATATTCTGTAGCAATATATGTGAATAAAATGGCGCAAAATCTGGTTAAAGACAAGGAGTATTTTTATGAAAAAAAGATTGTTGTTCATAATGACAGCGTTGATCGCACTGCTGCTCATTGGCGCCTTAGTTATCGGCTGTAACAATGCCGCCGATCAAAATCATACCGGAGATAATCCATCGCAGGGAGTTGAAACTCCCGACGGCTCGGATGAGGAAAAAACGATCGATGCCGACGTTGTATTGTTTATCGGTCAATCCAATATGGCCGGCCGAGGCGACAGTTCTGCCGCGACGGAAGTCGAAGAAGGACATGCATTTGAATTCCGTGCAATTTCCGATCCGACACGGCTTTATCCCTTGCAAGAACCTTTCGGCGCCGCCGAAAACAACACGGAAAGCGGGGTAAGCGAAAATTCGAAAACGGGTTCTCTTGTTTCGGCTTTTTGCGAAAGTTATTACAACACCACACAGACCCCTATTGTGGCTGTTTCATGTTCAAAAGGCGGCGAAGCTATTTCTTTCTTTGATACCGACGGAGCCGCTTATAAGGACGCATGCGAACGCGTGCAGCTTGCTCAAGCTTTTTTAAAAAACGGAGCGGAATGGGGTAATTCCACCGTAAAGCTTCGCAATACTTATGTTGTTTGGCTGCAAGGCGAATCGGACGGCGACGCAGGAACCTCCCAGACAGAATATACGGAAATCCTGGATGACATTGTCAACGGATTTAAAAACGACATCAGCGCTCAGCAATTTTTTATCATTCCCATCGGCGGATATAACGAAGCCGACGGTTCATTAAAAGCAAAGTATAACGCAATCCGCGATGCACAGATCCTCTATTGCGAAAACAACGAGGACGCGACCGTAATAAGCCGACAATTGTATGATGTCTATAGTTGCGGTTACATGAAAGACAAATACCATTATACACAAGAAGGCTACGAAATTGTCGGTACGGATGCAGGTATGAACATGGGACAATTTGTCCTTACAGGCAATAAGCCCGAATGTCTTCCCTATTTTGTGGAGGAAGAGCGGATACGCGAAAACGGTGCCTGGCAGGAAATGGACGGAAAAGTTGTCATTCCCGCGGCGGCTGCCCTCGAACAATCCCGCTACGCAAACTACAGCACAAACGATGACAATTATTCCTGGCAAAAATACGCAGGCGATCTTGAAGGAATCATCCAGGCGCCCACAAAGGGAGACGAAAAGCAATGGAGCCTCGCCTATGCTTTTGCTTCAGCACCGCAAGTACATTACACCTTCAACGTCAATACAACAGGCAAATATTATCTCTATCTTCTGACGAGCTATCCTGACACCGGCAGCAATTCTGTTTATGCATCGCTTGACAACGAAGACAGCCTGATCGAATGCTCTACGCAATCTTATGAGCCCGGTCTTTGGATAAACAACGCCTCTTGGTATTTTGATGTCGATGTTCCCGGTGAACACACAATTACCGTCTATGCACGTGAAGACGGTGTCATCCTCAATCAAATCGTCCTTTCGACCAATCCGGCAGAACATTTTACACAAATGCAGGAAGAACCCGTCAGCGAACGCAATCCTTACGTGATCGAAGGCGCTTTTGCCGAAGTAGGAGGTACTGTCAAGATAGATCTCGCCTCCGCACTCGACAACAGCAATGCGGCACAGCGGTTTGACGGTTCCGCCAATAACAGCGACCAAACATTTACTTGGGAACGGAGCGCCGGGCTTGACGGAGTACAAGTATATCCGGACGCCGGCGTACAATGGAGCACAAACAATATTTCCCCCAAACTTTCGTACAAAGTAGATTTCAGTACGCCCGGCGAGTATTATGTAATGTTGTATTCGAGTTTCGCCGACGGAAATTCCGATTCAGTCTTTATTTCCGTTGATGACGGACCGATCGTTACATGTCTCAGTTACGTTGCCACAGGTATCGGCAAATGGATGGCTGACGACGGATGGAAGATCAATATACCGTACGCCGGCATGCACACCATTAACATATTTGCACGTGAAGACGGTGCCGTGTTGCACAAGCTCTATCTTACCCGCCAACCGGTTTTGGATCCCTATTCCCCGGTTTCGCCCCGCGCTTCTTTGCAAGACGAAGAAACCTACTCCACCGCAGGCGGCGGCGCATTGATTCCGGCGAATGCCGCCGTTGGCTCATTTACTTTAGATTTTGACAAAACCGGAGACTATCTTGTTTATATCGACGCAAATGCTTCGCCAGGTGCCGTTGCCTCTTTGCAGATAAGCGGCAACGAAACGCTGACCTATGAATTTCAGTCGGACTTTTCCGGATGGAACAAAGCCTTTAAAATTACTGTCGGAACTGTTGGAAAACAGACCGTTTCGTTAAATGTTTCAGGCAATATCGCCATACGCCGCGTCAATATAGTCCGTGCCGAGGCAAAAGAAAATGCCGGCGTGCAGACCCTCGTTTTCGGAGATTCCTATACCAGTAAAACCGCATGGAAACATTTCGACGAACAAACGGCTTCCATCGGCGGCGTGACCATCGGAATCGGCGGAACCAAGGTCAATACCTGGTCAAAATATGCGGAAGATCTTTTGATCTATGATCCTGAAAATATTGTGCTCCACATCGGCGTAAACGACATTGACGGCGGAACATCCGGCACCGACTGCGGCAACTCAATTGTTGCGCTTGTCAAAGATCTCCAAAATTTATTTCCGAATACAAAGATTTTTTACGTGTCGATCTGCGACAACGAAAAGTTCCCTGACAAATGGGGAGAGTACGCCATATCCAACGAAATTGTAGAATCTTATGCAGAACAAACCGACAATGTCTTTTACATAGATTTTGCGTCAGTAATGAAAATCGAGGGCCCGAAAATGGAAAATATGGGCTTCCGCGATGAATTGCACCTGAACAATACGGCATACGTCTTATTCTCGCAAATTATTTGCGATGCCGTACTTGCAGAAAATGTTCAAGCATAAACAAACAACAAAACAGGCGGGCTGCCTCGGGCAACTCGCCTGTTTTGTTTTATCGATGCCATCTATTTTTGAAGCATCTATTTTTGAAGACAGTTTTTAATCCAATTCACAAGGCTCCCGATAATATTATCGGGAGCCTTGTGAAAATCATAAAAAATTTATTTTATTATTTTTTCCAGAGAATGGAACAGTCCGTCCACATAATCTCCCTCATATAGCTCAATAAGGCCGCGATCCGCACAGGTCGTAAGAGCTCCGTCAAAAGGAATGCGGGCAACGGCATCGATTTTAAACATATCGGCAAGCTCGCCGACGCGGCTTTTCCCGAACACCTCAATTTGTTTCCCGCAATCGGGACAACGCACATAACTCATATTTTCAACGATCCCCAAGATCGGTATATTCATCTTTTGAGCCATATGCGCCGCTTTCTGCACGATCATGGATACCAATTCCTGCGGCGTAGAAACAATGACAATCCCGTCCAGAGGGACCGACTGATATATGCTCAGAGGAACATCGCCTGTTCCCGGGGGCATATCGACAAACATAAAGTCTACGTCGTTCCAGATCACGTCCGTCCAAAATTGCAAAACTGTACCTGCTATGACGGGACCTCGCCAAATTACAGGTTCGGTATCGTCTTCCAAGAGAACATTCATGGACATGATTTCGATACCTGTTTTGCTCATCACGGGCAAAATACCCATATCCGTTCCCATTGCTTTGTCTGTTATACCAAACATTTTAGGGATGGAGGGGCCTGTGATATCCGCATCCATCACCGCGGTTTTATATCCGTTGCGCTGCGCGGTTACGGCAAGCATCGCCGTTGTCATGGATTTTCCGACGCCCCCCTTTCCGCTCACAATACCGATCACCTTTTTTATCTTGCTCAGCTCATGCGGTTTTTTGTGCATATCGCGCTGAGAACAGTTTTCTTTGCAACTTTCGCAATCATGCGTACATTCTTCTGCCATTTCGTGCCTCCTTCTCAAAGCAAATCTTTCGGATCGTACTCAGCTTTTTTGTAAATCACAGACGACGGTTTGTCTGCAATTTCTTTCCGAAAAACATCCTGCCACTCGCGCGCATCGAAATCTTCGATCGTACACGTGACATAATGATCGGAACAATGCAATTCCTGCGCAAGCGTCTTTACAAGCGCGGCGGCAAGTTTCTTTTTCTGTTCATCGCTTCTGCCTTCCAGCATTTTTACGGAAATATGCGGCATAGGTTTCTCCTCAACAACTCAAATTTTTATATAAATTATAATACAAACCGTGCTGTTTTAGCAACTGTTCGTGCGTACCTTCTTCGGCAATACCTTTATTTGCAATATAAAGTATGCGATCACTGTTGCGGATCGTAGACAATCTGTGCGCAACAATAAATGAAGTCCTGCCGCTAAGCATCACTTCAAGCGCATCCTGAATAAGTTTTTCGGTATCCGATGAAATGGAGCTGGTCGCTTCATCAAGAATGATCACCGAAGGATTTTTGACAATGATACGGGCAAAACTGATCAACTGCTTTTCGCCGGAAGAAAGACCTTCGCCCCGTTCGGCCAATTCTTCGTAATACCCGTTCGGAAGGCGTTCGATGCACTGATCGGCAAAAATCGCCTTTGCCGCCGCAATGCATTCTTCGTCTGTGGCATCCGGTCTCCCGTAACGAATATTCTCGATCACCGTGCCTTTAAACAAAAAGGGATCCTGCATCAGTACGCCGACTTTACTGCGAAGAGATTTCAATTTTATGTCGCGCACATCTACGCCGTCGATTTGTACACTTCCCGACTTCACGTCATAAAAACGTGTCAGCAAGTTAATTACGGTCGTTTTGCCCGCCCCCGTGGGTCCGACAAGTGCGATACACTCACCCGGATTCACATGCAGATCAAAATGCTCCAGGACATTCAAACCTTCTTCATAGCAGAAAGTAACGTCGTTAAAATCAATTTTCCCTTTGACGTCTCCCAGTTCGATGCTGTCATTCTTGTCAGCAATGACGGCAGGCGCATCAATTGTTTCAAAAATCCGCTCGAGATTTGCAGACACCTGCGCGAGATTTTGTATAATTGCCGAAAGTTGCGTTAAAGGTGCGGAAAAGAGTCCCATGTAACTCAAAAAGGCCACTACCGTACCTGTATCGACGCCCATAACTCCCCGTTGCATCAGAAGGAATGCAATCGCATAGAGCATGAGCGTTCCGTAATTCCAGAACAATTCGACGACAGGCGTATTGAGCTCATTGCGGCGCACGATGCGCATCCAGGTTTTTGCGCTGTCTTGCTGCAAATCATGATAAACCTTTTCGTTATAGGTCGTACGGTTATAATTCTGAATGATCTTTTCGCCCATGATCGACTCAATAATAAAAGCCGATCGATTGGATACTTTTGCGCGATGCGCGCGAAACAATTTCCGTATCGCTGTGCGGATCAATAATACACCGAACGTCAGCGGTACGATCGCCGAATAAACGACAAGGGTCAAAAACGGACTTTGCACCAGCATGAAAACAGTCACGACCACTATCTTGACGATATTCAGTATAAAATTCATCAAATAGTTTGTGAAGAATTCCGCCAATTCATTTATATAATCGGTAACGCGGACAACAATTTTCCCTGCCGGGCGATTGTCAAAATAATCAAACGGCAATGCCTGTAACTTATAAAATATGTCGTGACGGATATCCGCTATGATACCGTGCCCCATGCGTCCGAGACTGCGCTGTTGATAAAATGTAATAATAATCTCCGCAAGCCCGCAGAGCACAAATCCGCCCAGCGCAAGATAAAATTGTTTGTAATCGGAATTCGGAATAACCGTATTGATAATATGCCGAAGGAGGACAGGCGTGATCATGGACGCGCCGACGGCAAGAAGCATGATCCCCAATACAAACGCCAGCAATTTTTTATGCGGTAAAGCATATCGGAGCAATCTTTTTAGGTTTTTGACATCGATCTTATCGTTTGCGACAATCTCATCCTGAAAATACGTATTTCTCTGCGTCATGATTTGTCCTCCGCCAATGCTTTCGGGCAATCCTCTGCCGCAACTTCTGCCTGCGCTTCCGAAGTCTGCAATCTGTAAATACCGGCGAATACACCGTTCTTTTGCATCAACTCCTCAAACGTTCCCCTTTCAATTATTTCCCCGTCCTGCATATACAAAATCTCGTCACAATCCGCCACGCTTGAAACACGATGCGCCGCTATCAGAATGGTATGCTCCGGATAATTTTCTTTGATGCTTGCCATCAGAGCTCGCTCCGTGATCGCATCCAGGGCGCTGGACGCATCGTCAAGCACAAGTACGGGTGCATTTTTCAGCAATGCGCGCGCAATGGATACCCTCTGTTTCTGTCCGCCGGAAAGACCCAAACCCTTTTCGCCGACAATCGTCTCATAACCTTGCGGCAAGCTCTCAATAAAACGGCTCGCCTGCGCCTGCGCTGCTACTTTTCGTACCGCTTCTTTATCGATTTCCGGGGCATAAAACGCTATGTTCGCATCGATCGTGTTTGAAAACAGAAAAACATCCTGAAACACATATGCAAATTCATTACGAAGATCGTCCAACTCATAGGTGCGGATGTCTTTTCCGTTGATCGTAATACTCCCTTGAGTCACCTCATAAATACGTACCAACGATTTTAAAAGGACGCTTTTGCCAGAACCAGTCCCGCCCATAATCCCTACTTTTTTTCCGTAAGGTATATTGAGATTGATATGTTTGAGAAGAGCTTTGCCGTCTTCGCTCACCGATACGTCATGCAATTCGATATTCGGGACTGCGCGGATCTTATCGGGATGTTCGGATTCGGGGATTTTGGTTTTCTTCTCCAGAAAATCCATGATCCGTCCTCCCGATACCAAACCGTACTGCAATTGGTACAAGTTATTGCTTATCTGAGTAAGATGATCCATGATCTTCTGCACATATGTAACGCATGCCGTCATGATGCCGACCAAAAATTTCCCAGTCAACACCATCACCGTACCGATTGCGATGGTCGCTATATAAGCAAGCTGCCGGATGACATTAAAGATCATGCCGTATTTCGCAGAAATATCCACTTGCTCCCAATAAGAACCGCGAAGACGCGCGTTTACTCGATCAAATTTGTTTTCCTCATATTCCTCATTGGCAAACGATCGGATAAGTCGTACCGCATTGATATTTTCCTGCACGCAAAGATTCATATCTGCATTGCTCGTGCGAATTTTTTTTGATACTTTTCGTGCCGCTCGTGTATAACGTACAAGCGCCGTCAGTAAAAACGGAGCAATCAACGCCGGGATAATGAGCATATACGCACTGTTCAGTGCCAGTATGGCACTCGATACAGCGAGAACAAAAAAGCTGTCGCCCAAATTTTGCAGGACGCGGCTGTACATTTCTTTAAAAGTAATGATGTCCGCCGAAAGCGTCGTCAGCAATTCTCCCGTATTGTACGAGGAAACAGTGGCACTGTCCAAGTCCACGAGTTTTTTGTAAGTAATATCGCGCAACTCGTTTTCCATCTCAAGGCCGTTCCACTGAAACAGAACATTGCGGAAATAAATAAGAATTTCACGAACAAGCAGGAAACTCACAAATACGATCGCAACGGACGCAAACAATTTCCATGTTTCAGGTTCGCCGAATCTTCCGTCCGCCAAAAAAGCAAACAAATTCCCGTCCGCAACCGCTTGCGGATCATAGTTCAGCAGATAATCGACAAACAGGGCGCTCAGAAGCGGCAATGCGAGATCCATCAAGATCCCGATCCATCCCATGAATAAGCAAAGGATCGCAAGCGGAACGTGTCTTTTCCAAAAGCGCATACCGTAAATGAAAATGGTCATAATAAAATACGCTCATCCAATCGTTTTGTCAGTATTATTTTAAAACATTTTATCTATTTGTCAATGATTTATAACAATTTTATCCAAATAATTTTTTCGTACCAAGGCGAACGCATTTTAACGGGCGAAGGCCTTACATTTCTGACGAAAACCCCGCATTTTACGGCACTTTGAACGGCTAATATTTTCTGAACTTACCCGCAAAACAGTTGCAAAAAAAGCAGATTTGGTATACAATATTTTTGCTGTGCTAGGTGGGGAGTTAGCGGTGCCCTGTATCTGCAATCCGCTATAGCAGAACCGAATGCCTCCTTCGGATCAGCGTGTGGAAGGCTGCGCTCCGTAAGGAATGTTGATAGCAAGGTCTTATGCAACGGGCTGCCGTGAACCGTGTCAGGATAGGGATATAGCAGCACTAAGCGGATTTGTCCGTGTGCCATGAGGTAGCTTTGAAGGAGTTACCTGCGGTTTTTACGCTTCGGCATGTTGTTTCAACGGAGGATGCACAGTTTTCGGAAAACAACGCCCGGCACGATACGTGCCGGGCGTTCTGTTCAATTGCGGCCTGCCTTTTCGCCCATTCGGCGCCGAGGGACAGACCGCTTTCAATTTATTTCATATATTTTTTTATCGCCTTTAATTTTTTGTCGCTGAAAGGCGGAAACGCCAGTCTGAGTTTTATACGGGTAGAACGTCTGAGGACACTTCGCAAATGGGTAAAAGCAAGAAAACCAAATTCGCCGTGATAGTTCCCCATCCCCGACTGACCGACACCGCCAAAAGGCAAGTTCTGATTGATTATGTGACTGACGGTATCGTTGATTGAAACGCCGCCCGAGCTCGTGTTTTTCAATATATATTCGATCTTCGCTTTGTTTTCCGCAAAAATATACAGAGCAAGCGGTTTTTCGTTTGCATTTATATAGGCAAGCGCCTCCTCTGTCCTATCATAAGCAAAAACAGGCAGGAGCGGTCCGAAAATTTCTTCCTGCATACAGGCGGCTTCGGCTGCATTCTTCGGGCAAAGGATTGTCAGTCCGATAAAACGTGTTGTTTCGTCCGTCTCTCCCCCGAATACAATACTCTGCTCATCTTTTTGTAAAATACCGCAAAGCCTCTTCATATGACAATCATTTACGATTCTTCCGTAATCGGGATTGCTGCGGACTTCATCCCCATAAAAACGGATGATCGTATTTTCCAATTCTTCGATAAATTGCTTAAAAATAGACTTCGCCACAAAGACATAGTCGGGAGCGACGCACGTTTGCCCCGCATTCATAAATTTCCCCCACACGATCCGCTCGCATGCTGTGGCCAGCTTTGCAGATTCATCCACAATGACCGGACTTTTTCCGCCAAGTTCCAAAGTGACGGGTACAAGATTTTCTGCCGCGGCACGCATCACGATCTTGCCGACATTGATGCTCCCCGTGAAAAAGATCTTGTCAAATTTACTCCGTATCAAAACCCCGTTATTCTCGATGCCCCCTTCTGCGCAAAAAACAAAAGCCTCATCGAAAATTTCTCCGATCATTTTTCGTATCACGTCCGCGGTATTGGGAGTAAGCTCCGAAGGGCTGAGCACCGCGCAATTCCCTGCTGAAATTGCGGCCACAAGCGGCTCGATCAACAACTGGAAGGGATAATTAAACGGACCGATGATCAATACGCTTCCGTACGGCTGTTTCATTACGCAACTTTTGGAGCTGAAAACAGTCATCGGCGACTTGACGCGAATGGGCCGCATCCATCTTTTCAAATGACTGCAACTATGTGTAATTTCGCTCAAAACAAACCCGATCTCGGACGAATAACTTTCCTGTCTGCTTTTACCGAGGTCGGCAAAAAGAGCCTGCTCGAGTTTTGACTGATTTGCCAAGATCGCGTTTTTCAATTTATGAAGCATTTCGATCCGAAATGTGATCGGCAAAGTTTGTCCGCTTGCAAAAAAAACTTTCTGTTTTTGTAAAAGTTGACATACACGCTTTTCCGTCAATAATTCCATTTGATTTGCTCCTCACAAGATTCTTATATCCATACCATTGTAACACAGAAGCAAAAAATTCGCAAGCCGTCTTTTTATTTTTATACAATAGCATTATTCACCGTTTTTAAAGTTTTATCGCCCTGCACATCTCTGTGCGGGGCGATTCAATCATATTTATCTATTGTTTATAAATTTTTTTATTGATATACTGGGTTGTGCGGTCAGGCAAAATACGCTTTACGACCGCAAAAAACTTGTTTCGGTTTCCGCACTGCAACAAGAGAGGCGGATTTTTTTCGGAGAGAACATTGACCACTTCACGAGCAACTTCACCCGCACTCATTCCTCCCTGCTCCATGTTTGCAAGCGCCGCCGTTGCCCGTTTTACTTTTGCCGCATAATCACGATTTTCGGCATCGCTGTAAATCTTGCGCTTAAATGTAAATCCCGTAGACGTCCCGCCCGGCTGTACCGAACTTAAACGAATATTATAGGGTTCAAGTTCCAGTGCTGCACTTTTTACAAGCATATCGACCGCAGCTTTGGAGCTGCTGTAAAAGCTGTCAAATGCGACGGGAAACATGCCTCCCATCGAACTGACCAGCACAATTCGCCCGCCGTTTTTTTTCAAGAACGGCGCAACGGCACGAATCGCCCGCAGCGCACCGAAATAATTCACTTCAAAAAGATACCTGTAATCTTTTTCCGCTGCATATTCGATCGGGGCTGCCATCGAAAACCCTGCACAGTACACAAGCCCGTAAAGGTTTTCGGCTTTGGTTGCAAGTTCAGCGATCGCTTTTTCCATCGTTTCCCCGACAGTTACGTCAGCCGCATAATTTATCACGTGTCCCAAAGAACATGGCGTTCTGGAAATATTGGCGACATTGAAATTTCTTCCAATCAACCGCAAAGCCGTTTCATATCCGATACCCGAGGATGCGCCGACTATAATCACAGTTTTTTTCAATCGTTCGGCCCGCGATTTTTCTTCGGACGATCTTTCGGTAACGTCTTGCATCTCTTCAGATATAGGATCGCCTTCTTTTTCATTTTCCTGAATAATTCTCTTTTCCATAGTTTAAATTATCGGCTATGTTCGGCAAAAATATACCTGACAAAAAAAATTATCCGAGCAAAACATCCAAAAGCATCATCAGCGCAAAACCGAAGGTTACGCCGCAAGCCGCCGTAATCTTTCCTTCCGCCACGCAGGACGGGATCAGTTCCGTACAGGAAACGGCTATCATTGCACCCGCAGAAAAGGCAAGCGCCCACGGCAAGAGCGACGAGATGAATCCGACGGCTACGGCACCCAACACGCCCGCAACTATTTCGACAATTCCTGAAAATTGACCGAAGAAAAATGCTTTTCCCGCAGAAAAACCTTGTTTACGCAAAGGCATGGAGACACACAGACCTTCCGGAAAATTTTGCACACCGATGCCAAACGCAAGCATTACGGCAGAAATCCATGCACTGTATTCGCCTGTAAGCGAACCAAACGCAACACCGACAGCAAATCCTTCCGGAATATTGTGCAAGGTTATCGCAAAACAAGTAAGTGCTCCGCTTCGCTTTTTTTCTTCCGAAAACACACTCAGCCGTGCCATTCCCGCATTGGACAATAATATAAAAAAACCGCCCGCCAAGAAGCCGACAGCCAGTACCAAAGCAACCGTCGCCGCAGTACTGTCTGCCTCCAACCGCTCTTTAGCGGGCAACAATAATGAAAAAAAGCTTGCCGCGATCATGATCCCAGCGGCGCTTCCCTGCATCATGTTTAAAACGCGAACATTACACCTTTTCGATAAAAAGACAAATGCAGCCCCAAGCGCCGTCATAGAATAAGTAAAAAACGTTGCAAAAAGCGCCTGTATCCACGGCGGCAGCCCCATCAGCCATTCCAAATTCGTACTTCCTCCGTAAAAACATACTTATTATCATTGTATTCTTTACGGATTATTCGCGTGAATCACTTGTTACAAATTCATTAACACAGAATAAAAATCTTTCATGGATCTTTTTCTGAGATCCAGATAAAAGCAACGGCCGTTATACCCTCCGTCCCAATAACGAATCAGATTGAATCCGGTATTTTCAGGCTTGACCGAAACGAGCAACCTTTGAAAAGGCATTCCGTCAAATTCCGAATCTTTTTGAAATTTAAATTCGACCCAAATTCCTTCTGTCATTTCTTTGCGCGTCAAGCTGTCTATGCTTACGCCAAAAGCCGGCATTTGGATCGCCTCAGCCGTCATTTCTTTCCATGCATTCAATATTTTCAAAAAGCAAGGCTCCCCCGATCGGCATGCCGTAAGCACGCCATCTCTGTAAATCATTATTTCTGAGCACCGTTCAATACTTTCCTGGATCAGCATAAATTCCCCTCCGTTTGATTACTGTGATCTATTATACCCTCTTCCGATCGTGTTGGCAACTATGTTTTTAAACTTTTGTAAAAATTTTTATATAAAACTGTTGACAAATTTAAAAAAAGAGATATAATAGTAGCAAATTAAAATAAGGAGGCAAGACCGTGAAGAAAAACATGTACAGTCTGATGCTCGCGGAAGATGTGATCCGGGAAATCGACAAACTGGCAACGGAAAAGAGCACAAACCGCTCCAACCTGATCAATCAGATCCTTGCCGAATATGTTTCATTGATTACCCCCGAAAAGCATGTGCAGAACATCTTTGAGATCATCGAAAATTATATCGGTAAGATCGGCGGATATATGCTCAATGCGCAACCCAATGATATGACGATGTCGATCAAGAGCCCGCTGCAATATCATTACCGCCCTACAATCCGCTACGAAGTGGAAATGTACAGGACACCGCAACAGACGATCGGACAGCTGAAAATTATTTTCCGAACGCAATCCCCCGAACTTCTCGTCGATCTGACGCGTTTTTTCAAAATCTGGATGCAACTGGAAAATATTTATATCAAACAATTTTTTACACCGGGCGCAATCGAATACGGGATGGAAAACGGAAAATTCCTCAGAACTTTTGCCGTACCGAACGATTCGGATTACACCGAGGAGCAAATCGGCAACGCGATCAGTAAATATATCGCGACATTTGATGAAATGCTGAAAGACTTCCTTGCCGGCAAATATAATTCTACGGAACAAATCGAACAGAGATATCTTGCATATCTCAACAGCGGCGTTCAGCTGATATAACGACAACGAAAGGAGGTGAACGTTATGAATGCACAGAAATTTACAAAAAAGGCTCTCGAAGCCGTACAGTCGGCACAAAGTATTGCCATTGAAAATCAGAACATGCAGATTATGCCCGAACATCTGCTCTATGCTCTCGTCGACCAGGAAAACGGGCTTATCCCTCAGCTTTTGAAAAAATCGGGTGTGGATACCGACAATATGCTTGCCCTGCTTGACGGTGCCATCGCAAAAATTCCTGCGGTCAGCGGAAGCGGAAGAGAACCCGATAAAATATATATATCGCCCGTGACAGACAAAATCTTCAACGAAGCGGAACGGCTTGCCAATTCGATGAAAGACGAATATGTTTCGGTAGAACATATTATGCTCTCCATTTTTGACCATGCGACGGACGAGATTAAAAATATATTTCGTTCATTGGGAATTACCAAAGAAAGCTTCCTGACGGAACTCAAAAAAGTCAAAACAGACCGCGTCACAAGCGACGAACCCGAAAACACCTACGACGCGCTGTCAAAATACGGTTTTGACCTTGTTCAGCGCGCAAAGGACCAAAAACTTGATCCTGTCATCGGGCGTGACAACGAAATACGTAACGTCATCCGAATCCTTTCGAGAAAATCCAAGAACAATCCCGTACTCATCGGCGAACCCGGTGTCGGCAAAACAGCGATTGCCGAAGGCCTTGCCCAACGTATCGTTCGCGGTGATGTCCCCGAGGGACTGAAAAATAAGACAATTTTCGCCCTCGATATGGGCTCGCTCATCGCAGGCGCAAAATTCCGCGGTGAATTCGAAGAAAGGCTCAAAGCCGTCCTTAACGAAATCAAAAAGAGCGAAGGCAAGATCATCTTATTCATTGATGAATTGCACACAATAGTCGGCGCAGGGAAAACGGACGGTGCGATGGATGCAGGCAACCTGCTCAAACCTATGCTAGCCCGCGGCGAACTGCACTGTATCGGTGCGACGACTTTGGATGAATACCGTAAATACATTGAAAAAGATGCGGCTCTTGAACGCAGGTTCCAGCCTGTTATGGTTGATGAACCGACCGTCGAAGATACGATATCCATTCTGCGCGGTTTGAAAGAACGCTACGAGGTTTTCCATGGTGTGCAGATCCACGACCAGGCGCTCATTGCCGCCGCAACCCTTTCGCACCGCTATATCTCGGACAGGTTCCTGCCGGACAAAGCAATTGACCTTGTTGACGAAGCTTGCGCAACGATTCGAACGGAAATTGACTCCATGCCTACGGAAATGGATGATATTGCCCGCAAAATCATGCAGCTCGAAATCGAAGAAATGGCCCTTAAAAAAGAGACGGATTCCCTTTCCAAAGAGAGGCTCAGCGCACTGCAAAAAGAACTTGCCGAACTTCGCGACAAATTTAACGAAATGAAGGCACAGTGGAATACCGAAAAAGCAAGTATCCACATCGTATCGGACACAAAAGCCGAAATCGAAAAAGTCAACGGCGAAATCGAAGCCGCTCAGCGTATCGGCGACTATGAAACGGCTGCAAAACTGAAATATAGCCGTTTGCCCGAATTGCAGAAGAAACTCGAAGAAGCGCAAAAGAGCGAAAAACCGAAAAACACCTTGCTGCGCGATACGGTCACCGAAGAAGAGATTGCCCGCGTAGTTTCCCGCTGGACCGGCATTCCCCTTGCGAAACTGATGGAAGGAGAACGTGAAAAAATATTACATCTCGACGACGTTTTGCATCAACGCGTAATTGGTCAGGACGAAGCCGTTACCAAGGTGACTGAAGCGATCCTGCGTTCGCGCGCAGGGATAGCGGATCCGAACCGACCGATCGGTTCCTTCCTGTTCCTGGGCCCTACCGGCGTAGGTAAAACAGAACTTGCCAAAGCACTCGCCGAAAGCCTGTTCGATGACGAACATAATCTCGTCCGCATCGATATGACCGAATATATGGAAAAATTCTCCGTATCTCGTTTGATCGGTGCGCCTCCCGGATATGTCGGCTACGACGAAGGCGGCCAACTTACGGAAGCGGTCCGCAGAAAACCTTACTCCGTTGTCCTCTTCGATGAAATCGAAAAGGCTCACCCGGATGTATTCAATATTTTACTGCAGGTACTTGACGACGGCAGAATCACCGATTCGCAAGGACGTACGGTCGACTTTAAAAACACCATCATCATTTTAACGTCCAACCTCGGTTCTTCCTATCTGCTCGACGGGATCGACGAAAACGGGGAAATCTCCGAAGATGCAAAAGAAAAGGTCAGCACGCTTCTCAAGCAAAGTTTCAGGCCTGAATTTTTGAACCGTTTGGATGAAATCGTATACTATAAACCTCTTACAAAAGACAATATTACCAAGATCATCGACCTGTTGATCCGCGATCTCTCTGAGCGGTTGAAAGAAAAACAGCTGAAACTGGAAATCACCCCTCTTGCGAAAGATCTCATTATCGAAAACGGTTATGATCCTATTTACGGTGCACGTCCGTTGAAGAGATACTTGCAGAGCAAAATCGAGACAATGATCGCACGTACTATGCTTTCCCAGGACCTGCAACCCAACAATACTATTGAAATCGGTGCAAGCAACGGCGACTTTACTGTAAAAGTAAAATAATGCTGTTGAAATCATGCTCGATAACGATGAATTGTCAAACTAAGTGCAACACTTGACAAGATTTTGTTCAAACAAATCTTGTGGTGTTTGGAAATGTAAA
>CALVHR010000051.1 GCA_944328495.1 uncultured Clostridia bacterium
TTTTAAAGAAATTTAGTCATTCTCTAAAATAACAAAAGTATACATTAAGGTTCAAGTCCTGTTTTTACTCAAAAACTTCTAAAAGACAGTATAAAATCGAAACCTGTTTTCAAGAAGCACAAAAGCCTCGTTTTTGCCCTAAAAATAGCAAAAAACCCTGAAAAACTCATCATTTTTCAGGGTTTTTGCAGTGGACAGCATTTTTATCCACTAAACATGGTCGAGGTGACGGGACTTGAACCCACGACCTCTTGGTCCCGAACCAAGCGCGCTACCAAACTGCGCTACACCTCGACAGCCTGTTTATTATATCAAAAGAAAAATTATTTGTCAATGATTCTTTCACCACTAAATCAGAAATCCTGAACAAACCTTTTTTATAATGCTTAAAATTTGTAGGTTATTCGATCAAATCTTCGGATGTATCGCTTTTCGGACAGACCTCGCTAAAAATGCCGCCAAAACACACAAAATCAAATCTTTGGGCATATATATAAGATTTCCTGTAACAACGATCTGCCATACCCCGCTGTTATGCATATAAAAATGATATATGATCGCAAAATACGGAATCCCGACCGCATAATTGACCAGAAACCCGCAAATTGCAGCGATCATAGTTCTTAAAAGAGTAGGTTGTCCCGATCCTGCAATCAGTCCGGAAACGAATGCCGCTACTATGAAGCCGATCGTATATCCGAACGTTAGATTCAATACATATGAAAACCCGCCTCCGCCTGTAAATACCGGCAACCCCAACAGTCCCATAAAAACATAAACGGCTATCGATGCGGCCCCCCACTTTGCCCCCAATAAAAGCCCTGCCAAAACGGCCACGACTGTTTGAAAAGTCAACGGCACAAAAGGAAAAGGGATCTGTATGTACGTTGCAACGACCATTAAAACCACAAAAATCGCGCACTTTGCGATCTTTGCCGCTTTTACCCCGCGACGCACCAATGCCCCGTTTTTCTCTCTATTTATATCTGACATACTACCTCTTAAATCACTTTTTAGGTTTTACACTGACCTCTCCGGCAACAAGCAAAGACTCCTTGCCGTCCTTATAACGAATACGCAGAGAGCAATCCTTTTCAAGATCCAAAACAGTACCCTCGCCGCTTTTATCGCCGGAATAAACATCCACTTCTTTTCCTATTACAAAAGACCTGCGTTTATATTCTTCATAAAATGCGCGTTGCGGAATTCTCTCGTAATAATAACGAAAACGTTCCAAAAGCTTTGCCGCAAGTTTTGCACGCGTATCCGAAGGATACCTGTCCATACCAAACACAGACGTTGCTATCCCTTTCAGTTCCTGTGGAAAAGCAGAGTCCCGCACATTTATCCCGATCCCGACTATTGCATAAGAGAGTTTTCCGTTCTCCACATCAAATGAGGCTTCCGTCAAAATTCCGCATACCTTTTTTCCCCCCATGAAGACATCGTTTACCCATTTGATAGCGCACTTCTTTCCGCTCACACTCTCTATTGCCTCACAAACCGCAACCGCAGCGCTCGTCGTGATAAAAAGCGTATCGCCTGCCGTAAATTTCGGACGCAAGAGAATGCTTAGATATAGCCCGGCTCCCTGCGGCGAATAAAACGGTCGCGAATATCTTCCCCGCCCCGCAGTCTGTTCTTCAGCGAAAACTACGCTCCATTCGGGCGCAAAATCTGCGGCCATCTTTTTCGCTTCATCGTTCGTTGACCCAACCGATCTTTCTACCAAAATCGAACAATCAAAGTTCAAATTTTTTTTTATTCCGTTTGGAGTAAGCAGATCGTTTCCCGGTTGCAATACATAACCGCGATTCGTCCCTGCTTCAATTACCAGTCCTTCCCTTTTCAAAGCCTTGACCGCCTTCCAAACAGCATTGCGGCTGACTCCGAATTTTTGTGCTAATTCTTCTCCGGAAAAATGCTTGCCCCTTTCCGAATCGAGGGCGCGATAAATATCTTCCTTTATACTCATACAAAGAGTATAGCAGACACTTATCCGATTGTCAACCAAATATGTATTAAAGGGTGACAATTCGACCTGCCGAAAACGTTTAAGCTCGTTAATTTTTCTATCGCTGTAAGCAAAATAAGGCACAGAACAAAATTTTACTCCATAACTTGACTGCTTTATTTCGTTTTGTTATAATATAACTATGGATAAAAAAAGACATATTAAAATTACGGTTTTTGTCTTGGTTGAACTTGCTTTGTTTTTCTCCGGAACCTTATACCTTTTTTTGCAAGCTTTCCGATCTCCAAGTCAAGGAAGTTCATTCGACAATGTATCCAATATACTACAAGCAATTACGTTATCTTTGCTGATAATTTTGCTGATTGTTGAAATCGTTGCGGCAAAAAAAATTTCAACTTCTACATGGCATACCGTTTTTTTAGCCGTTTCGTTGACTTTTTACTATATTTTTTCCTTTGACATGCAGGCTTTTTTTATTAATTTCGGCCTGCAACCGGACCCCCTCCCCTTTAATGCCCTGCATTATATGTTTTTTATTTTATCAATCATCAGCCTGTTTGTTTTTTGGAACTATACATATAAATTATCCGTCCCCAAAAAGCAGGCAACTCTCGCTTTGGTGTGCTGCGCCATATCCGCAGCAGCATATACCGTCGCTTTATTTTTTAATTGGCAACGTTTTATTTATTTTGTTTCGATCGCCGCAATTTTGATTTTGTTCATCTATCTGTGCATATTGATCTTCAAAGAAAAAAAAGAAAACTTTAACTTTTTCGCAACCGGATTTATCATGAGCATCGTCTGCGGTCTTTCTCTGTCCGATACTTTAAACGGCCCCGGGTGGATCAACGGCAATCCTTACGGAATAGCTTCGGTCCATACTATTGCCGTCATATTTTTATATGCAGTCGTATATGTTCATTGGATCGTTCATGTCGATAAAACAGCGCTAAAAGCTCTCCAATACAAATTACAGAACGAGACCATAAAATCACAAGCGTTACGCGCGCAAATAAAACCGCATTTTATTTTTAATGCTTTGACGTTTATAAAAGCTCTATACCACCAGGACAGCAAAAAAGGCGACTACGCCATGACTTTATTTTCGCAACACTTAAGAGCAAACACCGAAGCGCTCAACAAGGATTTTGTACCTTTTGATCAGGAGCTTGACAATATCCAAACCTACATAAAGCTTGAAGATATCCGCAGCGGAAAGGATTTTAATGTCATTTTTGATATTGATTTTGAAGATTTCCTTATTCCTGTGCTTTCCCTGCAGCCATATGTTGAAAACGCCATAAAATACAGCAAAGTAATTGAAAAAGCGGATGGTTATATCAAAATTTCTTCATCTCTAACGGATGACGGCATTTTATTGGAAATCAGCGACAACGGAATCGGCTTTGATACTGACAAAATATCCGATTCTTCTTGCGGTATCAAAAACTCCAAAGAACGATTTTTATTGTTGACAGGTGTTACTCCAATAATCAAAAGTAAACTCGGGGCAGGTACCGTTATCACCATTTTGCTCCCGAAAAGTTTAACAACTTCCCGATCTGCTGATTCTTCTTTAATGTCTTTTTAATGCGCACTTTACAAAATTGAGCAGAATATATTAATTTGACAGCTCTTCGATAATTTATCCGCCCTCTCTTTTAATAAAAACAAAACACCTATTGCTGTCCAACCTCACGGGGTCGGATTGCAATAGGTGTATCATATGGTGCGGCTGACAGGACTTGAACCTGCAAGGTTGCCCACCGGATTCTAAGTCCGGCGCGTCTGCCAATTTCGCCACAGCCGCATTTTTTATATTTTACATCTTTTTTATAAAAAAATCAAGGATTCTCCGATCAAAACATGAAAAGGGCGGCTTTCGCCGCCCTTTTACTTATTAGCCGTTTTAATTACCGTAAAACCCCTGATTGCAGGAGCAACGATTGTTTCCGGTTTCTCCGCAGGAATAACACCAATTTCTGCTTTCGGTACAGGAATTGCAGTTATTGGAAGCGGAATTGTCGCACAAAGCATACTGCCGACGATAATAACATTCATCGCAGCACACACAATTTTCACCATGGCGTCCGAACCCGCTGCAACAACGGCAATGGCAACCGCACTGACGAGCATTGGCCATTTCCGTACATCCGCACGTTTCATAGGTATTGCACTCGGAATGACTCTCCCGTGAACGATTCGAACATCCGCACGAACGCCGCGAATTACCGCACCCGAAAAGCACAGAATAAAGCAAGCACATAAATTTGTCCCCTTGTAAATAAAATAGGAAGATAGTCTCCCTTATTCATTGTATGCAAGGCTCGACAAACATGCGACCGGAACAAAAAATTTATTGATCGTAAAGTCGCTGTTTCAGTCTCCGATCAAATGATTGCTCTTTTCTTTTTCTTACCAACGAGCCGCCTAAGAGTTGTTTATATATTTTTTAGGTTCTTGTACATCTGGCGATATTCCAGCGGACGATATCCAAGAATTTCATACAAAGAACGAGCACGCACATTCGAATCTTCGACTTCCAACCGAATGCGTGCAAACCCGTTATCAAACGCATACTTTTCGATATATGAAAAATATTCACGGCCAATCCCGCAACTTCTGTATTCTTCCAAAACAAACAGCTCTTCCAGCCACAAAACTTTCCCGCCCGCTTCCCTGGAATAGGTTTCGGCATTCAAAGCATATCCCACCGCTTTGCCATCTTTTTCAAGAATAAAAGCCTGCGCATACGCGTCGCTGCGCATCAATTCATCAAACGCATCTTCGTGATATTTTTGCGGCAATGCATGCAAAACAGCGGCCGAATCGTAAAACATATTCGAAAGTTTTAAAAAAACCGACCTGTCTTTATTTTCGATCTTACGGATCATTGTATCTCTCCCAAAAGACATTTTTTCTATAATAGCATAAAATCTATGTTAAATCAACTATTTAAAAAACAATACAAAAGCGGCAGCATCATTAAAATGGTGTAAGTAGCTTACCATATGCATAATAAATCATAACTACGCGTTGAACGCGTAGTTTGCATAAGCCCTATAAGGGCATGGTACTGGCAGTGCTATTCGCACGATGAAAAAGCTGCCAACCGCAATTTTTCTCAGGCTGCTGCTAAAGCAGCCTTATTTTTTGCCTTCTTCTCCAAACGGGTCTATATACTCTTTCATTGTCATTTGTTCTGTCGCTTGGTCTTCTTGCAACTGATTTTGTATATATTCCGCTATCTTCTTTTCATTTCGCCCTACCGTACTTACATAGTATCCTTTGCACCAGAAATGCCTGTTCCCGTACTTATATTTTAAGTTCGCAAACTTGTCGAATATCATTAAACTGCTTTTTCCTTTCAGATATCCCATCACTTGTGCTATACTATATTTTGGCGGTATTATTAGCAACATATGGATATGATCCGGACACGCATTTGCTTCCAAAATTTCTATCCCTTTATATTCACATAACTTACGCAGTATCTTTCCGATTTCACTTTTAATTTTTCCATAGATTACCTGCCTTCGAAATTTTGGAGCAAATACTACATGATACTTGCATTCATACTTGCAATGTGCTAAACTTAATTCACTCATCTTTGAGTCCTCCTTTGATTTTTGTTTGCGGTTGGTAGCCACTTACATTCTATCATTGGAGGTTTTTCTTTGCAACGCTTCCGCTTCTTTTTTCCTCCCGCTTAGCGGGAGGTTTTCTTTATACAATAAAAAGCCCTGCCGGTGCGTCTGCACCGACAGGGCTGCTGAATTTAACTTGATATTACTTCAACTCAGCAAAATATTTGATGGTACGAACCATCTGGCTGGTGTAAGAGTTCTCGTTATCATACCAGGAGACAACTTTCACAAGCGTTGTTCCGTCACCCATAGGCATGCATTTTGTCTGCGTGCCGTCAAAGAGCGAACCGTAGGTAATGCCGACGATATCGGAAGATACGATTTCGTCTTCGGTATACCCAAACGAATCGGAAGCAGCCGCTTTCATAGCAGCATTCACACCGTCTTTATCGACCTCACCTTCCACAATGGCAACAAGCTGGGTCAGAGAGCCGGTAGGAACAGGCACGCGCTGTGCGCATCCGTCCAAAACGCCGTTGAGTTCAGGAATAACCAAACCGATCGCCTTTGCGGCACCGGTGCTGTTCGGAACAATGTTCACGGCAGCAGCACGTGCACGGCGGAGATCACCTTTCCGATGAGGTCCGTCCAACGTCATTTGGTCACCGGTATAAGCATGGATGGTGGTCATATAACCTTTCTTAATTTTCGCATACTTGTTGAGCGTATTCGCCATCGGTGCGAGGCAGTTCGTCGTGCAGGAAGCCGCGGAAATAATTGTATCCGTAGCTTTCAGCGTCTTTTCGTTTACGCTATATACGATCGTAGGCAGATCATTGCCGGCGGGAGCAGAAATAACGACTTTCTTTGCGCCCGCATCGATGTGCGCCTGGCTCTTTGCCTTGGAGCAATAGAAGCCCGTGCATTCCAAAACAACATCAACGCCGATCTCGCCCCAAGGCAGATCTTTCGCGTCTTTTTCCGCATAAATCTTGATCTCTTTTCCGTCAACGATAATCGAGTTTTCCGTCGCGGAAACCTTGTCCGCCAATGCATAACGACCCTGTGCGGAATCGTACTTGAGAAGATGCGCAAGCATTGCAGGGCTGGTCAAATCGTTGATCGCAACGACTTCGTACCCCTTCGCGCCGAACATCTGACGGAACGCGAGGCGGCCGATACGGCCAAATCCGTTGATCGCAACTCTTACATTTGCCATGAGAATAAACCTCCGTTTATAAATAAAGATTTTTATTGCTTTTTTTCAGCAGTCTTATTATAGCAAATTGACAAAATTTAGTCAATGAGTTTACATAAGTTCCTTGAAATTTCGAAAAAATTGCATTTCTGCGAAGGAAAATTTGTGCAAATTCTCCATGGACGCATTTTTCAATCCGCCCTCTCACACATGAATCCGCGCCATATCTTTCCGATATTCCGCTTTATTTCAGGTTCTCGGGATTGAGGCATTTAAGTTCTTCCAAAACAAACCGACCGTCTTTTCGTATCAAGACATCGTCGAACCAAATTTCCCCTCCGCCCCACGCGGGAGTCTGAATAAGCACCATGTCCCAATGTACACTCGATTTATTTCCGTTGAACGCATCGTCATAACTGCACCCCGGCGTAAAATGAATGGATCCCGAAATTTTTTCATCGAATAAAATATCCAGCATCGGCGAAGTGACATAAGGATTAACACCTATTGCAAACTCACCCACGTAGCGCGCGCCCTCGTCCGTATCAAGAACGGCATTTAAAGCCCGGGTTTGCGATGAAGTCGCTTCAATTATTTTTCCGTTCTTGAAGGTCAGGCGCACGTTTTCATGCTTGATGCCATTCTCCAAGGTGGGAGCATTATACGTAATAACTCCGTTTACGCTGTCTTTGACAGGAGCAGTATACACTTCTCCGTCGGGAATATTCATATGCCCCGCACATTTAATCGCAGGAATCCCTTTGATCGAAAACGTCAGATCGGTATCCTTTGCAACTATGCGCACTTTGTCCGTCTTTTCCATCAAAGCCTGCAAAGCGTCCATCGCCCGATCCATTTTCGAATAATCAAGTGTGCAAACGTTAAAATAAAAATCCTCAAAAGCCTCGGTTGAACACCCGGCATTTTGCGCCATAGACGGGTTCGGATAGCGCAATACTACCCATTTCGTCTTTTTGACGCGCGTTTCATGATGCACCGGAAATGAAAACAAACGATCATACACCTGCATTTTATCCGCCGGCAC
Organism: uncultured Clostridia bacterium; assembly: GCA_944328495.1. GTDB lineage: Bacteria > Bacillota > Clostridia > Christensenellales > Borkfalkiaceae > Borkfalkia. Next base: position 7,806 of record CALVHR010000051.1, read on the forward strand.
ATCGGATAACTCAAATGAATTCTCACCGCCGCGTATGCCGATGTAACAATCCATGTCTTCCATACGGTATTTTGCGTACTTTGCGCGCAGTGAACAATGTGTTTCATCCGTCCCAAGCAACAACGCACGTTCCACAGAAAGATCGATTACATCCGCAAACGGAAATCCGCCTGCAGCAAAAACCTTTTCTATACATGCCTTGACAAGTTCGGAATCAATACCCCGCGCCTCGATCAGAACTTTCTCACCTTTTTGACAGCTTACTGAATAATTTACAAGCACATCTGCAAGCTTTTCAATCCTCGGATCACGCATACACCGCTCCTTTGCTCCGTTTTACGGAGAAACCATCAATATTCCTTTGGCGGATGAACTCACCCGCACGATTATTATTATAATACCAATCCGAAAAATTATAAAGCATTTTCAATATATTTTTGAAATTCTGATTGATTTTTACGCGATTTTGATGTAAAATATTGAATGAAAGAAAATTCAATTCGGAGGATCTATTTATGCCTTTAGTAACATCGACCGAAATGTTTAAAAAAGCATACGCCGGCGGCTACGCGATCGGCGCATTCAACGTGAACAACATGGAAACAATTCAGGGAATTGTCGAAGCCGGCAAGGAATGCAATTCACCTTTGATCTTGCAGGTTTCCGCGGGCGCAAGAAAATATGCGAACCCCGTTTATCTTCGCCACCTGATTGCCGCAGCCGTTGAAACGACCGGTCTGCCTATCGTTATGCACCTCGACCACGGTGCCGATTTTGAAGCATGCAAATCCGCAATCGATGACGGATTCACTTCTGTCATGATCGACGCTTCGCACCATGCTTTCAAAGAAAATATCGAAATCACAAAAAAAGTTGTCGAATACGCGCATGACCGCGGGGTTGTCGTTGAAGCCGAACTCGGTCAGCTCGCCGGCATTGAAGACGCTGTGAACGTCAAATCCGAAGACGCTTGCTTTACACAACCCGACGAAGTTTTTGAATTTACGCAAAAAACGGGATGCGACTCCCTTGCTATCGCGATCGGGACAAGCCATGGAGCTTATAAATTCAAGCCCGGACAGAAACCCCAGCTCCGCTTCGATATTCTTGAAGAGGTCGGCAAACGCCTTCCCGGCTTCCCTATCGTCTTGCACGGTGCTTCCTCCGTTCCGCAGGATCGCGTTGCCATTATCAACCAATTCGGCGGCAAGATGCCTGATGCGATCGGCATTCCCGAAGAAATGCTCCGTAAAGCGGCTACAATGGCAGTCTGCAAAATCAATATTGACTCTGACTTGCGCGTAGCTTGCACGGCCGCAATCCGTAAACATTTTGCCGAACATCCCGACCATTTTGACCCCCGTCAGTATCTCGGCGATGCACGCGCTGCCGTAAAAGAAATCGTTAAACATAAGATCATCGATGTTCTCGGCAGCAATGATAAAGCATAAATCAATTTTGCTCTTGCGGGCGCTGAATTTTCAGCGCCCGCTTTTATTTTTAAATTCAAGCGGCGGGCAATTTTGCCCGCCGCCAATTATTTCCTTATTCGCTTTTCGTATGTTTTGATCCCTTCAAAAACGCAAAATCGCAATACTCATGCCCGTTTGCCAACGTACCGTCACATTCAAAGACTACCTGCGGACGTAACCCGTCAAAGGCTTTCCTCTCATAATCACAAAATACGGTGCATAGTTCGGGACAACCAAATTTTGCCGTAATGGAATAATAAACGCAGTTTACGATCTTAAAAGATATTTTTCTTCCCTTTACCAAAAGATCGGCACTCTTCCAGCCGCCGGCAGGAAACTTATATTCCATAAAATTGCGTATGTTGCGCTTAAATGCTCTATATGGAAAAATCGGACGCATCTGACTTGCCAAAACCTTTGCCGTCTCTTTGGCCGCTTTATCCGTTTCTGTACGAACAATACCGAGCGCGTTCGGAATTTTATATCCGAACGCCAATAACGTTTTATAAAATGCAATCACCGGATACACCAATCGCTTTAACTGCCGTTCCAACGTAACACTGTTATGATAATCCGTCGTCACTACAAGTTCCGCGTACAATTTTGCAGCCCGATTAAAAATCTTCTGCCCGTCCGCATCTCCGAAATGACGCAGTACATCCTTTTGCAGGAAATACAGCTCGGTTTTTTCGTAATTCATACTCTCCTCCTGCTCATCGCTGTATATTGTATTATCCCCGCACTCCGTCGCTCTACAAACCGCACCCTTTTCGGTTGGCTTTCGCGATCTTTTTGACACATTTTATTTAATTATACCACGCATTTTTTAAGCCGTCAAGAAAAAATTTTTAAACATTTATCACAATTATTATTTTGAGCCCTCTTGACTTTTTTAAAAAAAGTGCTATAATATTAATTAAGAATAAATATCAATAAAAAATTATGAATCGAAGAAACACAATTCAAAAACAATTAATCAGCAAAACCGTCATGAATATGGATCATCCGGACGCAGATCAAGTATATGCGGCAATTGTAAAAGAACATCCGCACATAAGCAAAGCGACGGTATACAGAAATTTGAATATTTTGGCTGAACAAAAAGAAATAGGCAAAATCGAACCCGGTGAAGGCGCTACGAAATTTGATTTCCGCACAGACCCGCACTACCATTTGCGGTGCCGTGAATGCGGACGCTTATTCGATGCCGATCTCCCACTCCTGGAAGGGTTGAATTCACGCGTTCAGAACACACACGGCTTTACCATTGAAAAGCACAACATTGAATTCGTCGGAATTTGTTCCGATTGTAAAAATAAAATCAAATAACGGAGGATCCAGTAATGGCAAAAGAACTCAAAGGCTCAAAAACCGAACAAAACCTGATGACGGCATTCGCAGGCGAATCGCAAGCGAGAAACAAATATACATATTATGCAAGCAAAGCAAAAAAAGACGGATTTGTACAGATCGCCGCTCTTTTTGAAGAAACGGCAAACAACGAAAAAGAACATGCGAAGATTTGGTTTAAACTTCTCCACGGCGGCGGCATTGCTTCCACCGAAGAAAACCTGATTGATGCGGCCGCCGGTGAAAATTACGAATGGACAGATATGTATGCGAACTTCGCGAAAGAGGCGAAAGAAGAAGGGTTCGATCACATCGCATTTTTATTCGAAAAGGTCGGCGAGATCGAAAAAGAGCACGAAAAACGTTATCTCGCACTTTTGGACAATGTTAAAAACGAACTGGTATTTTCCCGCGATGAAGACTGCATCTGGCAGTGCTCGAACTGCGGACATATCGTAATCGGCAAAAAAGCACCCGAAGTATGCCCTGTTTGCTCCCATCCGAAGGCATATTTCCAACTTAAAGCGGAAAATTATTGATACTCCATTCAGTACATTTTTCTCCAAGTTATTGAATGTACACAAGCTCTAACCTTACTTGCAGCTTGTTTTGTTTAACAATGAAAGCCGCGAGGCTGTCCGACGGACAGCCTCGCGGCTTTTTTCAATTATTTTGCGTTCTGCTTGATTTTAACAAGCGCAGCATACGGCTTAATGAGCGACTTATCGATCAGCTCTTCATCAGTTTGATAAGGATAATGAAAATCCGTAAAAATACATCCGACGTTCACAAGGCCGAATTTTCGCGCCAGTTCGTCCAAAAGCTCTTTTGCCTGCTTCAGCGTACGGCTGCCCGTTATCTTTACGCGCATAGGTGTTTCATGATGAGACCGCTTTTCTGATACATCTTCAAAACGATACTTTGATTCCTCAAACTCCTGCGGCGAAAGCGCCAAATACAGAGACAGAGTTTTTCCCGTGATGCTTAACTTCGCAATTTTTGTTCTTCCCACCCGAAAATTTTCAGATGCCACACATTGACGCGATTTCACTCCGCTATAACCGAGAATCGCGTTCTTGATTTGGGTATAAATATCCTGTATCTTTTCGTTTTGGATTAACTTGGACCGAAAGGACCTACGCAGACGCACTACACTTATATATCCGACAGGGATACCGCTTAAATTCTCTCTCGCGATCTCCTCTCCCGCCTGTTCCGCAATCACGCTTGAAGTTTCTTTTTCACTTTCCCGTGCAATTGTTTCATCCGGCGCATATTCATCAATGTCTTCAGAAAGCTCATTCAGAGCGCTTTCCATCCTTTCACGCAGCTGTGCCTTTGCACAAGGATATTTTTCCGCCTTTACACAATATTTGCACCATGTCATGGTTCCGCACAAATCATATCCGGCACGCTCGCTCGCAATCCATTTTTCTACATCCAAAATATGCTGTTTTTCTTCAAATTCCGCCTGCGATATACCCGATAAATTTCTGTTTTTCATCTTGTTTCTTCCTTTTGAAATCGTTGCATTTGCCCGGTCCCGCATAGTTTCATTTATATTATAATTCAATCTGCCTGCAAAAGCAAGCATCACCAAAGAACTTTCAATAAAAAACTGAAATTACAACTCACTTTCCAACTTTTCGATCCGCTTTCGAATGCCCTGCATGCGCGCATCCGTCGCCGCAATGACTTCGGCACAACTTTTTAATTCTGCCGCTATATCCGGACGATCGGCCGCGCTTTTTTTATATTTCATCTGGTGTTCAAGGCTTGCCCAAAAATCCATCGCCACTGTCCGTATCTGAATTTCAACGCGCGTGACTTGTTTGCTGTCCGAAAAGAAAACCGGTACCTCGACAATCATATGATAGCTGCGATACCCATTCAATTTCGGCTTACGAATATAATCTTTTATCTCGATCACCGTAATATCGTCCTGCTGTGCAAGCATATCCGCTACGCGGTAAATATCATCTATAAACGAACAAATCACACGAATGCCCGCAACATCGTTTAAATTTTCCTTGACCGAATCGACCGTAAGCGGATTCCCTTGCCTCGCAAGTTTCTCAACAATACTTTCGGGAGATTTTATCCTGGAACTTATACTTTCGATCGGATTGCGGCTTGTACGAAAAGACAACTCTTCGTTTAAAACCTCAAACTTCGTTCGAACTTCGCGGATCGCGCAATCATAGCGAACCATTAATTCCCGAAATTTTTTCAGGTTTTTCAATGCTCCCCCTGCGCCGCCGGATAAAAATTCATTGATTAATTCTTCCTTTTGCTTACTCTTTTCCATGAAAATTCCTTCTTAAATCATGTTAACGTTAAATAAAAAATTCCGGCCAGCGCCGCACTGTACAATTTTGCTCAAGCTTTTCGCGGGCAGCGATAATATTCGGATCCGAAAATGAACGCGCTCCCGCCGGACAAAAGCGGACACAAGCTCCGCATCCGATGCAACGATCAAACGTTTCAAGGTTTTTTCCGATATTACAAACGGGACAAACAGCAATACAATTACCACAGTGAACGCAGCGCCCGTTATCGACGGAAGGAGGCTGCTTGTTTGATCGCATAGTCGCAGACAACTCTTTATACGGGCGATTTCCTCTCAATCTTTTGCGTACCTTCGATCCGCTCATAACATTGTTAAATGCAGCGATCGCAAATGTCTGCGCCGCCAAAAGGTCCTCCGCATCCGGTCGATTTGTCCCGACTTTCGACGTATAAGAATGCTGTCCGATAAAGGCAGCTGCCGCACAAACCACAAAGCCCCTATCGGTAAATAAGTCACAACTTTCCAAAAGAGCATCATCGTAATCACGATTGCCATATACCGAAACAACGATCGCCTTGGCCCCATTTCCTTCGCAATTTTGCAATAGCGGGACCAGCAATTGCGGCAACCTTCCACCATATACGGGTGCACCAAACACGACAATATCTTCTTCTTCGAAAACGTAGTCTCTTGATCGCGCCGCAAGCTTTGTCAAATCTAAAATTGTTGTTTCACACAGCAATTTTTCGAAAAAAACTTTCCCAACCGCACTCACGATCTTTTTTGTAGAATGCGTCGGACTGAAGTACATCAACGATAGTTTTGCCATAAGATCATTGCCGCCTTTTTTCTGATTATTGTATCATGAATGCAATCATTTGTAAAGGCATAAGTTAAAATTCATTGCAGATGATAGAAATATCATTTTTGTTTCTGCACCATGCAAAATCTTATCGGCACAAATCATCACATTTTTATAACTTGAAAAAGTTTGAAGAAATTCCTTCAAACTTGATATTATATGAGAAAAAGCGGACCTGATATAATCAAGTCCGCTTTGATCTCTTAAATGGAACGCATATCCATTTCCGGATATGTCCGAAATATTATTTCCGTTTTCTCGGAATATAATCAGTTTTTGAAATATCTCTTCAAAAGCCCGTTGAAGCCTGCACCGTGACGCGCTTCATCTTTCGCCATTTCATGAACGGTATCATGGATCGCATCATAACCGAGCTCTTTCGCGCGCTTCGCAATCTTGAGTTTCCCTTCGCATGCGCCCGTTTCCGCCGCAACGCGCATTTCAAGATTCTTCTTCGTAGAATCGCTGATGCATTCGCCTAAAAGTTCAGCAAATTTGGATGCGTGATCCGCCTCTTCATATGCATAACGCTTGTATGCTTCGGCAACTTCAGGATATCCCTCGCGTTCTGCAACACGTGCCATTGCAAGATACATCCCGACTTCCGTGCACTCTCCCTCAAAATTTGCGCGAAGTCCGGCAACGACCTCTTCGTCAAGCCCTTTTGCAACACCCACTTCATGTACACAAGCAAATTTGATTTCTGCACTGTCATCGATCGGAATAAATTTCGTCGCCTTGCACACGGGGCAAACGGTCACGGAATCATCAACGATCTCACCACAAATCGCACACCTTTTCATTGTAATAACCTCTTTTTGATTTATTCGAAAACCGCTTTTTGCTGTTTCTGATACTATTTTATCATTCTATGAGAAAAAATACTGTTGCTTTTGCAACAATTTCTTATTAATTTAAAAACTTACTGCTTATAAAACTACCGCATAAGTTTTACACAATCGGAAGTTTCCCGATAATGCTTTTATACTGAAATTTATAAAACTTACTTTTCAGGAAAAATCACATAGAACGTACTTCCCTTGCCCACTTCGCTTTCGACGCCAAATTGAAAATTATGCTTCAGCAATATCGTTTTAACGATCGAAAGCCCCAGTCCTGTCCCTTTGATCGGCCGTTTATGCGTCTCGGCCGAACGATAATAGCGATCCCATATCGTTTTGATCTCTTCCTGCGGGATACCCTTCCCTGTATCCGAAACGCTGAATCGCAAAGTTCCCTGGTCCGCTTTGTGAAGCCGTACAATGATCCGTTTGTCTTCCCCAGTATAATTTACGGCATTCCCGACAAGATTGTAGACCACCTGTTCGATCTTTTCCATATCCGCTTCGGTAAAAAGCTCATCGTCAATATCGCGCTCGATCGTATAACCTTTCGTTTCTACAAGGTAATCAAACCGTTCCAAAACAGTGTGGATAAACTCGGAAAGATTGAACGTCGATAATTTGAGCATATCCATTCCCGATCGTATTTTAGAAAGGTTCAAAATATCGTTGACGAGCGCCGTAAGACGATCCGATTCATCAATGATGATCTGCGTATGTTTCGCTCTCTTTTCGGGATTGTCTCCCGATATTTCCTGAATCATGGATGCGTACGCCTTGATCATGGTCAGCGGTGTTTTCAGATCATGCGTTACGTTCGCAAGCACCTCTTTTTGCAGTTGATCGGATTTACCGATTTCTTCCTTTGCATAATCGAGCGTCTCGGCCAAAGCGTCCATTTCGGCATACGAATAATCACCTTTAAAATTCACCGAAAAATCACCTTCCGCCATACGCTTTGCGGCGCGGGTAATTTGCGTGATGGGTTTTGTCAACCACATCGAAATCAACGCAGATATGACCAAAGCAAGAAAGATAACGATCACTGCAACAAGAATCAGCTGTATGCGCATCGTTCCGAATGCCATTTCAACCAACTCAGTCGAATAGCTGATATATAAATACATATCCGCATCGGTTTCCGACGCATTTTGCAGCTTTGCGGCAAAGACATAATAATTATCGCTCAGCTTATAAATGATCCCTTCGTCACGGTTCACCGAAGACAATTTCTCGCAAACTGTTTCAAATTTATTCCGATCGGGATAATCTTCTTCCTGCGAATTGTCTGCGTTGCCGACATTATCGGAAGAAAATAAAACTTCTCCTTCAAGCGTCAGCAAATATACCGTTGCTGACGGATTTTTGGCTTGCAGATCGTCCAGGCAATATTGAACCAATTCCTGCGCACGTTCATCATTTTCTATGCGCATAGCCGCATTCAATTGCTCATACGCCTGCTTTCCTATAGTACTGAGATCGTGTTCGACCTGCCCGGAAAAAAATACTCGCAAAAGCGCGGTCTGAAAGACCCACGTCAACAAAATGATAAATGCCGCAAACACCAGAAAGCTGAGCCACAATATTGAATTGATACTGTGAAATCGATGCTTTGTCATGCTTCAAACTTATACCCCAGCCCCCGAAGTGTTATGATGAATTTCCTGTATTCTTTCAGGCTGCTTCGCAACATCTTGATATGCGTGTCGACAGTACGGTCATCCCCGTAAAAATCAAACCCCCAAACATCCGAAAGCAACTTCTCGCGCGAAAGTGCTATCCCGTTGTTTTTTACAAGATAAAAAAGTAATTCGTATTCCTTGGGGGTAAGCTCGAGTTTCTCGCCGTTAACATAAACATTTCGGCCGGGCATATCGATTTCCAGTCCTTCAAATTTCAAAATTTCACGCGAAGGCGCCGCTCCGGCTTTATGACGCTTTGTCACTGCCGCAATACGCGCCATCACTTCCTTCGGCGAAAAAGGTTTCGTCACATAATCATCCGCACCCACTTCAAATCCGAAAAGTTTATCATATTCTTCTCCCCTTGCCGAGAGCATGATCACCGGAATATCTTTATATTTATGAATTTCTTTTACCGCGGAAAAACCGTCCAACGACGGCATCATGACGTCCATCAATATGATATCGAAATCATTTTCTTTGCACATTTTCACTGCCTGAATGCCATCCGCTGCCTCGAACGCTTCATTCCCTTCAAACTCAATGTATTCTCTAAGCACATTGCGGATCATTTCTTCATCGTCAACAATCAATACTTTCATCATTTTACTCCGTTTTACCGAATTTTTATTATTGTATCCGATCAATATTATTATAACACTATAATTACATGAAAAACAAGTGAAATTTTTATTTTCTTCACTATGAAAAGATTTACGCACCTTTATACTGACTTAATGCTCCTGCAGTAAAATTTACCTGCTTTTTTTTCGCTGAAAAATACGAACAAATGTTTGACTTTTGTCCGCAAAAAGAGTATACTGAAAGAACTAACAAAGGGCGGAAACCAGATATGCTTGATGCAGAACGATTAAAAATACTCACGGAAAGCGCAAAATATGACGTATCCTGCTCTTCTTCCGGGTCTACCCGCAGCAATCGCAAAGGAGGGCTCGGAAATGCAAGCGTCGGCGGAATATGTCATTCCTTTACCCCGGACGGCCGATGCGTATCTCTTTTGAAAATTCTTATGAGCAACCGTTGCGTGTACAATTGTCTGTACTGCCCCAACCGCGCAGAAGCAGACGTACCGCGTGCTTCTGCTTCGCCCGAAGAACTGTGTGAACTTGTCATCTCATTTTATAAACGCAACTACATCGAAGGACTTTTTCTTTCGTCTGCCGTAGACGGTTCTCCCGACCGCACTATGGAACAGATGCTTGAAACAGTCATCCGACTTCGTAAAGTGTATAATTTTAACGGCTATATCCATTTGAAAGGCATCCCCCATGCGGACAGGCTCCTCATGTCGCGTGCCGCACAATATGTGGACCGTATGAGTTATAATGTGGAATTTCCATCCGAACACAGCCTGAAACTTCTTGCCCCGCAGAAAAGCAAAGAAAGCGTACTTTTACCCATGCGTCAGCTCTCCATCGAAAAGTGCGCCGCCGACAGCGAAAAAGGAAAATGCCGCACCCGTTTTTTGCCCGCAGGTCAAACGACTCAGATGATTGTCGGCGCATCTCCCGAAGCCGACGGACAGATTTTACGGCTGAGCGAAGCGATGTATCGCAAATTTTCGCTCAAACGTGTATATTATTCCTCATACGTTCCCGTCGTGCATCATTCTCTGCTGCCCGATACGTGCACGGGACTTTTGCGCGAACACAGACTGTATCAAGCAGACTGGCTCATGCGATTTTACGGCTTTTCCGCCGAAGAAATTGCGCAAGAAAATGAAAATCTGCCCGTAGATTTGGATCCGAAATGCGCTTGGGCATTGAAAAACATGCATTTGTTTCCCGTCGAAATCAACAAAGCTCCCATAGAAATGCTTTTGCGTGTTCCCGGGATCGGTACTTTCGGTGCTTATAAAATTTTAAAAGCTCGCAAATTTACAAACCTGTGCTTCGAAGACCTTGTAAAGTTGCGCATCGTGCTGAAACGCGCACGGCATTTCATTACCTGCAACGGGAAATTTTACGGGTCCGAAAACAGCGTTTCCGTGCGAAACATGCTGGCCCTTCAATCAAAACAAGAAAAATATGAACAGCTTTCACTTTTTTCCGAACCGCAAACAGCAGACAGCGTTCTGACAGGTCAGCTATGAACATTTATATTACCGATGGCTCGCCGGACGGATTCTTCACCGCAGCTTTTACTGCATGCAACGATATAAACTGTACCGTAACATCCGAGCAAAATTTTCAGATTGCTTTAAACTCGCAAATTACAGAAATTAAAAACGATCCCGTAAAAAGCAATCGAGTTCGCAAAAAAATTGCCGAATACGATCCCCAAGCCCTGCATGATATCTCAATTCTGTTGCTGCGGGGGGCCGGCACCAAAGAAATGACTGCTCTCAATTATTTAAGACAGATCGTTAAATACAAACGCCCTGTGCGTGATATGCTTGCCGTCCCGCCCATAAGGATTGCCATGGAAGAACGGCGCAAGGTTACTCTCGAAGCACACCGCTTTACGGGATTCCTTCGCTTTATGGAGAGCGAAGGCGGCATCTTTTATGCACCGTTCTCTCCGGACAATGATATCCTCGAGCTGATTTTGCCGCATTTCTATCGGCGATTTTCCAACCAACCTTTTGTTATTCACGACGTTTCGCGCAAAAAAGCCGCCCTTTGCAATAACGGCAAATCACGCATTGTACCCGTAGACGAAAATGCTCAGGTAATTCTTCACGAAAACGAACAATGCTTTCAGGCACTTTGGCGGGAATATTATCAATCCGTCAACATTGCCCAACGTCCTCATGAAAAGCAAATGAAAGGTTATATGCCGGTACGCTACTGGAAATTTATGCCCGAAAAACAACAGGAAAAACTTTTCGGACATTTTAGGGAAAACGACGGTTTGCATCCAGGGAAATAATGCGGAGTGCCGACGCAGGATCGGCCCTATCCAATTCCAAAGATGCGGCGCCGCGGAATTATCCGCGGCGCCGCATCTTTGTTTATTATGCTTTGACCTTAATCTAAATTGATCCTCAAAGCGTTCATCAAAAATCTTTTGCTCTGTAAATTGCTTCGGAAATCCGAACCGAAATCAATAATCCTACGATCCCGAGTGCAAATATCACACTTGCTGCCGTCAATCCGGATGCAATCCCCAATCGAGCAAACAATAGAGAAATGCCAATACCGAACGCGAGCGCGCACGCCAATATGACGGTATATGCCGCGCGCGCCTTTTCAACCCCCAAGCGAAATGCGGTCGGAAGAGCGGCCGACATTGCCAGAAGACCGATCCCTCCAAATACAAAAAGCGATGAAAGAGTCTCGGTATTGCGAAGCGCCGGCATCACAAAAAAAAGAAACCCGACGCCGAAGAACGGAACGAAAGCGACGATGCCCAATACATAGCGTGCAATCACGAGTTGTCCGCGCGTGACGCCCGATGCCAAGGCAAATTTATCCCAGTTATCTTTTTCATCATATGCCAAAGCCGAAATGGGCAAAACAGCGGCTACAAATATTATGGCGCCCATATAAAAATATACATTTTTTAAAATTATTCCGATAGCAAAAAATACAGCCACCACTGCCGCGTAATAAAGCAATTGTCCTCGGACATTTTTTATATCTTTTAACATTACACCGAACATTTCCGCACTCCTTTGATCCCGCAAGTATTTGTCGTACGTTCTCCGCGCAAATAGTACAGCATGATATCTTCAATACTTGCGCGTTCAAGAAACAAATTTGCGGGAACTTTTTCTCGCAAAACAAGTGCCCCCGCTCCAAATTCTCCTCTTCTGTACGCGACGATCGAGGAGGGATCAAGAGAAAAAAGTTCTTGCTCCGAACATTTTAAAATTCCGTACTTTTCGTAAAGAACATCTTTTTCTTCTTCAAAAATGATCGCTCCTTCATGAATAAAAACTATGTAATCACACAATTTTTCCAAATCGGATACGATGTGCGACGAAATGAGGACCGAATGCCGTTCATCCTGCATGAAATCGTATAACATATCCAATATCTCATCTCGCGCAACGGGATCCAGCCCCGACGTCGGCTCATCTAAAATCAATAACTCGGCTCCATGCGACAGCGCAATCGCCAAGGACAATTTCTGCCGCATTCCCCGCGAAAATTCGCGTACTTTTTGATCCTTCGGGAGACTGAATTGTGTTGCGTATCCGAAAAACAAGCTCTCTGACCAATTTGAAAAAATATGTTTCATTACGTCGTTTATGTCACGCAGCGTAAAATTTTCGGGAAGACAAGTTTCACCCAACACGGCGCCGATCCTGTTTTTTTCTGTCCTCGTTAACATGGAAGCACTTTTACCGAAAACCTTGATCGAGCCCGCATCGGCGCGCATCAACTCGAGAATGCTTTTTATCGTCGTGCTCTTTCCCGCCCCATTTTCTCCGATCAAGCCTACCACGCTTCCGCGCGGCACACACAGCGAAATATTTTTTATTTCAAAATCTTTCAGCCTTTTTTGCAAATTGTTGATTTCGACACTGTTCTCCATCTATTCCTCTCCCTCTTTGATTATCCGAAATACTTCATCCAGCTCTTCGTTAGAAATTCCGCCTTCCCGAGCAAGGCGAACCGCTTCCGTAAAATGCTCCTCTATTTGCTTCAACAACTCTTCCCGAACCAAATCACGGTTTTTCGCCGCGACAAAACTCCCTTTTCCCTGCACGGAATAAATAAACCCGTCTCGTTCCAACTCGTCAAACGCCCTTTTCGTCGTTATTACACTGATTCGAAGTTCCTTCGCAAGCACTCGAATGGACGGCAACGCTTCCCCTTCACCGATCTCACCGCGCAAAATCGCACCTTTAATTTGCGTGCAAATTTGTTCGTAAATAGGCCTGTCGCCGGCATTGCTGATTATAATCCTCATCTTTATATCCTCAACTGTATATATTTATTATATACACTATAAACATTTTGTCAAGTAATTAAAGGCATTTTATTCACTTTTACTTTTTCGTCAACTCAACATTCAAGCAAGGGCGGGAGTGTCTTCGACACTCCCGCCTTTACTGCATTATCAATTATGTTCAAAAATTCAATTCTTTTTCAGCTTGATTACTTTTCCGCCTGTAAGCACAATCATTTTGACTGCGGGCAACGAAAAATCGGTTGCCTCGACGATCAGTGATTTATCTAGCATCCCACGCGCCAAAACTTTGCATGCCACTGACTTTTTATCGATCAGCCCCTTAGCTTTAAGTGACTCCAATGACACAGTTTCGCCTTCACGGTAATTTGCCGAAATCGTATCAAGATTAATGTAAGTGCGCTTCCCTGCAACGCGTCCGCCCTTACCGTCTTCGCGCGTCTCTGCCAAAGCAATGAGCTGTTTTGCCGTGTCATCGCTCAGCAACTTGTCCGCTTCGCCGATGGATACTTTATCTGTTACGGTATAAGCGGATAGTTTTTCAACCTTCGCCCCTTCGGCGATCATTTCCTCCACTTCTTCTGCCGTAACCGTTTCGCCGGTATCGCGCTTTGCGTATACTTTGATCAGTTTGCGGCGAATGAGCGTTTCGCGATCCTCATACGGAATTTCTTGCGTATCATCGACGCGCTTAAAATCTAAACCGAATTCGCGCGCCGCCTGTTCGAGCAACTCACAAGCATATTTGAAACTGCGGCTGCCCGTGATTTTATAACGTACAGGGACGTTTGCATAACGCTTCTTTTCGCTAACATCGCGGAAATTGTATTTTTCATCTATGCCGGCAGGATCGAGAGCAAAATAGATGATCAAGCTCTTTGTATTTGCATTAATTTTAGCAAACTGTTTCCTCCCCACATTGAAAGAGTCATATTTCCAGCTTACCCTCTCCTTAACTCCGATCTGCGACAAAAGCTCATTGCGGACCCGATTGTATAAATCCTTGATCTCATCGGCAGACTGAATCAACCGTGCCGTAAAACTCCGACGGTACTGCACAAAAACCTTGCTGCCTGTAACCGTTGTGACGATCGCACCTTCAATTTCATCCCCTTCTTCCGCTTCGCCCTCTTCTTCCTCCTCTGTTTCGGGCAAATTTTCTTCATAGGCCGGCGTTTGCGCATCCGCCGTTTCAGCTATTTCAGGAATCTTTTCTTCCTCGACAGCCATCGGTACGCTTTCTTCGTTCCCCTTTTGCTTGGAAACGTTTTCTTCTGTCAATGCATCCGCTTTTAGCCATTTGGCATACAAAGATGCCCCGCTCATAGGCATGCGATAAACGCCTTCTATTCGCACGGTATAATTTTTATCGGTATACCAACCGTCAAAAACAAATCCCTGCCGAGGCTCCGGAGCTTGCAACCGAACAGCTTTAAAGCCCGGATATTTCCGCACAATAAATTCATCTTCCTGTATATACAGTTTCAATTTAAAGGGGGTAAACAGCAACACCAGAAGAATTATGATCGCCAACAATGCGGCAACGGCAATGCAAAGATACGCTATCATACGGGGCGAATCTTTCAGCTGCGAAAAAAAGTCTGCAACACTCATAATAATTTGTAAAGCCATGACACTCACCTCCTGTTTGGAAAGTAGGAATATTATACCACCTATACTCTCACTTTGCAAGAGTTTGTCCTATTTTTTTCACATACGTATCTGAGATTTTAAAACCAAACGACAAAATATGACTTGTTTCTCTATCGTTTACCCGTGATTTCCGATCGCTTCTTGAAGGACATTATACAATTCCTTTTCGTTAAAAAATGCCGCACAGTTGTGAATATTTCTGTTTTGAGCCGCACGATGTGCGTAGTCATGAAGCTCCGTATCGGTAAAATGTTCTTTTTCCCCCAACAGCGCAGATATTTTTTTGGAAAAGTCTGCGATTCCCATCCCGAGCGCCGCACTGATATTGGAAATTATCGCAGGGATCTTTTCTGCGCACTTATGCAAAAAAGCAGGCAGAAGCAACCCGTTTGCGCGCCCGTGAGGAATATTTCGAAAATAAGTAAGAGAATATCCCATTCCATGTACGGGCGTTGTCCCCGTACCGGCAATGACCATTCCCGCAACGGAAGCTCCGACCAACAAGTTCTGCCTCGACTCGGCAGAATACTTCCCGGACGAAAGCGACGCGTATTCCCCCATAAGAATTTTCAGCGCTTCTTTCGCCAAAGCATCGGTAATCGGGTTTGCCCTGACAGACAGCATCCCTTCCACCGCATGAGAAATCGCATCGATTGCGGTATTCACTGTAACGGATTGGGGAAGGTCGCGCATATATTTCCCGTCGAGAAAAGCGATCTTCGGAAATAAGAAAGGCGCCGATATGCTCATTTTTGTTTTTTGCCGATCGTTTGTCAGCACCGAATATTGCGTAACTTCACTGCCCGTTCCCGCCGTCGTGGGAATATGAATCATCGGCAATACATCCTCTGAAATAGAATGGGAAAAGATATCTTCCGCATCTTGCCGCGCGAGCATTGCTATCGCCTTTGCCGCATCCATCGGTGAACCGCCGCCAATCGCCACTACAAAATCAGCACCGAAACTGCGGGCGAGGGCCGCACCTTCTCGAACACTTTGCGCGCTCGGATTGGAAGATATTCCGTCAAACACTTTATAGGTTTTCCCGAGTTGATGCATAACACACGCCACATCCGAGAGCGCCCCGTTTTTTTCTGAACTCTTTCCCGTTACAATCAAAGCACGTTTCCCGAACGGATCGAAAACATTCGCATTTCTTAAAACGCAATCGGCACCGCTGATCACTCGAACAGGCATATAATACGAAAATTCCATATATGTTTCCTCTTATGCTCCATTATACAGCTTTCATTTTTTAAAGCCGCAAAGCATTCCTTGCGGCTTATTTGTTCTGCTCTTCTGCGTTAAATCGATTTTTTATTTTATGATTTCTTACTGCAACCCCAATAATCTTAACGCGTTGCGGCAATAGATCTTTTCTTTTTGCTCTTCCGTAAATCCCATACTTTCCAGATAGGAAAGTGTATGCGCCGCCGTATCCCACGGGAGGTCAGTCCCAAACAACACGCGATCAAACCCAAACGCAAGAATCGTACGCATACCGACTTCGGGTGATGCCGCGGTCGCCGCATAGCTTGTATCGATATAAGCGTTTGTGTCGGCAAGATATTCTGCAGCCTCCTCTTCCATACGCTGCCCGCCCAGATGCGCTACCACAATTTTTGCTTCGGGGAATGTCAAGCATACCCGTCGCATACGCTTGGGAGGCGTTTTTACGGGAGGAGCAAACCCAAGATCGGCACCGCCATGAAACAGCATGATCAGACCAAGTTCCGCACACTTTTCGTAAATCGGGAAAGCACGTTCATCATCCACATAGAAATCCTGGTATTCATTATGAAATTTGACCCCGCATATTCCTGCCGATTTTAAACGCTTCAATTCAGAAATCGCATTCGGCGAATCGGGATGGACCGAGCCGAAGGGAATGAATTTCGGTTCCTGCAAAAGCGATATCGCAAAATCATTGACGTGATGTTCGGTCCGCGGACTGACCGCAATGCTGAGAATTACCGATCGGTCCACTTTTTGTTCGCTCATGATACGAAGCGTATCAGCGACCGTCCCGTTCGAATTCGGCTGAATATGTGCCTTTGCCGCCAACGATGCAACGGCACCCGCCGCAAGCTTATCCAAAAACGCGTGCGCATGAAAATCAATCAGCATGCAAGTCTCCTTATCCGATTCTGCGCATCCGAGCAGCGATACTCTTTCTCGCCCTCAAAAAAGAGAAAAGAATATATGCCGTACCGACCAAATCGAAAACAAAAATAAAAATAAAATTCAAGATAATGCTCTGCTTATATTGTGCGTCGTTTTGCCAGTCTTGCAAAATTTTAGCAATAACTCCGCCGTCAAAGCCTTCCATATTTGCTTTTGCCTGCAAAAAGACGCAGAGCGCAAATACCGCAAACATAACTATCAAAGATACAATCGAGACGGTCACAACTTTGAAAGATGTATTTTTCCCGCCCATCCTTCCGTACAGCCATGCCCCCAGCAGCACTGAGATCGCCGCCGCAATCGCCGCAAAATTCCACCAAAGATACATGAGGATAAATGCAACCGCCCCGGCAAGCGCCCCCAACAATGCTCCTGCGATCCCCGCCGCTTTCTTATCCGGAGCCGCGCGTTCCGCCTCTTCCTTGCGAACCATTGCTGCGTGTGCGCGTTCATAACAGGCTTCATGCGCCTTGAACGGTATCCCGGATTCCTCCATTTCTACCGTATCTCCCGCAAGTTCAGTCCCGCAATAAGGGCAATAAACCGCGTTCGGACAACCAAGTTTAGAAAGTTGCGCTACGAGTTTATCCAAAATTTCTTCAACACGCCGAAATACCCCTCTATACACTTGCGGACTGACCATCAAACCGATCCCGACCACACCGTACTGCGATATCTTCAAATCACGTTTGTTTTTTTCCAAATATTTTTCGATATCTTTATCTCTGCCCTTCGTATCGGTCACAACCGTAATCAAACAGGAGGGGTTGCCCATCAATGCATACTTGACATGAATGCGATATCCTTTGTACAAACCGTAACAGGAACGCTTTGTGCATGTTAATCCATGCGATTCCGCAAATTCCTTCATTCCGTATTTCTGCTTTTTCATCCTTCCTCCGAAAAAAACGTTTCACCATCGCGATCACGTTCAAGTTCACCTTCATCCTGTGACGCAATCGTCCCGTCAAGACCTGCCGGGCGAACCAACCTTTCTCCGCGCACATCCATTTGCAGGGACAATCTGTCCTCATACATGATCCCGCGCTGAATCTTCGAATATCCGTATTTTTTCCGAATATCACTTACTGCCGCCTCCGCGCGCGCTTTTTTATCATAATTACCGTCCAGCGATTCAAGCGTCAATTGCTCGATCCCTTTATCGAATCCCGAAACGGTCACCCCCAGCCCGCGCACGCCTTTGCCGCTCACATAACGCTCGCAAAACAGCGTAAACGCCGCCGACGCAATCTCGCCGCATAGAGCAGTCGGACGCACCTTTGTTTGCCAGGAATAATTTTTCATATCTTTATCCCGCACCCATAAATGCACCGTGTCTGCTTTGCCAAGACCTGCATCTTTCAGGCGCGCAGATACGCTTTCGCTGAGCACATAAAGAAGCCTTTTTATATCTTCGTGCCGATAAACATCTTCAAAATATGTCAAAGAATTGCCCACCGATTTAAGATCGGCATGCTCATTCATATTCCGCACGGGCGATTTGTCTTCTCCGCGAGCATAAGCCGAAAGCGTCACGCCCCACTTCCCAAGATAATCGCTGAGAAATTTCGGATCCGCTTCCGCAAGCGCGCCGATCGTACAAATTCCGAGCTTTTCAAGTTTCTTTGCCGTTGCCCGCCCCACATAGAGAAGATCGGTCACCGGAAGCGGAAAAATCTTTTGGCGAAAATTCGATTCGTCAACAATTGTGACCGCATCCGGCTTTTTCAGATCGCTCGCAAGTTTCGCAAAAACCTTATTGAAACTTACCCCGACGGAAACAGTCAGCGAAAGTTCCTCCTTTATTTCCCTGCGGATACGTTCGGCAATTGCCTCCCCGTCTCCGAAAATGCCGCTGTGCGTTACATCAAGCCAACATTCGTCAATTCCGTACGGTTCTATACAATCTGTATACCGCGCGTAAATATCGCGAACCGCACGCGATTGCCGCACATACTCCGAAAACCGAACGGGCCGGATTATAATATCCGGGCATTTGCGTTTTGCTTCCCAAATCACATCTCCCGTCTTAACGCCGCACCGTTTCGCCTCTTCACTCTTAGCCAGCACAATCCCGTGCCGCGCTTGCTTGTCTCCACAAACTGCGATCGGTTTCCCGATGAGCTCCGGAAAGAGTTTTCGTTCGACACTCGCATAAAAGTTATTTAAATCGGAATGAAGAATAATCATTTTATCCCCGATTGGTTTTTATCTTGCGCAGAATTTCTCCTGCCTGCAACGCAAACGGAGCTTGCAGATACAGTTTTTGCATCACCAACTTTGCGTCCGCCACCGGTTCCCCGAACTCATCCGTCAGTTTTTCAACCGTAAACGTACGATTGAAATTCAGTGAGGGAGACAAGACTTCCAGTTCATCTCCGACTCGAAACCGATTTCGCATTTGCACAAGCGCCCGTTCCCCGCCGAGCAATACATCCGCCGTATATTCACGTGTGCCTGATTCCTGTGAATCTGTATAATTTACCGTTTGATCGTTTTTGCCCAGAGCATATGCCGTCGTAAACGCCCGATGCGCTACCTTACAAAGCTCTTCCTGCGCCTCCCTCTCGGATATCTTTTTATCCATCACCCTGCGATAAGCATTGACTACGGTCGCAAGATAATAAGAACTTTTCATCCTGCCCTCGATCTTAAAAGAACAAACACCTGCCTGCGATAACCGATCAAGATATTCAAGCATATTCAGATCTTTGCTGTTAAAAATATATGTCCCGCGATCATCCTCTTCGACAGGACACGCTCCCGTTTCCGTTTTAGCATTCTCGGCTCGCACAAAATATTTCCAGCGGCATGCCTGCACACAGGCTCCTCGGTTGGAATCCCGCCCGTCCAAATAATTACTCAATAGGCACCTGCCGCTGTACGATATGCACATTGCGCCATGCACAAACGCTTCCAATTCAAGGCCCGGGCAAAAATCATGAATTTCCGCAATTTCTGCCAACGAAAGTTCACGCGCGAGCACCACCCGACGCGCCCCCTGTTCCTGCCAGAACCTCGTAGCATATTTATTGGTCGTGTTCGCCTGGGTGGAAATATGCAATTCCAGCTTTGGAGCTGTTTTCTTTGCAATCGCAAATGCACCCGCATCCGTCACCAGCGCTGCATCCGCTCCGATCTCCTGTAAAAAAGAAAAATAATCTCCGAGTTCTTTGAAATCTGCGTTTTTTGCGAAAATATTTGCCGTCACATAAACTTTTTTTTCGCGGGCATGGGCATAAACAACCGCATCCTGCATCTCATCACGCGTGAAATTATCCGAAAATGAGCGCAAAGAAAAATTCCTCCCGCCCAAATAAACCGCATCCGCACCGAAGCGCAATGCCGTTTTCAGTTTTTCGAAATTACCCGCAGGCGCGAGCAATTCGGGAATCTGCCCCATAATCACCTCTTCGGTATATCGCACGGCTCTTCGTTTCTGTCCCTCAAAACAGAGATCGCGACCCCTTCCCCCACTTCTATGATCGACGTCAAAAAATCAGGATCCTCTCTGACAGCGCGCAAATACTCGCGCAACCTCTCTACAATGGAACGGCGTTTGGGCGGCACAGGCTCCCGACCGCTGACCCAGCCATACAGCAAAACATCATCTGCGAACAACACCCCGCGCGGCGCGAGCAGACGCTTGAGATCGGGCAGATAATGTATATACTGCGCTTTCGGCCCGTCCAAAAAAATCAGATCAAAACGGTCTTCCAGTGCAGCAAGTACATCGCCTGCATCGGAAAGAAGCGCATTTACGCGATCAGCCACCCCGAAAGCCGTAAAATTTTCCCTCGCGCTCCGCCAAAGAGACTCTTCCGTTTCAACGGTCGTAAGGCGCGCATCTTTGCATTCAAGCAATAACGCCGTCGAGGATAATCCTTCCGCCGTGCCGATCTCTAATATCCGCCGCGGCGCACGCATGCGCGCAACCGCAAGCAGCAATGCCAATGTTTCGTCTTCCGTTGCCGGATCCCGCCTGCCCTTCGCTTGTTCGCGAAGACTTGCGAGACGTTCGTCCAATCGGAACGGCACAGTTTTCAAAAAACCCATAACATTCATTTCTTATGCAAAACCGAAACAAAAAATTGCACATGATTCTCTGTTACAGCAATGCCCACTATTTGTCAAATACGGACTATGTTTGCCATGATCACAGGATTTTGTTTCGTCTTCCGATAAATAAAGTTCTTGACAGACTTTTTGATGGCAGCCGCAAGTTCTGTATTATCTACGTCGCGGCGAACATCCGTCTGACTGACACAATTGATGGCAATTCTCTTTATTTCGGAAACATAATCGG
The DNA here is from genome assembly GCA_944328495.1 of uncultured Clostridia bacterium. Classification (GTDB taxonomy): domain Bacteria; phylum Bacillota; class Clostridia; order Christensenellales; family Borkfalkiaceae; genus Borkfalkia. The sequence continues at coordinate 29,328 of CALVHR010000051.1, forward strand.
CATTCTCCGGCATTACAAAGCCCCGATTGACAACGATCGGGTCGCTGAGGAGTTCTCCGCTGCGCTCAGAAACACACGCCGTGATGACAAAAATCCCATCTTCCGAAAGATGCTTTCTGTCTTTCATGACGACGCTGTTTTCTCGGTCTTCCAAATTTCCGCCGTCCACGAGCCGTGAACCCGAAGAGACGCTTTCCCCAAACTGCATCGTATCGCGCGTAAGCTCGACGCAATTCCCGATATCCGCAAGCAATATATTATTTTCGCTCATTCCCAAGCTCATTGCAAGCTGCGCATGACGCTTCAAGTGGCGATATTCTCCGTGCACCGGTATGAAAAATTTCGGTTTCAGCAAAAAATGCAGCATCTTTAATTCTTCCTGGCACGCATGCCCCGAAACATGGATTTTTTCCAACGATTCGTATACCACATTCGCTCCCTTGCGATACAAATTGTTGATCACTTTATAGATCATCTTTTCGTTGCCGGGAATGGGACTTGCCGAAATTATTATTGTATCATTGGCTCCGACCGTAACTTTGTTAAATTCCCCCGACGCCATGCGCGTGAGCGCGCTCATCGGCTCTCCTTGGCTTCCGGTGGAAACAATCACAATTTCACGGTCAAAATAATTCTTGATCTTTTCCACATCGATCAATACACCTTCGGGAATGGTCAGCTCACCGATCTTTGTAGCCGCGTCGACAACATTTAACATGCTCCTTCCGGAAAGCGCGACCTTCCTGCGATATTTGGCCGCAAGATCGACAATCTGCTGCAAGCGATGTACATTGGACGCAAACGTCGCAACAATAATCCGCCTGTTCGCGTTCTCAGAGAAAAGATGATCGAGAGTCGTCCCTACGACCGTCTCGCTCATTGTATACCCGAGGCGTTCGACATTGGTTGATTCGCATAAAAGAAGATTTACGCCTTCTCTGCCGATCTCCGCAATGCGCGGCAGATCGATCTGTTTTCCCGCCACCGGAGTCAGATCGATCTTGAAATCTCCGCTATGGAAAACTCTGCCCTGCGGCGTATCGATGCAAAGAGCGACGGCTCCTGCGATCGAATGGTTTACATTGATAAACTCAATCCCGAAACAACCAAGTTTAATCTTGTCTCCGGGTTTGATACAGCAAAGCTGCGCTTTGTTGATATGCTGTTCGCGCAATTTATTGTCCGCAAGTGCCAGCGTCAACTTAGTGGCATAGACAGGACAGCTGATCTCTTTTAAAAGGTACGCGATCCCCCCGACATGATCTTCGTGCCCGTGCGTTATCAAAAGCCCGCGGACCTTCTGCTTGTTTGCCACCAAATACGAAATGTCGGGTATGACCAAATCAATCCCGGGAAGCTCTTCGTCCGGAAAAGTAAGACCTGCATCGATGATTATGATGTCATTTCCGTATTCGAGCGCAGTCATATTCTTTCCGATCTCGCCGACACCGCCCAAAAAAATTACTTTCAGAGGATTTCTGCCTCTTCCCTTCTTCACCGGTCTTTTCTGCTTTTGCGCTTGCAAAATATCGCTCTTTCCCGCTCTTTCCTCGCGAGATTTTGCCCTGTCGGCATTTTTTCCCTGTTGTTTGACGGCATCTTTCGCGTTCCCCAAAAAACGGGGAAATTCCACATGCGCCTCGCCTCCCTTTTTCGGACGGCTAACATTTTCTTGTTTCTGTTTCAACTCTACGACTCCTTTTGACCATGCCGGAACAAACAAAGGGGCTGAATGCGCCATTCAGCCCTCTTCTTCCGTTTAAACGGCTCCTTTGCCGAAATCCGGCTTGAAATCCTTATATTTTTCAGACTACCTCCGCGGTGTCTTTATTTCATCCTGCTATTCGCAATTTTTTGTGCCAATTCGTCTACAACCTGCTTGGATAAAGAGTTCTCTTCCCCTCCCGTGACCAGTTTTCTCTTCACTGTGCGAAGCGGTTGATCGGTCTTTTCCACACGATTATCTTTCCCGGACACCGCAGGACGAAGGATGCGCTTTTTTACATTCGGCACACTGTGGTTTTGCGAAAGTTCTTCCAGCCTTTCTTTTGCATGTTCGTCGGATATCGCCGCATTGCTGCTCTGCGTCTGCGACTGTACATTCGAACCCAAACGCGCGATCGCATCGAGTATGGCTTGCGTATCCACAGAAGATGCGAATACACCCTCTTTCTCTTCGGGAACTGCCGGCGTAAAATCGATAAAATAGGAAAGGTTGAAAGACATTAATTCTTTCTTCAATGCATTCAGATTATCAACCGTGCCTTTTTCAGGTTCTGCGCCGCCCAACGATTCACGTATTTCCAGTATTTCCGCATACGTGTCCCGATCCATGGCTTCCACGTCTGTATCGCACAGAAAAGCTTTCTTTGCCTGCAAAAGCCCACGGACCGTTTCGTCCGACGGAAGAGCCGGACTTTGTTCAAATGCACGAACCGCTTCCGAAAATGCCTGCATCGCCTCTGACGAATATGTCATCGGCAAATTGTTTGACTTTACCGCGTCCGAAATTACGGTAAGAGCACTCGACCCCCACACGCTCACTCTGGAAAGCCGCATACGGAGATCGGAAAGCATCGTTTCTCCGCGAAGGACGTTTCCGCTCACGATATAGCGATTTGCCATGTTGCGGATCGAATTTGCCGTGACCAACAGATCCGGGATCATGTCGTAAGACAAACTATGCAAATAATCGGCGATCAAAACATCCAATCGACGGAATTCCGGCATTTGCTTGACACTGATCGCACCGTTGAGAGCATCTTTCAGGTCATCTACCTTGCGTTCCAGATTTGCTATGTCCGCATCCGACTTACCTGCAACAGCTCCCACGGCCGCCCCCGTCATAATGCCGACGATATGTTGAGCAAGGACATCGTAATTGATTCCTTCCGTTATAACTTTCGCAGCAACCTCCCCGGCAAGCCGTTCATAATCAACGGGCGCAAGCGCGTTGATCTTTTCATCCAAAGCCGAAATGCTGCCGCTCATCGCACTGATATTTTCACCCAAAGGTTTAAGCGTCTCTTCAATTGCCGCGGTATCCGCAGGTTTGATCGCGTCGATCTTGGCAGAGAGATCGTCGTAGATCGCCATATCTTGCTTGTATGAATATTTCAATTCCTGCAAAACATCGTCCCGCATTTTTTCAATATCCATGGAAAGCCCGGCATACATGCTTTCAATCGCAAGTGATGCGTCTCCTTTCCGGAATCCCGTGATCGCGTTGTCCTGCGGCGTAATCGCCATGGAATCCACTTTTTTGGATAACTCGGATATCGCCTTGTTGTTTTCTTCGGCCTTCGCGGCAGGAACCTGCGCCGCCTGTTCGAGAGCGCGCTTTTCACGCACCAAACGCTCGCGCTCCGCCCGTTCCTTTGCTAGGCGCTCGGACGCCCGCTGCTCTTCGCGCGAAATCTCCGCTAAAATGCTCTCCTTCTGCTTTTCGAGCTCCGCCACAAATTTTTCGACCGTAGAACGCTTGTAGCCTCCGAATTCGTCGGAAGCCGCTTCGCCGCGCTTTTCCCGCAAAGCAGCGATCTCTTCCATCGAAGCGAGGACGCCGCGCATTTCGGTTAAATATTTATCCGTCGCTTTGAGCCTCTCCACAGGAGTAAGTCCATTCATTTTTTGCTGAAACGATTCTGACATAGAGCCCCCTTGAAGCAGTAAGCCTCAATTCGCCGCCGATCCGGCAAGCATTGTTCTTTTTTCTATTTTACTATATTTTGCAAAAAAAGTAAATACTTTCTTCAATTATTTTTTGACAATCCCTACAACTTTTTATACCCGCATCGGCAAAAACAAAAAAATTTTTGTTTAAGGTATTTCAACGCCCGAAAGGCTTGTCAAAAATTGCGTATTATTGTATAATAATGAGGATATCTTTTCGAAAAATAAATTCCGAAGGAGTTTTTGATATGAGAGTTTACAATTTTTCGGCAGGCCCTTCCATGCTTCCCCTTGAAGTTTTGGAAGAAGCGCAGAAAGAGTTCCTTGACTTTGCCGGCACCGGCATGAGCGTTACGGAGATCAGTCACCGCGATAAAGCATTTGCGCCGATCGTTGAAGAAGCGGAAGCAAACCTTCGCGAACTCATGAATATTCCCGAAAATTATTGTGTTCTGTTCGTTCAGGGCGGTGCAAGCCAGCAATTCGCTGCCGTTCCTTTGAATCTTATGCATACGGGAAAAGCGGATTACATCGTAACCGGCAATTTCGCAAAAAAAGCATGGCAGGAAGGTAAAATCTACGGCGAGGCACGTTGCGTGGCGTCTTCCGAAGATAAAACGTATACATATATTCCCGATGTTGACAAAATTGCTTTCAACGACGACGCCGACTATGTCCATATCTGCTCAAACAACACCATTTTCGGAACTCGTTATGTCAAATTTCCCAAGACCAAAGCTCCGCTCGTTTGCGATATGAGCTCGGAAATCCTTTCCCGTGAAGTGGACGTTAATCAATTCGGCGTAATCTATGCCGGTGCACAGAAAAACCTTGCACCTGCCGGCGTGACCATCGTTATCGCCCGCAAAGATCTCATCGAAAACCCGCTTCCCATCTGCCCGACCATGCTCAAATGGAAAACGCAGGCGGATAACGGATCACTTTATAACACCCCTCCCTGCTTCTCCATTTATATGGCGAATCTCGTACTGCGTCACCTCAAAAAGCAGGGCGGCGTCAAGGAAATCAACAAAATCAACGAATATAAAGCGGGCTTGCTTTATGACTTCATCGATAATTCTTCCTTCTATACGAACAACGTCGTGAAAGAATTCCGTTCCATCATGAATGTTCCTTTTGTCACACCCTCCAAGGAATTGGACGAAAAATTTGTCAAGGAGGCAAAAGCGGAAGGACTTGTGACCCTCAAGGGCCATCGCCTTGTCGGCGGCATGCGCGCATCCATTTACAACGCTATGCCTGTCGAAGGCGTGAAAAAGCTCGTCGAATTCATGAAAAAATTTGAAAAGGAAAACGCCTGAAAGGCGAAAGGAGACCAAATTATGCCCGAAATACTCAAACTAAATGCAATCAGTGAAGTGGCCGATAAAGAATTCCCGCAAAACTACGTCTTCTCGGACAGCGTCAAAAATCCTGACGGCATCATGCTTCGCAGCTTTAATATGCATGAATACCCTCTGAACGACGAACTCCTCGCCGTAGCACGCGCCGGCGCCGGCACGAACAACATTCCCATCCCCAAATGCACGGAAAAAGGAATCGTTGTATTCAATACCCCGGGCGCAAATGCAAATGCCGTAAAAGAACTCGTCATCTGCGAACTTTTACTCGGCGGAAGAAAAATTGTAGACGCAATCGAATGGGTCAAAACACTCAAAGGCTCCGAAGGCATTTCCAAAACCGTAGAAAAAGGCAAATCCAAATTTGTCGGGCATGAAATCCTCGGCAAAACGTTGGGCGTGATCGGTCTCGGCGCGATCGGCGTCATGGTGGCAAACACTGCCGCCGACCTCGGAATGAAAGTGCTCGGCTATGACCCCTACCTTTCCGTACAAGGCGCCCTCCACCTCGATAATCGTGTACAAACCTCCGACCTTGACACTTTGCTCAAAAATTCGGACTTCATCACAGTACATGTCCCTCTCACCCCTTCCACGGAAAACATGTTTAATGCCGATTCCTTCGGTAAAATGAAGGACGGTTCCGTATTGATCAATAATTCGCGCGGCGAGCTCGTCGATGTAAAAGCTGTCCTCTCCGCGGTCGAAAGCGGAAAACTGGAGCGCTATATCACAGATTTCCCCTCCGAAGAACTCATCGGGGTACCGAATGTGATTTGCGTGCCTCACCTCGGCGCCAGCACCCCCGAAGCGGAAGACAACTGTGCCGCAATGGCTGCGCGGGAACTGGTCGACTACATCGAAAACGGAAATATTACGCACAGCGTCAACTTCCCCGACGTTTGCTCACCCCGCACTTCTGCCGCGCGCGCCTGCATTATGCACAAAAATGAGGAAGGCGTTATTTCCAAAATTACAACAATCATTTCTTCCGCGAATATCAATATTGCCGATTTGCAGGACAAATCCAAAAAAGAAATGGCATACATGATCGTTGATCTCGATCAGCCTTTGCCCGAAGCGGTAATTGAAGAAATCAAAAAGCTTGATTGCGTGATCCGCGTCCGCATTTTTGCATAATATTCATTGTTTCCGGACAAGTATATTTCATAAAGCATCCATTTCAAAGAGAACGGGTTACCCGTTCTCTTTTTCTGTCTGGGTGAATTATACTATTAAGTGCAACAGAGTAAATAAAAAAAGGAGTTCATACAAATCTGTGGTAAAATAAAGTTGC
>CALVHR010000052.1 GCA_944328495.1 uncultured Clostridia bacterium
GGGTTTCGGCATACCCCGTTTTATGCGCCGATATTCCTTACCAAGGACGTGCTCTACCTACTGAGCCATATCAGCAAGCCGCAAATTGCCGAAAACGCCAAGCGCTTCCGCAAACCAGCTTTGTTATTATACTCGAAACAATTCAAAAAGTCAATGGATTCTCACGAATTTTTTGAAATCCGATCCGTCAAATGTTGAAAAAAATTGTAACAGGATATTGATGCATGTAAATTAATTTGATTCCACGTTTTTTGCATCGATCACTGTTTAGTCTGTCCTACCGCTTTCTTGCAAAAATCGAGGATCGTTTCCATTACAACAGGATCTTCTTCCGTCATTTTTTTATAATCTATATTATTATATAATGATTCGGCACTTTCCGGATCTTTCCGAGCCTTCCTGGAAATATTTCCGAATGTATGGTTCATATATTCTTCCGCCTCTGTCGTTAGGTAAACATTATGACCCTTATCCTTATAAGAGTAAAATTGAATATTTGCCTTCCCCTTTGTCCCCTTCTTTATTTTTTCTCCGTTATATCGATATAAAACGGTTTTGTCCCGTTCTCCGTATAAAAGCAGAACGGGGCATTTTGCTGCCCGTAAAGAAAGCAAACTGTTTTTATTCGCATTCTTGCGAAACACACACCGATTTATGACACGAAGCACTCTTGCAAACAGCCTCATCACAAACGGGAAACGAGAAACGGCCGTCTGCGCCACTACGTCCGCTCCGCAAATAAATCCGCACATCGCTACCGTACCGCATATGTTTTCGGCTTCGGCCTGTGCATTCATCACCGAAAAAGCGCCCCATGAATGCCCTACCAAAATTTTGTTTAAACCACTCAGGCGTGGATCTCCGTCGGCAAACTGCAAAACATATTTCAAATCAATGGGACCCTGATCAAATCCGTGAAAATATTTCCCGTCACTGCGAACACATCCCGTACCGTCATAAGCAAGCACAATAAACCCGGCCTGCGCAAAAGTGTTGATTTCGGTCGTATATGCCTCATGTCCTGCACCAAATCCGTGCGAAAAAACGATAAGCCCCAACGGCGAGGAAATATTTTGCGATTTATAGATAAACCCTCTGAGAATTTGTCCTTGATCCGAACAAAAAGAAACAGGGTCAGCCGTCAGCTCCTGAAAATCTGCCGCATGAAAGTATTTTAAATGTTTGTTGCCGTTATACCGCCGATGAAAAAAACGTCGGGTAACATAGAGAGCGAAACATAACAATACAATAAATCCCAACAAAAAAATCCCGACAACGGACAAAAGAACAAGCAGAACTGTTTCCAAAATATCACCTCACCCTTATATTATAGGTGTTTATTCCATAATTGTCAACGAGTAACAATCCTTGCATATTTTACTGATTTATGTCACACATACTACATTGTATTTTCCAGTTTTTATTCGCATTGGAAAAATTTTTGCATTGATTTTATGAATAAAATTTGTTATTATAACAGCCGGAGGTAATATTTATGAAAATGAAAATTTATCAGTACTTTGCCGCCGGATTATCGGCTATTCTGTTTCTATGCCTGGCTTTTACTATTGCCGCACCCTTTATAAACAAACCATCGGTATCGGTGGAGGCACCCGGTGACGGCATAACAAATGAAGATCAAAGCCATATTGAATCGCTTCCCCCCATCGCCCCGCTTCCCGACGCAGACGAAGACACCGCGCAACCGGAAGCACCCGAGAGCGAAGAGGATTCACAAGAAGGCGTAGCCGCTTACATCCGCTCGAAAGTAGACGGCTTGAATATTCGCAGCGGTCCCGGCACCGGATACGCAACGACGGGTTATATAAACAAAGGCGACATGGTCGCTTTATTGGGCCAAGAAGGTTCCTGGTATCGAACCATTTATAAAAATAAAACTGCCTATGTAAGCGCAGGAACATCTTATACCGATACATTTATGATCTATAAAAGCGCAAACAAAACGGTTGAAAATGTGATCGAAGAGGGACTTCAGCTCTTAGGCTATCCTTATGTTTACGGAGCAACGCGTTATCATGACGGAAAAGGCAATCGCTTGTCAGGTTTCAACGCAAGCAAATATGATTGTTCGTCTCTCACGCAATTTGTATACTATCATGGCGCGAGCATCAATCTGAATGTAACGACGCGCACGCAGGTCGTACAAGGCACGCACGTCCCCAAATCGGAAATTGTTCGCGGAGATCTTCTCTTTTTCACCAATTCAAGCAGATACAATAAAACGGGCGTAGAGCGCGTCGGACATGTCGCACTGTATCTCGGAGAAAACTATATCCTGCATACGGCAAGCGATTTTGCCGTGATCGAACAAATCAGCCAACAACGGTGGAATTACTATCTCGAAGCACGCAGATTCATCACCCTATAATAGTAAATGCAAGATTATTTACAGAAATTTAACAGATTCCCGAAAAAAACTTTTACTTTTTTAAAATCTATGATATAATATAAAATATAATTTATTTGCCGTTACAGCGGCAAAATTCGGGGAGGTTATAAATTTTTATGGGCGATTCGGCCCCATTATGGATTGCGATCGTTTTTCTTTTGTTGCTTTCCGGCTTTTTCTCATCCATGGAGACGGCCTATTCTTGCGCGAATAAGCTTAAGCTGAAAACAATGATATCCAATGGCAATGCGCGAGCCGTAAAAGTTTTACGGCTCGCGGAAAACTATGACAGTCTTATCTCGACAATTCTTGTCGGAAATAACATTGTCAATATTACGACATCATCCCTTGCAGGACTGCTGTTTGTAAAAATCATTGCCGATAATGCCAGCCTGGCCGCAACGGTTTCCACCATTGTTACAACCGCTGCCGTCCTGATCTTCGGGGAAATCACTCCGAAAATGATGGCAAAAGTTTATCCGGAAAAATTTGCGATGGGCGGCTATCCCTTATTGATGTTTTTTACCTATCTTTTGTGGCCGATCAACATGATATTTTCGGGATATAAATTCATCTTAGCGAAAATATTCAAATTGAAAAACGATGAGATCGTTACCGAAGATGAGATCATGACCATGGTTGAAGAGGCGCAGGAAGACGGCACCTTAAAGAAAGATGAAACGCAGATGATTCGTTCCGTCATCGAATTTGATGACCTCGAAGTCGGTGACATCTTGATCCCGCGCGTCAACATAACCGCAATCGACATTTCGACCTCGATGAGCGCCATCAAAGATGCTTTTATGCAATCCGGATACTCCCGACTCCCGATTTATAAGGATACGATCGATACCATAGTCGGTATATTGCATGAAAAGGACTTCTTTACCGCATATTTGAACGGGTCGAAAAGCATTGCCAAAGTCCTGCATAAAGTTACTTATACGACAGAGCACATTAAAATCAGCGCACTTCTCAAGCAATTGCAGCGCGAAAAAACGCATATGGCTGTCGTATTGGACGAATACGGCGGCACGCTCGGAATTATTACAATGGAAGACATCTTGGAAGAGCTTGTCGGAGAAATCTGGGACGAACATGACGAAGAGGTCAATTATTTCAAGAAAGTTTCGGACGATTGTGATATTGTCAATGCAGAAGCAGATTTATCAGACTTTTTCGAGCACTACGAATTGGACGCCGATGAATATGAATACGACGCGAATACTGTAAGCGGGTGGGTAATCGAACAGCTTGGCGAAATCCCCGCCGTCGGGAAAAGTTTTGTCTTTAAAAACATTTCTGTCGAGGTTACAAAAGCTTCCGTCAAAAAAGTTTTGGAAATTAAAGTTACACGCCTTGCGCAAGAGCAGGATGAACCATCGGATTCAAACGAGAAAAAAGATAAAGCCGATTCAAGAAGAACAAAGACGGGCACTGAAGCCGAACACGATGAATCCGGCAGCCAGTCTGTTTGACGAATCCTTCTTTTGCAACATGTGTCTTAATTTTATAAATCTAAAAGCGAGCCTTAGAAAAAGGCTCGCTTTTAGATTTATATCAGCTTCTATTTACAAAAAACGTACGTTATTGATGATCAATACAAAACGGCTTCCCAAAAAATCAGCAGCACGGCGGCACAGCTGCATGCGCTTGAAATATATTTCAAAGTAATCCATTACAGGACATTTTTCCGTATCGATCACTATATTCAAAACGATCTCATTGGTATCCGAATCGACATAAACCACAGATTTTTCAGCTGCAAGGTTCACCCTGTCGTGAATATTAAGATTTTGTGTGCTCATCTTAGTCGTATTGCTGCGAACGCGGCTCTTGTGCACGTCCGCTTTATCCGCTATGATAAGCGCCGAAGTAATGTCACTGACCGGAAGGCCTTGCCCTTCGTCATGATTGCCGATCGCCATCATGACTTCTGCCGCGTCGCGATATTCCAACCCCATCCGAGTCAAAATATTATAGGCTAAAAGCGCCCCGCTTTGCGCGTGATCTTCTCGATTCACACTATTGCCGATATCGTGTAGATAACCTGCAATTCTGGCAAGTTCCACGCGATGCGCATCTCCTCCGAGCGCGCTCAAAATTTCGCCTGCCCACTTGCTTACGATACTGGAATGCCTGACCGAATGTTCCGTGAAACCCAAGGCTTCGATCTGATTCTCCGCCATATACATAATCGCCTTGACTTCGGCGTCGTTTTTTACATCCGTTACAGTGATCAAAAATTATATCTCCTCAACCGTCAGTCCGGCATAGATCTCATCATACTTTTCTTTTGTAAAGGATATTTTCCCGAAAGTTGTGACCGTTGCAGTTCCCGCAGCAACCCCCGCCCGCAAGATCTCATCCAGCGATGCGCCCTGTTCCAGCATAATCGCAGCCGCGGCAACCATGCCGTCTCCTGCCCCGACCGTAGAATTGATCGCGACATTGATGCTTTTACAATAATAATTTTTCGTTCCGTCCGTAATGATTGCGCCGCGCTTTCCGAGCGAAAGCAAAACGCGCTTCGCCCCTTTATCCAGCAATGTATAACAGCCCTTCAAAAGATCTTCACGCGATTTCAGTTCGCGTTGCAAAGTATTTTGCAGTTCATCTTTATTCGGCTTCACAAGATCCAGTCCCGCCGTAAGAGCCGAAGTCAATCGTGCCCCTTCCGTATCCGCTATTTTTAATGTATTCGGCGCAGTAACGCTGAACAGCTTGCCGTAATAATCGCTTTCGATTCCCTGCGGCAAACTTCCCGAAACAACCATCACTTCGCTCGTTTTGGAAAGATTTGACACAAGTTCCAACAACTCCGCCTGCTTGTTTTCGCTGATGCACTCTCCGACATCGTTTACTTCCGTCAGCATGGATTTGTTGTCAATGAATTTATAATTTTCACGGACACGTCCTTTATTCCAGACAAAGATACTGGGCACCCCTTCTCTGTCGAGCGCTTGTTCAAAGAGGGACCCGTTTTCATTGTACATGAATCCGGTAGCATAACTCTTATTCTGAAGCCTGGCAACGCCAATTGCCACATTTAAAGCTGCCCCGGTAAAACTCAGCGTTTTATTTTTTACATGGTTGATTTTACCGATATTCAATGAATCAACTTCAATTGTAACATCCGTGCAAGGATTTAAACAAACAGTCAGGATCATAAATATACCCCATAAAAACTGTGCTCGTCTGTTTCGCAATTCAAAGCATCCGAATTATCCCATGCAAAAACGACGCCACGACCTCTCTACTTCTTTATTATATTACACCTTCGAAACAATATCAAGAAATTATCAAAAATTTTTTATGATTTTGTAAAAAAGTCACCGCTTTTGAGCGGTGACTTTCGTCCATGATTACATAGAAATCATCTGCAACGTTTCATACAATTCATAATTGAATTTCTTCTTCATGCTGACCGCTTCAATAATGTCGAGATCAATAATCTCGTTTTTATGAATACCGACAACGCGATTCCCGATTCCGTCTTTCAGCAAGCGGACCGCTTTGTTGCCGAATTGTGCCGCAAGCATCCTGTCCGCCATCGACGGCGAGCCTCCGCGCTGCACATGCCCTATTGTCGTTCCGCGTACCGAATAAGTCGTCATCGCCTGCAACTTCTTAGAAAATTCTTCCGCCGTGGAAACACCTTCCGCCAACACGATTATATTGCTGTGTTTTCCGTTCGCACGGCTGCGATTGATACGAAGCACAACGTCTTCCATATCGTAAGGAATCTCCGGAACGATAATGATCTCTGCGCCGCTCGCGATGCCTGAATACAATGCAATATCTCCGCAACGGCGCCCCATAACTTCAACGACGCTTATACGCTCGTGCGAAGTCATCGTGTCACGAAGCTTATTGATAATGTCAAGGCAAGTGTTGACTGCCGTGTCGAACCCGAGCGTATAATCGGTATATTCAAGGTCGTTGTCGATCGTTCCCGGAATACCGATCGTCGGGATTCCAAAATCCTCACTCAAGCATTTTGCACCTTTAAAAGAGCCGTCGCCGCCGATCACGACAAGCCCCTCAATCCCGCGCGCATTCAAAGTCTTGGCAGCCTGCTTCTGTCCTTCAACGGTAAACATTTCTACGCAACGAGCAGTCCTGAGTATTGTACCGCCACGTTGCACTATATCGGAAACGCTGCGCATTTCCATAGGGACCATATCATCGTTGATCAAACCGGCATAGCCCTGGCGAATACCAAAAACGTCCATACCAAAGTATTTTGCCGTACGCACGACCGCACGGATACAAGCGTTCATGCCGGGCGCATCGCCGCCGCTCGTCAATACACCGATCCTTTTCATAACATACCTCCGCTTATAGTAAAAACCTGAATTATATCTGAAACATTATACCAAAAAATTCAGAAAAATAAAAGCGTTTTTTATCATTTCCGTGAAGATTCCCGCAAAATTGATTATTTAACATTTTTTGTAAATCTTAACTATCATCAAACCTGAACTATATCTTTTTCGTTCAGATATACATATAATTCATTGAGCAATCCGCGGCAATGATTAATGTTCGCCAACTTATATAAATTCTTTCCGCGCTTGATCTTGACCGTCATCGAACCGTTTTCATAATGGGAAAAGACAGAAATAAATTCATCAAACTCTTCTTCCGTCAGTTCGCTGGCATTCAGCCAAAGGGCATGCTCGCGGGGCTTGGCCGACACTTCGACTCCTCCCGATACTGCTCGCCTGTCTTCCGGTACGTATTCTTGCATTTTGTCAAGAATGATCACCGGCGCTTTTTCATCGTCCAACTGCATTTTTCCGGTCAAAAGCACGACTTTATCTGCCGCGACAATACTTTTGATCTTATCAAACACACTCGGAAATGCAACACACTCGATATTGCCGTACAGATCCTCGACAGAAATAAATGCCATGGAAGACCCCGTGCGCGTATTTATCTTTTTATAAGACCCGATGATTCCGCCCATCGTGACCTGCGCCCCGTCGGTCAGTTCGGGATAACTGCGATGGCCCTCTTCATCCTCTTCATAATTTTGCAGCTTCAAGCAGGAAAAAGTGCAATCTTTAAAAGAATTGCTGTATTTTTCAAAAGGATGCCCGCTGACGTAAACGCCCAAAACAGCCTTTTCCTTGGCAAGTTTTTCATTGGTTTCAAATTCCGCAATATCCGGATAACTTATATCGGTCAGATCTTCTTCGATCACATCCCCGAACAGACTCATCTGCATGCTCTGTTTCTGTTTTGAAATCTTATTGGCCCGATCAAGGACACTTTCATAAACTGCCATCAGTTGAGAACGGCGAACCCCGAAACAGTCAAACGCCCCCGCACAGATCAACCCTTCCAACATGCGTTTGTTTAGGAACTGGGCACAGCGAAATACGAAATCCGGAAAATTTTTAAAATCTCCTCCCTTTTGCCGCTCTTCTATGATACTCTGCGTAGCCCCGACACCGACACCTTTCAAAGCGCTCAACCCAAAGCGCACCCCTTCGCCCTGTACCGAAAAATACACTTTGCTCTTATTTACGTCCGGTTGCAAAACGAGAATATTCTTTTCTTTTAAATAGACAATATATTTGGAAACTTCGTCAATTTTGTCGATGCGGTTGTTTAGGATCGCAGCCAGAAATTCTTTGGGATAAAAGCGCTTCAAATAGGCGGTACGATACGCAAGAACGGCATAACAAGCCGCATGAGCCTTATTGAAAGCATAGCTTGCAAAGCTCTCCATGTCCCCGAATATTTTCGCGGCTACTTCTTTGGGAATACCGCGGCTGACCGCACCTTCGATATTTCCTCCGTCTTTGATATTGCCGAAGATGAATTTATCTTTTTGCGCCATCAGTTCCGCTTTATTCTTTTTACCCATAGCACGGCGAACAAGGTCAGCCTGTCCAAGAGAGAAGCCCGCAAGATCCTGGAAGATCTGCATGACTTGTTCCTGATAGACAATTACACCATACGTAACTTTAAGAATATGTTCCAAAGCAGGCGTATCGTATTTCACTTGCGACGGATTCAGCTTATTCGCAATATATGTGGGAATATATGCCATCGGACCCGGACGATACAACGCTACCCCTGCGATGATGTCTTCAATGCAACCGGGTTTGAGCTCTTTCATGAACTTCTTCATGCCGCCTTGTTCCAACTGGAACACGGCGTCCGTATCTCCTTCCGAAATCAGGTCATACGCCTCTTTATTATCGTATCCGATTTCATCCCAATCGATCACGCGGCCGGTATCTTCTAAAATATAGTCACACGCCTTTTTTATATCGGTAAGCGTAGTGAGCGCAAGGAAGTCCATCTTTAACATGCCGATGGATTCAACTTCCTTCATGTTGAATTGCGTTGTAATATCTTCGCCGTTCCTTGAAAGAGGAACCGCTTCTGCGATCGGTTTGCGGCAGATCACAACGCCTGCCGCATGCATGGATGTATTGCGAGGCATGCCTTCAAGCCTCAACGCCATATCTATGACTCGGCGGAGCTGTTCGTCCGTTTCGTACAATTGAATAAAGTCGTTGTTGCGCTTTTTTTCCTGTTCGTCGATCTTCTTTAACAGTTCGACGCGTTTCTCTTCGTCTGTCTCACTGTCCGCCTTCTTTTTCAACTGCGGAATGTTCCACCCGAGCAATTCGCTGATGGTCGACTTACCGTCCATCAGCTTCGTGACCCTGTCTGTTTCGGAATATGGCACGCGAAGTACTCTGCCAACATCCTTAATTGCGGCTTTTGACGCCAAAGTACCGAATGTTACAATCTGCGCAACATTTTCCGGATGATATTTCTTGCGCACATATTCAATTGTTTCCGGGCGACGTTCATTACAAAAATCGACGTCAAAATCCGGCATCGTAACGCGGTCCGGATTCAGGAATCTCTCAAAGAACAGATCATACTTTAAAGGGTCAATATCCGTAATCCCGATCGCATACGCAACTATGCTTGCCGCGCCGCTCCCTCGCCCGGGGCCTACAGGAATCCCGCGCTTTTTGGACCACTGTATAAAGTCCATAACGATGAGATAATATTCGGCAAACCCCATGCCGAGTATAATGCCGAGTTCATATTCCGCACGTTTTTTGACCGCTTCCGTAATTTCCCCGTAACGCCGCTTCAACCCTTCCCAGGTCAACTTGGTCAGATAGTCTTTCGGATCTGAACCGTCTTCGGGAGTATATCCGGGAATAAGAGATTTATCCTTGATCGGATCCCCGTTGTCTTTGAGATCAAAACACGGCTCTTCGTTGCATTTTTGCGCAATGACGAGCGTGTTTGCGATTGCTTCCGGGACATATGAAAACAATTCCGACATTTCCTCTGCCGATTTGAGATAAAACTCTTTGCTCTCAAACCTCATTCGCTTCGGATCGTCGATCGTTCGCTTTGTTTGAATACAGAGCAATACGTCCTGCATCTCCCAGTCATCTTTCGCAATATAATGTACGTCATTTGTTGCAACAGGCTGAATATCGAGCTCTTTTGACAATTTCAAAAGCAGCGGCAATATTTTTTTCTGCTCTGCAAGCCCATGATCCTGCAATTCTATGTAGAAATCATCGCCAAAGATCTCTTTGAGCTCAAGCGCTGTTTTCTTTGCGCCTTCATAATCATCTTTCAATAAAAGACGAGGAATGCGTCCGGCAAGGCATGCAGACAGGCACACCAATCCCTCGCTGTGCTCTCGCAATGTTTTATAATCAATGCGCGGCTTGTAATAAAAGCCGTCAACATATGCGATCGAATCAAGTTTGATCAGGTTTTTATACCCTTTTTTGTTCTTCGCAAGAAGGATCAGATGCTCGAAATTCCCCGTGCCGTCTTTGACATGAAGATCTTGCGTCATGTACATTTCACATCCGATAATCGCCTGAATATTATTTTTTTTGCATTGCTCGGCAAACTGTAAGGTCGCGTACATATTTCCGTGATCCGTGATCGCTATCGCTTTGATATTGTTCTTTACGCAATGCGCGACCAATTCCTTTACCTTGCAGGCACCGTCAAGCAAACTGTATTCCGTATGAAGATGTAAATGTACAAATTCCGCCATATGTATTCCTTTATTTCTCTACTTCGTAAAATA
This sequence comes from uncultured Clostridia bacterium, assembly GCA_944328495.1. GTDB lineage: Bacteria > Bacillota > Clostridia > Christensenellales > Borkfalkiaceae > Borkfalkia. The sequence continues at coordinate 10,512 of CALVHR010000052.1, forward strand.
TCTTATAAATGAGATATAAATTCCGCCATTGCTTTGGCTGCTTTTTTTGAATCGGCACCCTCAGCGATGACTGTGTATTCATCGCCCTTTAAAAACTTCATCGATAAAAGTCCGATAAAGCTCTTTGCGTTTCCTCGCTTATTGCCGTCCTCAAAAATGATCTCGCTTTGAAATTTACAAGCTTCGAATACAATTTGCTGTGCATCGTATGCATTGTACGTGTCTTTGTTGTAAACAAAATTAACTTTATCCATTGTCTTTTAATCCCCCGACAATTCTTCTGCAATTTTTACAAGTTTCCTGAGCCTATGGTTCAGGCAGCTTTTGGATACACCGATCCTTTCAGACAATTCGTTTAAAGATGCTTCTTTATCTGCCAATCGAGCTGCAGCCGTTTCTCGCAGCACAGGGTCAAGCCCTTCCAGCCCGATCGTTTCCGCAACCGTTTCAATCGCACGAACCTGTTTGACCGAAGCAAGAGCCGTCTTATCGTAATTTTTTTGCAAACAATTTGCAACGCGGTTGATTCGGTTGCGCTCTTCTTTCAGGGCTGCAATCTCATCCAGTTTCCGTATTGCATTTTCCGCACCCAAAAGATACAAAAGATCCGCTATGCTCTCGCGACTTTTCAGATAGACGACGAAATAATCTTTCCGCATCACACACTTTGCCAAAACATCAAACTGCGCAAGCAATTCGCAATAATCTTCCGCCAGCAATTCGTTCGAGAAGACAATTTCCAAATGATATCCGGAACGCGCATCCTCTATCTGCGGAACCGTACAGCTGCCGCTGCCTAAAAACGCGCCTTTAATATATGCGCGCTTACAACACTCGTTCTCAACAATATATTGATCGATCCCTAATTTCAGACCGATATCTTTCCCTTCTCGCTCGGCAATCCCGAGTTCGGATAATATAAAAAGCGATTTGTCCGAAAGACATTGAAACACAAGCCTGTCCCTTCCGCTGCGGTTATCCGTCGTCGCCTGAACGATCTTTAATTCCGCACCATACAAATCTTCCAACAGCCCGATAAAAAATTCAGCTACGCGCTCGCTCTCTGTAATAAACTCGAACCCGATACCCCTGCCGTTTCCGATAATACTTCCCGTCGTGCGCAGAAAGGCAGAAAGTGCCGCCGTTTTACAACAGGCATTTTCTATACCTGCTTTGATGATCTCTCTTTTCAGTTCTCCCGTAAAATTTTCGTTCGCCAATTTACAAATTTCTCTTTTTATATTCTCGGAAACGAAAGGTCGGAAACCGCCCTTCGATATTATCAATGCGATCGTGCGGCACATTGACCCGCTTTAACAGTTCTTCCACCCGCTGCGTATCGCCGATGCGGTCGACAGAATGTGCATCGGAATCAATTATGAAACGAACACCTGTATCTGCTACTTTTTGTAATTCTTCATCACTCAGATGCGTTTTTTTGGAGTTCAGCTCGATGTAAGTTCCGTAATCGCGCGCCGCTTTCGCGACCTCCGCAACATCACAGAAGTTCAAAAAATTCAAATGCGTGATCGCATCGATCGGATAATGTTTAATGCTGTTGATGTATGCATTCGTATTATAACGAATCAAACTCTTGCTCGGTTTTAAACGCAGCGACGTATACAGAGAATTGCGCACAAGCATATTCCAAAAATCACGAAAATGGGTAAAACGCACAAAACGGTGTATCCCCATCAGATAAATGTCAAAATCCTTATAATCTTCTTCGCGCAGATCCGTTCTTCCGTTTTCGTCGCACAGATTTGCTTCGATCCCCACATAAACATTTAAACCCGTCTTTTCACTCGCTTCCCGACAATCCGCTATCAGCTCCTGCATCTTTTTATGCTTTAATCCGAACGCCATCTGCTCAAATCCGTGATCGGTGATCGCAATTTCTTTCAAACCGATTTTTTTTGCCTGCTCCGCGTTTTCCATAACGCTGCCTTTGCCGTGGCTGTATGTCGTATGTGTATGATAATCTCCTGTAAGAAGCATTTAAAAATCTCCTATGTACCGTATCTCTTCTTCGAGAAGAACCCCCGTCCGTTTATAAACCTGTTCTTTGGCTAAATCGATCAGATACCGAACATCCTCCGCCGTAGCGTTGCCCCGATTGATAATAAAATTAGCATGTTCATCCGATATAATTGCGTCGCCATGCGAAATGCCCTTTAACCCCGCCTGCTCGATCAGCGCCCCCGCCGAAATACTGCTTGGATTTTTAAAAACGCACCCCATGCTTCGGCCTTTGGGCAAACGGTTTCTCGCCGCCTTTGCCCGATCCAGCGATAATTCGATCTTTTGCGTTTCCATACCTTTCAGGTGCAAGCAAACTCCCAATACGATCGAATTTCTTTTCATAAATCGGCTGCATTTATATGAAAAATCACATTCCTTCGTCGGGATTCTTAATCTCTTTCCGCATTCGAAAGCATCGACATATTTTACGGCGGACGCAATATACTGCCCCTGCGCACCCGCATTCATAAATACTGCTCCTCCGGCCGTTGCAGGAATTCCCGCCATAAACTCGATTCCGCCAAGACCTTTCCTTTCGGATAACGCGATTATTTCAGAAAAATCTGCGCCGCATCCGCAATAAACATCCTCTTGCAAAAAAAGAATTTGCCGGACCGACCGTGTACATACCGCTACGCCGCTGAATCCGCGGTCCGAAGCGAGAACATTCGCACCGCGGCCCAATATGCAGAACGGCACGGCATTTTCGATCAAAAAACGCACCGCTCTTTCCAATTCATCCGCCGAACCCGGAAACAAGGCAAGCGCTGCCTTCCCCCCGATTCCGATCGTTGTATTTTTACGAAAATCAAAATCTTCCGTACAAGATATTCCCGACAATCCGATCTCTATGGCGCGTTTATCGAAAGACATTTTCTTATCCCCAATATTATACAGCAAATTCTTTGATTTTACAATTCTATGCAAAGAAATTTTGCAAATTTTTTGAGTCTGCGTTCCCCTCTAAAACCTGGAGCGCTATATTCTGCAAATCGGCAATCGCCTCCTCTGAAAGAAATGCTTTTACGTTGTGCTCAAAGACGGCCTTTTCGGCTGCGGAAAGAGCTTCATCGGATGAATCATAAACATCTGTCAAATACACACTCATCATTCCGATCGAAGAGAGCTCCCTTTGCGCTTCCTCTGCCAACAGAAGATCGACAAATTCCCGGCACGCGACATACTTATCCGACGTTTGAATGCAAATACCTATATATTGATACAAATCATTTGCACCTGCAAGCGGCATTGTCTGAAAATTCACTTCGCGCGTTTTTAAACGAAAAACATCCCGTTGTGTTCCGACCATATACTTAAACTCGCCGTTTAAAAAATTGATATAGGCGCGCAAAGAATCCTGCACCGCAAATTTACCCTTCCAGCCGCTTGCGCAAAAAGCGAGCTCAGGCAATGCGTTTCTGCCCTTCGATAAAACCGTATTGTCAGAAGAAACGTCCGTGAAATCTCCATCAACAGTGAATAACATATATCCGCCCCGACACCACGGAAATGCATAAGGCGTTCCGTTTAATTGACCCGCGTCAAAACCACTGCCCGAAAGAGGCTGCAAAAGATCTGCCGCGAAAGAGTCATATGTACCAAAGGAAAGCAGATCAGGCACATCCCCTTGCGAGACAGCGTAGGCAGCACTTTCACGTGTGTGTACCGTTATGAGTACAAATACGCCTTTATTTGCTCTCTCATAAACGCGTGCAATTTTATTCAGATACGTGCTGCGCGCCCCTTTTCCGCCCTCAAAACTGTCAATGTGCCACAATCGCAATACCCCTGAATATGTCTGCGGCGGGACATTTTCCGCCGAACTTTTATATCCTAAAAACATAATGTTCCCGCAGACTATTCCCGCCAAGAGCAACCATACAAATATTCTTTTCAATCGAAAATGCAATTTCTTCACACAATAGTATATTGCAAAGCCAACCCGCATAGTCGCTTTTTAATAAATTTATCAGCACAGTTTTTACAGAGTTTAAATAAAAACGGGCACAGCGTAATTGCGCCGTGCCTGCTTGTTTTGTTGAACTTATCTTCTGATCGTTCTGCCGATGAGTTCCTGTGCCGCATCATATCCCATGCTTTTGAGACGGAAATTTCTTGCAGCGACTTCTATTATAATGGATAAATTTCTTCCGGGCTTTACAGGGATAATGTGCTTCATAACTTTTACCCCGAGAATTGTTTCGTAGAGGGTGCCTTCTCCGAGCCTGTCATAAACCTTCCCTTCTTCCCAGTTTTCCAACTCCATTACAAGCTCGATATTTTTTTCATTCAGTATAGAGCCGGAACCATACATGTTTTTGATGTTTATGATCCCGATCCCGCGAAGCTCCATAAAGTATCGTATCATTTCCGGCGATGTCCCGACCAACTGTTCAGATACTCGTTTAATGATCACGCTGTCATCTGCAACAAGACGATGGCCGCGTTTGATGAGCTCCATTGCCGTTTCACTCTTTCCTACTCCGCTGTGGCCTGTCAACAAAATCCCGACCCCCGAAATGTCCATTAAAACACCGTGCATGCTAATGGAAGGCGCCAAAGTTTTGTTCAGATAGAAGAACAGGTCATTCATGATCGCCGTAGTGATTTTGTCCGTACGAAGAATCGGACAGCCGGTCTGACGCGCAGCTTCGATCAGTTCTTGCAAAACAGGAAGATCCCGCGCAAGAATAATGCACGGAATGTCTTTATAGGACAACAGCGTATCGATGCGCTCACGGCGCGTTTCCTGCGGAAGATCGCGTAAATATTCATATTCAGAATTGCCCAGCACCAGTATGCGCGAGGAATCAAAATACTTGAAAAAGCCGGCCAATTGCAAACCCGGCCGCGTAACACTGTAGGAAGAGAGCGTCACCTTTCCTCGTCCGGCGAATACGATTTCAAGCCCGAGGCTTGCACAAAAGCTGTCCAATAGTATTGTGCTTTGTTCATTCATAAATTTTCCCCCAATCCGAATTTACGGATAACATATCCGACGCCGTCCTCGTCGCATGTTTTCGTGACAAACCCAGCCGCATCTTTTAATGCCTGCTCTCCGTTCGAAACAGCAACCCCAAGGCCCGCGGCCTCAATCATAGGAATATCGTTATAATTGTCGCCGACAGCAATCGTATCACGAATCGGAATTTGCAAGCTGCCGGCGATATACCGAAGCGCATCCCCCTTATTGCAACCCTTTGCCGTGATCTCGACAAGATTTTCAGTGCTCGTCGTTACATAAAAGCGCTCTCCGAAATGCGCGGACAGATCCGCATAAATAGTATTCCTCCGCTCGGGCGTGCACGCGACCAGGATTTTGTGCGGACAGATTTTTTCCTTTTCTACTGTTTCCGAGATCTGCAAATCAGTCAAAATGCCGCGTACGTCGCACGCATGTTCGTACCAACGCCGAAAATCATCATCCATGTTGACATAAAAAACATCACCGTCGTAAACATGAATATGCTGACCGCCTGATTCCAAAAAACGGCAGATCGAAACAGCATCTTCGTTCGGAATGCGCGCATCTCGAAGTTTTTCCCCGGAAGCTATATCTTGAATGATAGCGCCTTGGTAAGCGACGACAAATCCATGCAAATCAAGCTGTTTAGCGTATGGCAGGATCGAAGAAATCATTCTGCCCGTGCAGAGCGCAAACACACCGCCCTCTTGAACATATTCTTTGATCGCTCGCGCGTTGCCTTCCGAAATTCCGCCTTCACTGCGGCGAAGTGTCCCGTCAAAATCGGAAACGATCAATTTGTACTTCATAAATTATAGTTCTTCCTCAAAATATTTTTTTATTGCAGCGGCAAGGTTCTCTCCGATCCCGTCTGCTGACGCAAGTTCTTTTATGTCCGCTTTCATGATCCGATCGATCGTCCCGAATTTTTCGATCAATGCTCGGCGTTTAATCTTGCCCACACCGGGTATCTGTGTAAGTACGGACGTCAGGGATTGTTTGCTGTGAATATTACGGAAAAATGTGATCGCAAAACGGTGCGCCTCGTCGCGTATGCGCTGCAGCATTTGCAGACAATAATCCCTCTTTGCGAGCAGTATGCTGTCCGCAGAAGTAAGAGTGAATATCTCTTCTTCACGCTTTGCCAATGCGATCAGATCGATATCTTTGACCTGCATATCATCAAAAATTTCTTTAACGGAGGAAAGCTGTCCCTTGCCACCGTCAATTATAATCAGATCGGGCTTCGGAAAGCGGTCCTCTTCCTCCGTTCCGAGTTTGCTCAACCTGCGCCGCAAAACTTCTTGCAAGCTCGCAAAATCGTTTGCACCCTCCACAGTACGTATTTTAAAGCGGCGATAACTTGCTCTGTCCGCCTCTCCGTCAATAAAAACGACCATGGAGCCGACTTTGTCTACGCCGCTGATATTGGAAATATCATAACATTCCATACGACGCGGATAACGCGAAAGTCCCAATACCTCCTGCAATCTCCTGCACGCATTGACGGTCATATCTTCTTTATGACGAATTTTGTCGATCGCTTTATCCAGATATTCGGAAGCATTTTTTTCAGCCATTTCCAAAAGCTGCCTTCGAACTCCTTGCTTTGGGTTCAATATTGACAATTTTTTTCCGTGCTCACGCAAGAAAAAATCTTCGACCAATGCACTTTCGCAAAAATCTTGCACGATCAACTCGTCCGGAATGGCATGCCGCGCATAATATTGTGACAAAAACGATGTGAGAGCTTCATCGTCGGACGAAGCGTTTTCAACCGCAAAAGTACTCGCGCCCTGCATGATGCCGCGCCGTATGATCAAAATATTGATTGCCGCATACAGATTGTTGCTCATATACGCAACGACATCCGCATTGATATCCCGATTGAGCGAGGTAATTCTTTTAAGTGCAATTTTGGAAAGCATTTCAAGTTTGTTGCGGCAATCGAGAGCCAGCTCAAACTCTTCCGAAGCTGCATATTGAGCCATTTTTTCACGCAAAAGTCTCTCAACATCTGCATCATCCCCGTCCAAAAAACGCATCGCAGCCTTTACGCGCTCCGCATATGCCTCTTCGGTGATCAAATGCGCACATGGAGCAGGACAACGATGAATATGGTAATTTAAACAAGGTTTTTTGGGCGTAGCACCGATCGACGTTGTACAAAGCCGCACTCCGAATGCCATATTTAAAATTTCAAGCACATCGCGCACCCGCACCCCGCCCATATAAGGTCCGAAATATTTGCTCCCCTTTCGCAATTTGCGCGAAATCGTAAAAGACGGATATTTTTCTCCCGTTGCTACCTTGATATAGGGATATGTCTTATCGTCTTTCAGGAGAATATTGTATTTGGGCTTATATTTTTTGATAAGATTGTTTTCAAGCGAAAGAGCATCAATTTCAGATTTCGTGATAATGTAGTAAAAGTCCGCAATGTTCGATACCATTGCCGCTACTTTTTCTGTCTTTAAAGTAGAATGAAAATATTGCCTGACCCTGTTTTTCAGAACGCGCGCCTTTCCGACATAGATTACGTTCTTATCTTTGTCCAGCATGATATATACGCCCGGCTGATCGGGCAGTAATTTCAATTTTTCCTGAATTTCATTCATAAGCAACCGAAACCCGTAGACTTTGCTCCTTTTTCATTATACAATAAGCGCCGTTTTTTTGCAATAAAAAAGGCAACGACTCGTTGCCTTTTTTCGAAAGCTCTTATATACTTTACTTTCCTGTATTTTGTTAAAATATTTTCAATATCCTAAAAATTCCACCCCTTTGAGCAGAACATCGTTGACCGTTTCGTTTTTTAAACTGTAAAAAATAACTTTGCCGCAACGATTGCTCTTTACTATTCCGACATTCTTTAAAAAGCGAAGTTGGTGCGAAACGGTCGTCTGATTGATATCCAATACGCGCGATATATCGGTCACGCAAAGTTCTGTGATCGCCAACGCGGACAAAATACGGATGCGGGTACTGTCCGCAAATACCGAGAAAAAACCGACAAGTCCTTCGAGGATCTCCCCGTCCGGTACATAATTTTCCACCAACGACTGCATTCTCCGATCCAACAAAAGCGTTTCAGCCAGCATAAAATTCTTCGCTCCGATATCAAATTTATACTTTCATTTTATCGGATATTCGCTGATATGTCAATATGCGCACATTACTGTTTTTGTCAGAATTTCAGATCTTTTGACGAAACGGGGCGAAAGAAACTTCGCCCCGTTTTGATCACTTTTTCTCAATCCCGACAACCTTATAACCGGCATCTTCTACTGCTTTCGAGAGGATTTCGTCCGAAGCATCGCCTTCTACGACAGCACGCTTCTTTTTGAGCTCAACTTTTGCCGTTACACCGTCCAGCGCATTGAGCGCCTGTTCCACGCGCGCACTGCAATGCGCACAGCTCATTCCTTCGATCTTCAATATTTTCATAGATGTTTCTCCTTTATCCGCATTTGCGGTTCTATTCATTGATTTTGGTTTGAATCGCATCAGACGCAATGCATTCGTCACAACGAACACCGAACTCAAACTCATTGCAAGCGCCCCGTACATCGGGTCAAGCACTATGCCCAGCGGGTACAAAACGCCTGCCGCAATGGGGATGCAAATAATATTGTATATAAACGCCCAAAATAAATTTTCATGAATATTGCGCACCGTTGCATGGCTCAAATCAATGGCTACATTCACAGCCCGCAGATCTCCTCCCATAATGACAACGTCTGCCGAATCGATGGCGACATCCGTACCGTTGCCCATCGCTATTCCGACATCCGCTTCCTTGAGAGCCGGAGCATCATTGATCCCGTCTCCGACCATTGCCACCGCGCCGTTCTTTTTATTTTCGAGAACAATATTCAGCTTATCTTCCGGCAAAACCTCGGAATATACACGCTCTATGCCGACACGATGAGCGATCGTGTTCGCTGCCTGCGCACTGTCGCCCGTCAGCATGACGGGAACCATGCCGCGCTGCATAATCCCGGCAACAGCATCCGCACTTCCCTCTTTAAGCACATCCGAAATCGCAATCAAAGCACTCAGTTTTTTGTCTTCTGCAAAATATAACACTGTTTTGCCGCTTTCCGCAAAACCGGCAACAGCCGGATTTGCCGATTCCGTATCTATGCCATATTCCTGCATCAAACGGATGTTTCCTATCAGACAAGTACCGTTATTCTCTGCAACAGCCCCTTTCCCCGAAAAATACTTGAATCCGGAAACTTTCACCGGCTCTATATTTTCAGACTTTGCCTGCGCCACGATACAAGCGGCAAGAGGGTGATTGGAATTGAGTTCCATGCCCGCAGCGATCGCAAGAACATGTTCGCGCGTTTTTGCAGATAACAGCAATATATCTGTAACCGTAGGTTTGCCTTCGGTAATTGTAGCCGTCTTATCCAACAGTACCGTACGGATATTTTTGGCTTTTTGCAGGGCTTCGGCATCTTTGTATAGAATACCAAGAGAAGCACCTCTTCCCGTCGCAGCCATGATGGCAACAGGCGTCGCAAGACCAAGCGCACACGGACATGAAATAACCAATACACTGATCGCCATCCGCACAATTTGTGCAATCGTGACGGACGAGATACCCGCAGCATACAAAATTATCCAAACGACGAACGTTACAAGCGCGATCAAAAGAACGATCGGGACAAAGATTCCGGCAATTTTATCGACCGCTTTCTCGATCGGCGCTTTCGATGTACCTGCCGTGCGAACCAAATGTATAATCTTGGACAGAACGGTGTCTTCCCCGACTTTATCCGCACGGACTTTGATTACATTCCCTTTGTTGACAGAAGCACTGGTAACCAGATCTCCTGTTCCTACTTCAACAGGAAGGCTCTCCCCGGTGATCGCCGACTTGTCAATAAAGGATTCTCCGGATACGATCACCCCGTCTACAGGTATGCTGTCACCCTGTCTGACAACAACGATATCTCCGTGGCTCACTTCACGCAGCGGAATATTTTTCAATTCCCCGTCCCGTTCAACCGTAACCGTATCGGGAGCCAGCTTTAAAAGTTTTTCAACCTCTTCACCCGTTTTTTTCTTTGACCGCGCTTCCAGCCACTTTCCAAGCGTAACAAGCGTCAGAACCATTGCGGCCGATTCAAAGAATAAATTTTGCATTGTCAGCGCGTGCCAGCTGCTTTCATTTGCCTGCGGCAGGACAAACATAATGACAAGACTGTACAGAAAAGCGACCGAAGCCCCCAAACTCACAAGCGTATCCATATTCGGAACACGTTTGATCGCTGCTTTAAATCCGCTTGTAAAAAACGCATGGTTTATAAAAAGTATCGGCGCTGTAAGCACTAGCTGGACCAATGCAAAATTTGTCGGATATGCGGCAGGATCGAGTATCTTTGGAAGAGGCGCCCCGAACATATGCCCCATCGTAAAATACATCAAAGGGATCAAAAAACAGAGGGAAGCCAAAAAACGGCCTTTTAGACGATGCGCCTCCTCCGCAAACGATGTACGAAGTGCAGTATTGACAGGTGCACCTTCCTCGTTTTTTTCCTCGTCACGTTCCGGAGCCGCTCCGTATCCGAGTGCAGTTACGGCAGAAATGATCTTTTCTTCCGTAATTTTTTTCTCGTCAAAATCTACGGTCATGCTTTGCCCCATCAGGCTTACTTCCGCATGACGGACCCCTTCTTGTTTGTTTACATTTTTTTGTATCCCCGCAGAACATGCAGCACAAGTCATGCCGCTGACCTTAAATCGGCAAACCATATATTAACCTCATTTAATCACTACTTATTAGGTTGCAATTATTATAATACATGAATAGAAAAATGTCAAGAATACTGTAAAAAATTAAAATCCGCGCAAATATCGGCGGTATTTTCAGTATATAAAATATAGCAATCTCTTTTTATGGAAAAAAGCGGCAGATTTTATCTGCCGCTTTGACTTCAATAATCTATTGTATTACTTCTGTTCCTCGGTGTTTACCACTTCTTTGCCATCGTAATATCCGCACTTTTTGCATACCTTATGGGGCTGCTTCAACTCGTGGCAATGCGGGCACTCTACCAACGCGGGAGCCGCTGCCTTAAAATTCGCATATCGCGTATTCGTTCTCTGTTTTGATTGTTTTGACTTAGGTACCGCCATTTTATATACACCTCTTTCCTTGTTTTACTTGATTGACTGTAAAATTATATAATATTTACAAGTCTTTGTCAACTTATTTACCGACCTTTTCAATCAAATTCCAAAATTCAGCTTCGGAAATGTAGCCGCAAAAATATGCGTCAGAATATTTTCCCAAAGAAATTTCAGGAGCAATAACTTTTTGACTATGGGCGATCGGATTCTTTTTACCTGTAACGCGTTGAATGCTTGTATACGGTAAAAACACCCGCCTTTCCATAAACACACCGCAACGAATATCGGCAAATGTTTTGTGTGCCCGATACCCTTTGCGTAAATACAGCAACACTCCGAATAAAATGAAATCCGATTCCAGCAACAATAAGTAAAAATTTATATAGAAACTGAGACAAAAAACAATGAGTGCCGGAATCGCCAAATACTGTAAATACGGCATAAAATTTTTTGCTTTGCCGCGGGAAACCTCTTGATCCAAATCAAAATCCGGATTCAGCACCATCGCTATCCGTTGCACGTCTTTCCTTTTGAGCAAAAAAGGAAAAAGTATTGAGCTTTCTTCACCGCCGTTTATCGCATCAAAAAGAATGATTTTCAATCGGTACAAGCCGACAATTTTTTCAAAAAAGCTTTGGCGTATCTCCATTCCTGCAAAATCGGATTTCATAATTTCCGATAAAATCCCCGCCTTTTCCCCGCACGAAACAACCAATCTGTCTTCAAGGATATAAGCTGCAAACCCTGCATGGCTAACAAAGAAATACGATCGGAACAGAAAGGATACCAAAAAAGCCAGCAAAATCAAGGAACAATAGCCGATGGAAAAAGAAAAAATTTTCTCATATGTTCCCAAATACGCAAATAAGGCAGGGAGAGCCGTCAACGCAACTATCACCGCAATGGCTAAAATATTTATTAAATCTGATAGAAAAATAAAATACTTGCTATTTCCGGAACGGATAACGAACCGATCGGCCTCTCCGCTTAACGGCCGCGGGAGTAGCTTTGTGAACTCCTCTGATACAGAGCGCGGAAAGACAAAGCAAACAGACACTCCCTCAGAGAAAAACAAGCAAACTTTTTCCGTGTGAAAAATTCTGCCGAGTATTCCCGTGTGACGTTCCGTTCTGCACAGCAAATCCAGGAAAAACTTCTTTTTACCCACACGCAGATAAGTCTCGCCCGCAATGCTGTCCTCGACAATCACCTTATCATCGCCCCGCAGATATAACATCGCCAAAAAATACAAGATTGTAATTCCGGCAGCTGCCGCAACCACAGACAGCGCGCCTTTTATACCGAGCGCATGTATTCCGCCTATCGATATCGCTCCGACCGCAAAAAATGCCAACGCAGAACAGACAAATACTCCCGCCGAATATAAAATATAACGGCGTTTACTCTGCTGGTATACTTTCATCATAAGTTTCCTCAAAATAAAATATGATATCCTCTAACTGCGACCGCAACAGATATTTCAAAGAAAAATTTCCGCATTGCGAAGTAAATTTTACATTATAATATTTTTTTCCGCGCCAGCTTTTTTCCGAATAGAAAATATCCTCTATGCAAGATTTACGGTATACGGATACCTTTTCCGTTGCGATGACTCTGCGCACCACGACCGCATCGGCATCCAGCCGATATCCGAATTTATCGGCATAAAACAGGCCGTTTAAAAGCACATAGATCACATCGATCGCCGTGAACAAAAGAAAACCGAGCAGTTCGACACCCCAGTAATCCGGAAACAGCACAAAGCAAACGACGGCAGCCACATCGACCAGCAGAATAAGAGAAAAGACGATCCACGCAATCGTCTTAACTCTTGATTTGAAAAATTTGTCAATCAAAATATAATTTTGTTCCATCAGGCTTCCAAAAGTTCTTTCGTTTCACGCGCAATGACAAGTTCCTCGTTTGTCGGAATCACAAGGACTTTTACTTTCGCGCCCGCCGCGGTTATATCATGGATGGATCCGTCATTTTTCTGCTCATTTTTGTCTTCGTCGATCGCGATCCCGAAATATTCCATATTTTCACAGACCGCTTTGCGGACCTGGCTGGTATTCTCGCCGATACCTGCCGTGAACACAAGGCAGTCCAGCCCGCCCAGAGCCGCAACGTACGAACCGATATATTTCTTTACATCGTATGAAAAAACATCCAAAGCCAATTTTGCACGTTCATTCCCTTCCGAAGCGGCCTTTGTCAGATCACGAAAATCGCTGGAAACGCCGCTGATACCCGCTACGCCGCATTCCTTGTTCAAATAATTGACACAGTCCAAAATTGTATAATGCTTTTTCGCCGCAAGGTATTCAAGCACGGCAGGATCCAAATCTCCGGAACGGGTTCCCATCGGAACACCCGCCAAAGGAGTAAATCCCATGCTTGTATCGATACACTTCCCGCCTTTCACCGCGCTGATCGAAGAGCCTCCGCCCAAATGACAGGTAATGATTTTTGTCTCCGCCGCAGGTTTTCCGAGATATTTGATCGCTTCCTGCGAGACATATTTATGGCTCGTTCCATGAAATCCGTATCTGCGGATCTTAAAATTTTTATAATCGTCATAGGCGATCGCATACATATATGCATACGCGGGCATCGTCGAATGAAATGCCGTATCGAACACAAGAGCCATCGGTTTCCCGGGCATCGCCTCGCGGCACGCCTCGATCCCCAAAATATTGGCAGGCATATGCAAAGGCGCAAGCTCAATATTGTTCCTGCATTTTGCAAGGACTTCATCATCGACAAGTACGGAACAATTGAAATCTTCACCGCTGTGGACCACGCGATGTCCCACCGCATCGATCTCATCCATCGATGAAATTGCGCCGTATTCAGGATCGACCAATGCCTCCAGCACGAGCTGGATTGCCACTTTATGGTTGGGCATATCGCGCTCGATTATTTTCTCGCCTTTCGATGTCTTATGCTTAAGATTGGATCCGCGGATACCGATCCGTTCGCAGCCGCCTTTCGCAATTACGTTTTCGGTCTCCATATCGATCAGCTGATATTTTAAAGAAGAACTTCCCGCATTGACAACCAGTATTTTCATTTTCCGCCTCCCGTCAATTCATCTGTGTCTGCAAAGCCGTGATCGCAACCGCCGCGACGATATCTTCCGATTTGCATCCTCTCGAAAGATCGTTGATCGGCTTAGCAAAACCTTGGCAAAGCGGTCCGACCGCCATAAAACCGCCAAGCCGCTCCGTCAGTTTATATCCGATATTTCCCGCATCCAGATCAGGGAAAATCAATACATTTGCGTGGCCCGCGACTTTGGATGCGGGCGCTTTGGACTTTGCTACCGAAGGGACAATCGCCGCATCCAGTTGCAGCTCTCCGTCGATCAGCAATTCGGGCGCCTTTTCCTTCGCAAGGTTCAGTGCCTGCACAACTTTATCGATATCGGCATGCTTTGCGCTTCCCTTTGTCGAGAACGAAAGCATCGCAACACGAGGTTCCAATCCCGCGATCTGCTTTGCGGTCTTTGCTGAAATAATTGCAATGTCCGCAAGCTGCTCACTGTTCGGATTCTCATTTAAACCGCAGTCCGAATAAATAAATGCCCCGTCTTCACAGTAAGGATTTCCGCATTCAGGTGCAATCATAAGGAAATAACTGGATACCAGCGGCACGCCGGGTGCAGCCTTTACGATCTGCAATCCCGGGCGAAGAGTATTCGCCGTGGAATGACATGCCCCCGATACCAAACCGTCAACATCGCCCGCTTTGAGCATCAAAACGCCAAAGTATGTATTGTCGAAGGAGAGCTTGTCCGCCTCTTCCTTCGTCATTCCTTTGGCTTTACGGAGCTCATATAAGAGAGATGCGTACTCCTCGCGTTTCTCACTTGTTGCAGGATAAACGATATCCACCCCTTCAAGATCCACGTCCGGATTGTTTTTGCGGATATCTTCGGGGTTTCCGAGCAAAGTGATCTTTGCGATCCCCTCGCGCACAGCCGCGGCAGCTGCACGGACCACACGGCTGTCTTCTCCTTCGCAAAGAACAATCCGCTTATTCAATGCGGCAGCCTTTTTCTTGATCTGCGTTAAAAATTTATTTTCGCCGACATTTGCATTCTCTTTCTTTTTCTGATCGTCTGAAAAGCCTGTCATAAAACAACAACCTCTTTCGCTTTATTTTTTGCCGCAAATGGTGTATAATCAAAGAGCGAAAAATTCGGCATGAACTTTCTGTCTTCGAACGCCGCACGGTAAACTCTGTATAATTATATAATATTCCTACAAAAAAGTAAAGGTTTTGCAAAATAAGAAATGAAAATTTGCGGTATAATTTGTGAATACAATCCTTTCCATAACGGCCATGCGTATCTGCTGCAAAATGTGCGCAAAGAAAGCGGGTGCGATGCGATCGTCTGCATTATGAGCGGCAATTTTACACAGCGCGGAGAAGCCGCAATCTTTGATAAATATACGCGCGCGATACACGCCGTGAAAGGCGGTGCGGATATCGTACTTGAATTGCCGTCTGTTTTCGCGATTTCTCCCGCCGAAATCTTTGCATTCGGCGGGGTTCGCTTGCTTAATTCCATTCCGGGCTTCGAAAAACTTGCCTTCGGCTGCGAAATCGCGGATAAACAACTGTTTGTATCCGCAGCCGAGCTTTCTTTACACGAAGAGCACGGCTTCAAAACAATTCTTCGCAAACATCTCAAATCAGGGAAAAGTCTTCCGCGCGCGAAACTGGAAGCTCTTTCGGAAATCGGAGCGGAAAAAGAGGCGGAGCTGATGCGCAAACCCAACAATATTCTCGGCGTTGAATACCAAAAAGCCCTGCTCCGCACTCAAAGCTCCGCCCAGATTTTCCCGATACGCCGCGAGGGCGCTGACTTTACGGACACAGGCATCCATAAAAACTTTTCTTCTGCGACGGCGATTCGAAATGCCGTGCGAAGCGGTAAATTTCGCGCCGCGAAAAAAAATGTTCCTCCTTTTGTCGCCGATGATTTTGATTTTGCGGCAAACGATATCATCTTTAAAAAAATCGCTCTGTTCTCCGCTCTAACATCCTCGACGGATCGCCTGCGCAAAATCACCGACTGCTCGGAAGGCTTGGAAAATCGTATATATGCCCTTGCCAAAGTAAACTCAGACTTCGATCAGTTCATTTCCAAAGCGACCACAAAGCGATATATCACTTCGCGCATTCAGCGCATCTTAACCGCATCGGTACTTGGCATAGAGAGCGAGCTTGTGCAAAGGTGCCTGCGGGTCCCCCTTTACCTGCGCGTCCTTGCAACAAAAAAGGAATGCACCGATATGTTGCTGTCTACTTTAAAAAATGCCGATTTTCCTCTTCTGACCAGGAGAAGCGATCTTTCCAAGCTGAACAAAACAGCGGCTGAAGCAAACGAAAAAGACGTGTTGGCCGCCGACATCTATTCGCTGATCAGCGGCACGCCTCCGATCGACGAAAGAATGCGCATCGTATAAAAATAGCCGTCCCCCCTTGGGACGGCTGCGCCGAAAAATCGGCATAATTTTCAAATTCCGAGCTTGATCTGTAAGCCGAGTTCTGTCGTGTACGGTCATCTATCTGGCCGCGCCGTCACCGGCGCGTTCAAGCGATATTCACGGCACCCGCCGGACGAGCAGCCCATATGACGAATGCCCAATCTTGCATCGGACGGGGTTTACACGGCGCGCTCCGTTACCGAAGCGCCGGTGAGCTCTTACCTCCCCTTTCCATCCTTACAGATTGCTCTGCGGTCTGTTTCTGTTGCACTTTCCTTGGAGTCGCCTCCACCGGACGTTATCCGGCGTCCTGCTCTTCGATGCTCGGACTTTCCTCATGACGCATGCGTCACGCGACCGTATAATCAACTCGGAATATGTTAATCATTATACTGCATTCTGCATCAAAAGTCAATCGAATCGACTTTTAACAATACAGCAAATTATATTTGCAAACAGTTGTGTTTTTTCTAAAAATATAATACAATAGAAGAGGGTTTAAAATCGGAAAATGATGCGAAAACGAATCTTTACGGAGTCATTGAATTTATGAAAAAAACAAAAATTGTTTGTACTCTCGGTCCCGCATGTCGCAATGAAGAAACCCTTACAAAAATGGTGCAGGCAGGCATGAACGTTGCCCGTCTGAATTTTTCACACGGCGATTATGAAGAACACAAAAAAAACATTGAGCTGATCAAAAAAGTCCGCACAAAACTGAATGTACCTTTGCCGATCATGCTTGACACAAAAGGACCGGAACTGCGTATCCGTACCTTTAAGGACCATAAAATTCTTTTGAATGAAGGAGACACTTTTACTTTTACCGTAGATGAAATCGAAGGAGATCAATCGAAAGTTTCCGTCTCCTACAAAGGAATCGTAAACGACCTTGCACCCGGAGATACGATCCTTCTCAACAACGGGCTTCTTGTATTCAAAGTCACCGAAGTTACCGATACAAACGTTGTCACACGCGTGGAGATCGGGGGCGTGCTGACCGATAAAAAGAGCATGTTCTTCCCGGATAAAACACTCAGTCTCAAATATCTGAGCGAACAGGATGTACAGGATATACTCTTCGGTGTCGAACAAGGCATTGATTTTATAGCCTGTTCATTTGCGTCCAAAGCACAGGATATCATTGATATTCGCAAATTGCTGCAGGAACACGGCAATCCGGACATCGATCTGATCGCAAAAATCGAGAGCCGCAGCGGCGTCAATAACATAGACGAAATTCTCGATGCGGCAAACGGTATTATGGTCGCCCGCGGCGATCTCGGCGTTGAAATCCCCTATGAGGAACTTCCTCAGATTCAAAAAATGCTGATCAACAAATGCCGTTTAAGCGGCAAACGTTGCATTACGGCAACGGAAATGCTTGAATCCATGATCAATCAACCCCGACCTACCCGAGCCGAAATTTCCGACGTCGCAAATGCCGTTTACGACGGTACGAGCGCAATTATGCTTTCCGGAGAAACTGCCGGAGGAAAATATCCCGTTCAAGCGGTCGAAGCAATGGCCCGCATCGCTTTGGAAACCGAAAAACATCTCGAAACCCGTTATGGGGATAAGAATCTCGTCATCCAAAGCCCGATCGACGCACTTTCGCATTCCGCCTGCGTCCTTGCCGAAGATATCGGCGCAAAAGCGATCGTTGTTTGTTCGCGTACAGGCGGTACCGCACGGCTTGTCTCCCGCTTCCGTCCCAATATCGACATCATTGGCATGACAACGGAGCCCATGTCTTACCGCAAACTTGCACTTTCCTGGGGGGTTATTCCTGTCCTGTCCGAAGAATTTACTTCAATGGATGTTTTGTTTTATCATGCCAAACGCGCTGCGATCGAACTGGGTCTCGTATCCAAAGGCGACCGCATTGTCATTACCGGCGGAAATCCCAACGGTAAATCCGGCAATTCCAATGTCATCAATATTGAACAAATTTAAAAACTTGCAAGTCGCATAAATATGATCACATAAAAACCGACAGCGGTAAAGCTGTCGGTTTTTAATTTTTTGTTGAGCGTTTTCGTTTAAATCATTTTAATCCGATCCGATTGACTCTTCCCTGATTGCATGGTATAATATTCTTGAAAATTGCGTATTTCACGAAAAAATCCTTGTTTTTATTCCTAAAAATTGATATCATGAAAAAACTCGCCTTCTATGAAGCAACTCAAGACAAAAGCACAAATCTTCACTATTTTTTCAGCCGAGACGCCTATACGCCGCCACATTTCCACCGAAGCATCGAAATTCTATACATCACGGAAGGAAATTTGATCGGCGAAGTCGAAAATGAAACTTTTTCTGCCGATAAGGATGACATCATCTTTGTGCGACGCTGCGCCATACATGCTTTGGAGCCCGCAGGCTCTTACTCCGATTACGTATTGGTCGTTAAAGCCGCTTATGCAGACGATTTCTCACCCGTCCTCGAAAAAGAAACTCTCCCGCCCCTCCTTTCCGACAAAGCCTTTAACCGCAAGCTGCTTCCGTACTTTCGGCGTCTGAAAGAAGCGGTTTCCAATGAAAATTTTCTCGTCAGTAAGGGTTTGATCGACGTCATTATCGGCGAACTTTTAGGCAGGTACCCTAAAAAGCCCGTAGTTTCCGCTCCGAACATGTCGTTGATCGTTTCTGTTTTGAACTATATCGACGATCATTTCCGCGAACCTATCACCCTTGAATCAATATCATCCGAATTCGGATACAATAAATATTATTTTTCGCGACTGTTCAACAGTTATATAGGCGAAACATTGAACAGTTACATCAATATGGTGCGCGTGAACAATGTGATCAGTCTCGGAAAAAAACAAGAAAACGGCAACCTTTGCGATCTTGTCTTTGATTGCGGCTTTGACTCGATGACCACTTTTTACCGTAATTTTTCTCGCTTTTACGATAAACCGCCCACCGAAATCCTGCGAAGCTGATGATTTCCCATGCCGCTGTTTCTATGAAAAAACAATACAGTCAAAAACGGGCGAACCGCATCGTGATATGCACCCCAAAAGTTGGACACATTTGGAGGTGCATATTTTTATGAGAAAAAAGGGAACAAAGAACAAAAATT
>CALVHR010000053.1 GCA_944328495.1 uncultured Clostridia bacterium
TCCAGCGTCACGGCAACGCTTGCTCCCGTCGCGAGCGTATATTCGCAAAGTTCCGCTTTGTCCTGCGCCGCCGACAGCGCACCATATTGCGCCGTCGTGAGCGTCGCCGCACCGTTTTCGACAGTTTCCTCGCAGACACTTTCCACCGTCAAAGAGGTGTCGCTCGACAAAACAGGACTGTCTTGTTTAGCGCACGCCGTAAACAACGCAAAAGCCGTTGCCAATACGAGAATCAAAAGAAAAATCCGTTTACGCATTGTATTCCCTTTCCTTTTCGTAAATTTAGAATTGCTTTTTTCCGATATTTGTATTATAATAAAAACAAATCGCGGTTTCAATACAAAAAATTGCAGATTTTATCGCAAAAAAGGCGCAAACCATGCAAACAACAAAAAGGATCATTGATCTGTTGCCCGGAACAACCATCGGGTTTCAAAAAGAAAATTTCAGGCGCGATCCGCTTCTATATAATGTAACGCAAGTCGGCAGAAGCGTCGGCGGAGTCAACCATTCTGTTTCCCGATCGGGGTACGATGCTTTTGCACTCTTTGCCGTTATCGAAGGCAAAATCGGATTGGATTACGACGGAGAAACTTACGTTGCCGGTCAAGGCGATCTTTTATTTTTTGATCAATCGGTACCGCATACTTTCAAAAATGCGGGGACAATACCCTATGTTTCTGATTTTATGTATATTTTCGGCGGGGATACCGCGCAGTTTTTTCAGACGTTTTATCAAAAATACGGCTGTGTCCTGCACGGGTACGACCCATCTCTTCTTTCCGATACCGCAAACGCCGTAAGCGCCTCGATCATCGACGGAACGGAAGATAAATTTCAAACTTCCGCTAAGCTCTATGCTTTGCTCGCCGACCTGCTGCGTTACTGCGGCGAATCGGAATACGAAGACGACATTGCACGGGCAATCGGATATCTGAGCGAAAATTTTGCAAAAAACGTCAATTTGGACGAGCTTTCAAAAATGAGCTACCGCAGCAAATATTATTTTATACGCCAATTTCATGCGCGGACGGGATTTACCCCGAAAGAATATCTCGCAAATCTTCGCTTCGACAAGAGCAAAGAGCTTCTCTTAAAGACAAATATTTCCGTCAAAGAGATCGCGGAACATGTCGGTTTTCCGGACAGCCGCAATCTGATCAAACTGTATCGAAAAAAGCTCGGGCTGACACCTTCGCAGTTCCGCGAACTTTCCTTCGGCAGGCAATAAAACGCCGCGCCGCCGCAAAATTGCGGCGGCGCGGCGTTTATTATGCAACAATTTCGATACGTTGCTGTAAAAAATTGTTAATCCGTAACCTCATTAAAAATCGGATCATCAAAAAACTCTTTTAAGGAAATACCCAAAGTGGAAGTTATTTGATATAAAGTTTCTAATTTTACCGTTTTTCTTTTTGCGTCTACGATCAGCCCGACTGTTGAACGGGGAATGCCTCCTTCTTTTTGCAATGAATAATTCTTCCAATGCTTCTCTTTTAACAAATCTTTTAACCTTTTCCCTACCGCTTCATTCAGTTTCATTTTCTTTCTCCAGAAAAACTTAATCCGTAACCTCATTAAAAATCGGATCATCGAAAAACTCTTTTAAGGAAATACCCAAGGTAGACGTAAACTGATACAAAAGGTCTAACATAATCTTTTGTTGTTTTCCGTTAAAAACCTGAGAGATGGTAGATTTTGCAATTCCGCCCTCTTTATGAAAATAATACGGAGTGATTTTTCTCTCCTCCATAATTTTACGCAATCTCACAACAACAGCATCAATCATTTTCATTTCTATTTTTCCGCCAATATTCGCAACAATTCAAAAACTATCTGCCTTTTTTCAAACGACACTTTTGCGAACAGTTCCAACATAATATTGATTTACTCTTTTGATAAAATTTCCATAAACTCAAAAATCAATTTCTTTCGGCTTGTCGGTACAGTTGCATATAATGACAGCAACCGCAATTGATCTTCTGATAAATCGTGCTCTTCAATACCGCCATAGAACTCAGCCAAAGTAATCCCCATTGCTTCACAAACACTGACAATTGAATCTCTGCTCGGCGTATATTGTTTTTCATTAAACCAATCATTGATCGTCGTTATATAAATTCCTGTTTCCTTTGAAAGTTTATACTTGGACCATCCCCGTTTTTTCATTAACTCCAAAATTCTTTCCTTAACGTTCATTTACATTTCTCCCGTTATGTAGTGCTACTACTATTAGTTTAACGTGTAACAGAAAAAATATAAGAGGTGTTAAAACCCGTTGTTTTAGTTGTGTTGTAACTATTTTTCTGATATAATATAAAAAATAAAAGATCAGCGCTAAAAAACAATTGATTTTTGCGTGTTTAAATCATTTAGGAAATGATATTATGAAAACTTGTTGCCTTACGGGGCATCGTCCAAAGGGGTTCCCTTGGGATTATGCGGATAAAGATTGTATAGAACACAAAAGCTATCTTGCCTTATTGCGAGAAAAAGTTGTTGAACTGATTTCAGAGGGATACAGTCACTTTATTTCAGGCGGTGCGCTTGGCGCAGATTCGGACTTTGCGGAAATTGTTATTGACCTGCGGAAATGCGCTTACCCTGACATTACACTTGAAATTGCAGTCCCCTGCCCCAATCAGGATTTGAAATGGTGCACAAAAGATAAACACCGATACAAGAAAATCTGTAAAGCGGCAGATTCCGTCAATGTTATCAGCGAAAAGTATACTAACTTTTGTATGCAAAAACGAAACGAATACATGGTTGATCAATCGGATTTTGTTATCGTTGTTTGGAACGGTGAAAAACAGGGTGGCACATATCGGACATTCCAATATACACAAAGAAAGAAAAAGCCTTTTATGGTTATAGATCTGCAAAACCTTCCGTAAGACGTTGAAAGCAAAATAAAAGGAGCCGTCAACAAAATGACAGTTCCCAGTTTTGAAGAAGTTTATGAGCGTCTTAAAAACCGATTAAAGTGATAAGTATAAGCGGAGCGACAAATTTGCCGCTCCGCTTATTTCATTGTTTATCTTTTCTCTCTTCATTGCTGATTCTGAGCAGATTCCATCCGTTTTTCTTTAACAGGAACCAATAGGCGCCGAAAGACACTACGCTGTCAAACGCCATACCGATCCCAAACAACAATGCGATCCCCGTCAGTGTCGGCACCCAAACGCCTGTCAAATAAAGAATGAATGCGCCCACATAATAGATTCCGTTTGTGACAATGGATTCAAACGCCATATAATGTGTTTTACCCAGTCCATAAAAGGTTGCATCGAACACGTTCTGAAACGCATACAGAACATAAAAGCCAAGCAATATCAACACTAAGGAAAACAATTTGTCCACATCGCTGTATTGCAATACATTCGTCATAAACGGTTTCCACATCGGAATACTGACACACCAAAAAGCACAGATCACAAACGTGATGAAAAAGTAGCCCAATGTTTTCTCTTCGATCGCCTTCTTATCCGCCGCGACATCTCTCTTGATCAATTCTGCCAACTGTGTAACAGGAAGAAGAAGCCATCCCCAAATGAAATTGTTTGCCACCCAATACGTTCCCTGCTCGTTGACGACATTGACCATGCGCACAACCATCAGCATATATGCAAGGTTCCGAACCAGCGATTCCAAACCGGATATCCCCCCAATTTTTCCGAACTCTCGCATCCACGCAAACTCAAGTTTCTCTTTGGTAAAAACCCTGATCCCTTCCTTGTATAATATAGCGATCGTAACACCCAGCAAAAGAACGTTGACAATTATGTTGGAAACGCCGATTCCGTTTACGCCCAAGTTCGCCGAAAAAGGCAACGTGGAAACCAAAAAGGTATCCGCCAGAATACACAACAAGACTTTGCCGCCCGTGATGATATAAACGTATTTCTCTTTGTTCAAGGTTACAAGAACGACAAGCCCGAAATTCGCCATCATGGAAAAAATGCTTGCGACACTTTCTATCCGTATGTAAGTTACAGACGCGGACAAAATCGATTCATCTGCCGCCATCCACCGCAAAAGAGGGTTTGCAAACGAGATGATCAATGCCGATAACACGGCAAATACCCCAAACGTCACGATCAAGCCCGTCCGAACCCGATTGCTTAATGCAGCCTTATCTTGCCCTACTTGCCCGATAAAATAAAACAACGGCAATATAATCGCTTCGCTTAAAATTTCATATAAAAGATTGACCCAGTTCAGTTGCCCTGCGATAGAATAAGAATATTCGCTCGGAAGCTGTCCCAAAAAGAAAATGCGAACCGTTGTATAAATCGTGGGACACAGTCCGAGAATAATCAACGAGACAAGCATTTTGTAATTAATACTTTTAAGAGACCTACCCAACTTTTTTAACATATTCTGACTTTCACCCTCACATAAATTATCTGATTGCCTTCGCCAATGCTGCCCGAATACCATTTTAACACGTAAACTTTTTTCCGTCCATAGTTTCATCAAAAAAGCAAACACAATTTAAATCAAAAAACAAAAAAAATATGCCCAATTGCACGATATGATTTCACAAAACGATTTTCATTTTTTTCTTTTTCGCCCTTCAACGGCCCGTAGCAGAAAACAAACTTCCAAAATTTGCTTATAACCCCGCTTAGTCCTACGGGAATATATGAAAAATAATAAGTTTGATCATTTTTAATCATAACTACGCGTTCAACGCGTAGTTTGCACAAGCCCTATAAGGGCATGGTACAGGCAGCGCTATTCGCGCGGC
>CALVHR010000054.1 GCA_944328495.1 uncultured Clostridia bacterium
GCGCGAATAGCGCTGCCTGTACCATGCCCTTATAGGGCTTGTGCAAACTACGCGTTGAACGCGTAGTTATGATTTTGCTTTGTTAATGTATATAAATCCGTTTCATCGAAACCGATTCGACAGATGAAACTTTTTTATTGAAATGCAAGGCTTTTGGGCGCGTTCTCTTGTCTTATCGTTGCCAGGTTTGACTGGGCGGGTAACCGAAATGCTTTTTATAGACGCGTGAAAAATAGTACAGATCGGAAAAACCGCAGGAAAACGCTATGTTGATTACCGTACCGTCTCTGTTTTCGAGCATTGCCCGTGCTTTATTCAGGCGCAGAGAGTTTATAAATTGCAGAGGACTCGTCTTATAAACTTTATGGAACAACCTTCTCAAATGCACTTCGCTCATTCCGCACATGGCGGCCAAATCGGGAAGATTCAAGTCGCGGCTGGTGAAATTTTCCAATATATATTCGTATGCGGGTTGTATTTTTTGGGTTTCGTTGTAATTGTTGTAAGTAGTATAGTCGTCGATAATTTTTGCGTAAATTTCGTAAAATTTTGCAAGACATCGGATTGACCGTGAATCTTTTTCGTTCAGAAAGATGACGGAAAGGGCGGAAAATAAATTTTGATACGATTCGATGTTTTTGATTTTAAGCGACTCGCTTTCCCTTTTTACGCCGTCTCCGAAACAAAAATTGACGCAGTAAAATTTGTAATCGTCACAATTTACGCGAATGGTATAATATTCGCCTTCTGCGAGAAAGAGAATTTCCCCTGCGGTCGCCGTAAAATCATGTGTCGGCGTATGGTAAAAACCGCTTCCCGATAAAATAAACACGAAGCAAGACGTTGCTCGCGGCACTTCTTTGATGTCACGATACCTGCCGCGGGGCAAGCGGTCTTTATAGCAGCCGTGAAACTCTTTTATAGGTTTTATTTTTCTGTAAATTTTATTTTCCATAAGTCGAATATAGCATAAATATCCGTATTTTTCAAGCGATATTCAAAAAAATTAAAAAAATTTCATGTTCGAAAAATATAACATTGGTTGTTTTCTATATTTTCAAAGTTTCCTTATGAATGTATAATAGAACACGACTTAGGAGGAAGGACATGGAATCATTTGAACGGACGTGCGGACGGCCCCTTATCTTTCGCGGCGTTATGGGCGGAAAGTCGCATGACGAATTGGTCGCTCATGCAAAGTCAGTCGGAAAAGATTTTCAGAGAGAAAAAGCGACTGAACAATACGCATGTCTTGTAAGCGAAGTTATGGATTACTGCGCCGTTTTGATCGCGGAAGGGGATCCCTTTATCTCTCTGACAGACGGAGGCGGAATTTTAAGCGAATTTTCCGCCGCCCGCAGAAAAAAACTCGAACAATCGGACGAGGAGTCGGATGAGCATGAAATTCGTTTGCGCCGTGGGCAGAGGGCGTATGCCTTTCAAGGGCATGAAGATTTCGGCCATACGTGTCCTGGCTACGAGCGTCTTCTTTCCGCCGGTATTTGCGGAGTGATCGATGAGGCGAAAGCGCTATTTGAAAAGGAAAGGAATGTGCCGAAAAAAAATTTTTATCGTTTGATTCTCCGCGTGTGGACGAGCGCGCGTTCGCTTGCGTTGCGTATGGCGGATGCGGGAGAGGGCGCAAATGATGAAAATTTATCGCTTGCGGCAAAAAATCTTAGGTTTTTGGCAGATCATCCGCCAATGACCTTCATGCAGGCGCTCCAGACCATTGCGTTATATTATGAATTACAACAAAATATTGAAGATACCCCCGTTCGTTCGCTCGGAAAACTCGACAGACTGCTGTATCCGTTTTATCGCTACGACGTAGAAAAGAACAATAAAAGTGTAAAGGATATTGAAGAGGAATTTTCATATTTTTTGCGCCATCTCGACAGTTACAAGGCCTGCTCCAATATCCCTTTTGCACTGTGCGAAACGGATCCGTCTTTACCGCGCGAAAACGAACTTACGCGTATTCTTTTGCGCGTGACGCTGCGGTGCCGTTTTTCCAATATAAAAGTACATTTGAATTACCGTCCTGACCTTTCCGAAGAGATCGTTTCAATGGTGAACGATGCTATCAGGTCGGGTTCGAACAGCGTTGTGTATATCAACAGCGATATTACGGTAAGCGCGCTGGAAAAGATCGGAATAGAGCGGGAGGATGCGGAAGATTTTAATGTGGTAGGATGTTATGAGCCGTGCGCGCGCGAAGAAATTCCCTGCAGTTGCGCGGGGAGGTTGAATTTCACAAAAGCGGTGGAACTGGCCGTCAACAGCGGAGAGGATATGCTCACGGGCGAACATTATGCGGCCGCCGCTCCCGATTGCGACGAG
The DNA here is from genome assembly GCA_944328495.1 of uncultured Clostridia bacterium. Classification (GTDB taxonomy): domain Bacteria; phylum Bacillota; class Clostridia; order Christensenellales; family Borkfalkiaceae; genus Borkfalkia. Next base: position 2,344 of record CALVHR010000054.1, read on the forward strand.
ATATGTTCTTTCGAAGAAATGATGGAGATTGTTAAAGCGCAGTTGCGGGCATTTGCGGAAGGCAGCCTTAAAAGCGCCAAACAAAGGGAACGTGTACAGATCTACCTTCATGCATCGCCGCTTCTTTCCGCAACTTATCCCTCTTCGTTTTACGGAGGTAAGGATGTATATGCGGATTACGGGGCAAAGTATAACAATACGTCTATTTGCGGAATGGGTATCGCCACCGCGGCGGACAGTTTATACGCTATACAAGAGATAGTGTTTCGGCAAAAAAGAATGAAACTTTCAGAGTTTACCCGAATCTTGCGCAAAAATTGGCAAGGGGAGGAGCCCCTTCGGCTTTATATTAAAAACAGAATCCCGAAATACGGAAACAATGTGCAAGAGGTGGATGCGATCGCCGCGGAACTCGTCGAATATACGGCAAATCTCATCAACGGTAAGCCGAATGCCCGCGGAGGAGTTTTTCGGTTTGCTCTCTTTTCCGTGGATTCGCGGTTTCCTTTGGGTGAACATACGGCGGCTTCTGCTGACGGCAGATTCAGCGGAGAACCGTTATCAAAAAATGCAGGAGCGTCCGCCTGTGCGGACAGAAACGGACTACCGGCACTTTTACTTTCCGTGCTTTCATACGATCATACGCTGATTCCGGACGGAATGGTGCTCGACGTCGTACTCCATTCGTCATCGGTAAGCGGCGAAGACGGACTCAAAGCAATGAATACTGCAGTGAAAACGTATTTGGACAAAGGCGGGTTCGCCGTACATATCAACGTACTTGATGCCGAACTATTACGCAGGGCGCAAAAGCATCCCGAACAATACGCAAACCTTCAAGTGCGCTTATGCGGGTGGAATGTTTTATTTTCTTCACTCAGTCGCCGCGATCAGGACGAATTTATCGCTCAGGCAGAGGTCGCGCAATGAGGGGAAAGATATTTGCGGTTAAACCATTTGCCGTCCATGACGGAAACGGGATCCGTACGACGGTTTTTTTTAAGGGTTGCCCGTTGCGGTGCAGATGGTGTCATAATCCGGAGGGACTGTCTTTTGAAACGCAACTCTCGTTTTTTGCATCCAAGTGTATTTCCTGCGGCACGTGCATGGATGTGTGTCCGCAGGGAGCTGTGTTATCGGCGGGAAAAATCGATCGAACGCGCTGTACCACCTGCGGCAAGTGTGCGGAAGCGTGTCCTACGGCGGCCCTTGTGGTACAGGGGTATTCAGTTACGGAAGAAATGCTGTTTCAAAGAGTCACAAAAGAAAAGGCATTCTACCGAGACGGAGGAGGCGTCACTTTTTCAGGCGGAGAATGTTTATTGCAATCGGAATTTTGCGCAAAGGTATTGCGTCGATTAAAACACGCGGGAATCAATACGGCGGTGGACACTTGCGGAATGGTGGAGCGGAAGGATCTGGAAGCGGTGGTGCCTTTTACGGATACTTTTTTGTATGATTTGAAAGCGATTGATCCGAAAGTGCATAAAAGATGTACGGGTGTGGAAAACGAGCAGATCTTGGAAAATCTGACTTATCTGAACAAAGAGGGGGCGAATGTAGAAGTCGTAATTCCTCTCGTAAAGGGATATAACCTCGGAGAATGGGAAAAAATGCTCGTCTTTTTAAAAAATCTTGAACGCATCAGAACGGTCAAGTTATTAAAATATCACGGCTTTTATTTTTCAAAATATGAGGCGCTCGGTTGGAAAATTCCTGCGACGGATATTTCTGCGCCGACAGAAGAGGAATTTGCCGCCATAAAAAATGCCTTCGAGCGCGAAGGGTTTATCGTAAAAATATAACGACGATATGAGAGAAAACAAAATGGAAGAAAAAATTTTGCTTGATACCGATATAGGCGACGATATCGACGACGCCTATGCCTTGGGTCTGTTGCTTGCGGAAAAAGCGAACTTGATCGGTATCACGACCGTTTACAGAAACTCGATTCAACGGGCAAAAATAGCAGGTAAAATATTACAACTGTTTCATCGACGCATTCCTGTTTATGCCGGCGAGGATATACCAAAAAAGCAACCTCTGTTTCGTTTCGAGTGTTCGGATCAAGGCAAAAAAGCAGTTGTTCCGCACTATATATCCGCCGAAATGGCAGGGGTAACTTTCAGGCGCGGCGCTGTTGATTTTATTTTGCGGACGCTGGAAAAGTTTCCGAATCGGATAACGCTTCTGGCGATCGGACCGCTGACGAATCTTGCGCGGGCTTATGAAAAAGATCCGGACGCTTTTCGTCTTGCAAAAAAAATTATGCTCATGGGCGGGAATTATTCGGAAAAAGAAGCAGAATGGAATATACTATGCGATCCCGAAGCCGCGGAACGGGTTTTTTCGTCAGGTGTGCCGATTACGGCCGTGGGAATTGATGTTACGAGAAATTGTACGTTTGACGATGCAATGCTGGCTTTTTTGCGCAATTTGAACGAGGAAAGATTTCGATTACTTGTCAGGATGACTGAAATCTGGATTCGTCAAAACAGAGAAAAAAACCAGCCGCCGACTATGCACGATCCGCTCACTGCGGAAGCGCTGCTGTTTCCTTCTTTGCTACAGTACAGATACGGCAATTTCAAAGTCGAAACGGAAGGTAGCCTGCGGGGCGTTACTCTTCCCGATTCACGCGGAGTTAAGATCAAATATGCCGTTCAAGCAAATTATGGCGAGTTTTTCAATCGCATAAGAAAGTTGTTCGGTAAGGAGGAAAATCACGATGGCTAATATAAGAAGAAAGGATTTTTGCGATCAAAGCGTGAATTTTTTGATTGCGGCAATCCCCGTAATAGGTTTTGTTTTGTTCGGATTGATTCCGATGGGGATCTCTTTATTGGTCAGTTTTACTTCGGTCAAGCAATCGTTCATTACCGAAAAGATTGTATTGATCGGATTTAAAAATTACGGGCGCCTTTTTCAGGACAGGTTGTTTTGGAAGTCGTTCGGCAATACTTTACTGTACACATTAAACGTTCCTTTTTCTCTCGGGTTTGGGTTGATCGTGGCCTATTTGGTAAATTCCGCTTCAAAAGGTCAGAAATTTTTCAGATTTGTATTTTTTATTCCGTATGTCTGTTCAACGGCGGCAATCGCTCTTTCGTGGAAGATTATGTACAATTACGAATACGGAATTTTTAATGCGGTATTAAACGATTTGGATTTGAAGGCAGTGGGATGGATTACGAACCCGAACGTGTTTATGTTTTCAACAATGTTGATGACGATTTGGGCAAGCAGCGGTATCTGTATTATTTTATATCAGGCCGCGCTTGCCAATATCAATCCGTCTTATCTCGAAGCGGCGCAAATAGACGGGGCGGGGGAGATCACCGTTTTTTTCAGAATTGTATTTCCCGCAATTTCTCCGACGACGTTTTACCTTTTGACAATGAAACTGATCGGTTCGTTACAAGTCATGGCTGAAACGCAGATGCTTTCAGGAGACAGCACTTCACTAAACTGGGCGGACTCCACGGTGGTGAATTATCTGTATCGGATGGGGTTTATAGATCCGATCTATTACGGTCAAAGCATTGCATCGGCGGCGGGGTGGATATTGTCTATCATTATCATATTGATAACATGGCTGAACTTCCGGCTCGGCAAAAAATGGGTAAATTATGACATGGCGTGAGGTGAACAGTTGAAAAAATTATTTGCATTTCGTTATGTCAGCCTGCATTTGTTCGCCACATTATTCTGCCTGGCAATGATATTTTCGGCGCTTCCATATCAAAACGAGACGGCGCACTCCGTTTATGTTTCGATTGCGGTGGCAAGCGGTCTGTTGCTCGCCTGTTTGTGGGGCGGCGGTACGATCGTCCGTTCCAAAGGTTTGAAAAAGGGGCGCAGGGCGGATGATTTCAGTTCTGTCGTTGCAAAAAAAATCGTGCTGTATTATTGGCTCATGATTGTGCTGTTTATCGTCGTACTACCTTTTTATGTGATGCTCGTTGTATCTTTGGAAGACAGTAAAAGTGCAAGCATTATTTCGTTCAGATGGTGGCCCGGAAAATTACATTTTGAAAACTTTATCACGGTTTTAACGGACAAGGCGCTGAGGATTACCGTTTGGGAAGCATTGTTCAACACTCTGTGGGTCAGTACATGGCCTTCGCTTGTATGTGTATTTATCTCGTCGCTGTCGGCTTATTCTTTTTCCAAGTTAAAGTTTAAAGGAAAAAACGCACTGTTTGCCGTTTTGATCATGACGATGATGGTTCCGGGGTGTGTGACGCTTTCCGCTTCATATATGTGGTTTGACAGGTTAGGCTGGTTGCATACTTTTATGCCCCTTATCGTTCCGTCATTGTTCGGGGGCGCGAGCGTCGTGTTTTTCTTAAGAGAGTATTATTCGGGAATCCCGGACGATCTGTTGGGGAGCGCAAAAATTGACGGTTTGGGTAAATTCGGAATATTTTTCGTCATCATTCTGCCGTTATCCGTTCCTGCGTTCGTCGCACAGTTGGTTCTCACCTTTGTTTCTCGGTTTAACGATTATATGGGGCCCTTGATCTACTGTGATCGTTCTTATTTGTACACGTTGACGAAAATGCTGAACATTTTACGGAGCGGAAACGAAGATATAACCTACATAGCGGGAACTTGCGTTGTCTCTATATTGCCGTTATTGATTTTGTATGCCTGTTTACAAAAAGTGATACTATCCGGCATATCCATGTCGTCCGGATTAAAAGCATAAAAAATTATTCAGTTATTTTTTGGTAAGGAGTAAATTATGAAACACAAATTGAAATTTGTTGCGGTTAGCATTTTAGTCATGGCAGCGATGTTCTTGGCCGGTTGTGCAGGGTTTGGCGGACCTTCAGGCGATGCGCAGATTGTTTATTTTTCTTATTATAGCGACAGCGACAGGAATGTGTTGAAAGAGATGGAAAATCTCATAGATGAGTTTAATTCCGGATACGGGAAAGAAAACGATATCTATGTGGAAGGGGCCGGCGTAAGTTCAATAGGAGATCAGAACGTAGTGCTGTCTACGCAGTTGACTTCGTCTACCGGAGCGGACGTGGTAGCTTTACCGGATGAATGGTTTAAGCCTCACGCGAAAAACCTTGAGCCTTTGGACGGTGACGTCGGTACGGAAAGCATATACGAAAATCTTTATTCCCGGGTCGTTTATAATTCGGATAGCGGGTTACACGATGAGAATGCAAAGTTATTAGCCGTCCCCGTCTATAATAACCCGGCGGTCCTCTATGTGAATTTGTCTGTATTGCAAAGCGTCGGGGTGGTTTATATCAGTGTGGAGGAGGATGATCTCGATTCGTTCAACGCGGGCGGAAAAGATGAAAACGGCAAAACAAAATCTGATTTGGGACTGAGCGATGTTACCGTATTAAAAAAGGGATTTCAGCGCGATACGCCCTACGTATACGGTGTAAACGAATGGCAATCCCCTGCGGCGGACGAAACAATGATATTTAACGATAAAATCGCCATGAATTGGGACGAAACGGACGACCTTGCCCGCATTTGCATGAACAGTTTCAATGGCGGAAAAGGCGCCGACTACGGGTTCGGTACGCAATGGTGGAATTCATACGTTTGGTCGGTAGGCGGAGATTGCTTGCTGAAAACGAATAACTATCAGGACGGCGGCGTGGGCTATAATTATGGGCTTGCAGAAGATTATTCCAACTACATTGTCCTTTCCGATCAAGGTTATCAGGGCGAATTTACGGGCAGGCACTATGCAAAAGGAGAAACGCTGGAACTTTTGGATAAACTTGAAGTTCAGAAGGGCGAGGAACTTACTCCCGATTCGGACGGAAGTTTTCGGGTAAACGGGCAGAAAGCAAAGATAAGAAATTCCGTTTCCGCCGCCGCGCGGGAAGGAACATTGACGCAACTTCCTTCTACAAAAACGGCAATGACAAGATATGCCCTCTTAAGCGCTGCGGGATCGGAAAAAGTTTCCCCCGATTACGCCACCGTAAAAGATAACGGAATTACGTATTTTACCAACGACAGGCTGGCCATGATCGTAGAGCGCGTTTCTAAACTTGCAACCGTGAACAGTAAAATGGAGAGCGGCGCTTATACGGTAGCGTATACCCCCGTGTACAAAGAATACGTTTCTCCTGCGGACGCTTCGTGCGACGAGGTGAAAACCCAAGGAAAATACGCAACGCACTCTCACATGACAAGCGTAGGAATAAGAAAGGGAAGCGAGGTAAAAAAAGAGGCGCTCGTGTTCGTGAATTGGTTGGCGGGACCCGCGCAGAAAAAACTTGCCGAGGACGGATTCGGATGCGTCAATGCCGAATACGAATCGCTCATGCTTTCCGTTACCGATTGGACGAAAAATACCGCTATAATCAATGAGGCCAATAAAATTTCCGGAAAGGGAGACTGGGCGTATTTAAAAAGCCGCTCCTGGATAGACAACTGGGCGACATTCCTGAATTCCGGCGTTGCATCGGGAAATAAAACGATCGAAGAATTTTTTGGGGCAAACGTAACGGATCAGGCAAACGCAGATATCAAAAAAGCATTTGTTTGATCTTTCAGAAAAAAATCAGGAGATAATAGAAATATGAAAAAAAGAATGAAAAAAAGACTTTTTGTTTCCGCTATAATCACGTTTGCGTTCGCCCTGTCGCTTTGCGCGTGCAGCGGCGGATATGAAGCCATTTCCATCAATTACGGCACAGGGGAAAATTCTCGCGGGCAGGTGAACGATACATTTTATTACAGGAACGACTGTTACGTCAGCGGAGCGGACCCGTTTGTACTATATGTCGACGAAAAGGATGACCCTGTAAACGGGGGATATTATTACATGTATTGTTCTGTAAGCGAAAGTTATTCTCTCGACGCCTTGCCGGACGTTCAATGTATGGGGATCGGCGTGTATCGCTCCGAGAATTTGAAGGAATGGGAACGCGCGGGCGATTATGACGGTTACGCAGTGATCAGCAAATCGGGAGAATGGACGAAATCCGATTTTTGGGCGCCGGAAGTACTGGCGTATAAAAATGAAGCAGGGGAACCCGTATATTACATGTATTATTCAGCCAGTACGAGTTCCGTCAGCGGCAGTTACGACGACATGTATCTTGCCGTTGCGCAGTCTTTATCGCCCGCGGGCCCGTTCGAACTGATCGTTTCGGGAACAGATAAAGACGGAAATGCGATCGGCAACGCACCGATCTTTGACGTGGCTAAACAATATGACGCGGCCGGTTTCAGCGTGATCGACGCGGGGATATTTCAAGACGGAGATGCTCTTTATCTGACATTTGCGAAACAGAGCGATACGCGCTCTCCCGCCTACGGAAGAGGGATATGGGGAGTAAAACTGAAGGATCCCGTAACGCCCGACTGGTCGACGTTTAAGTGCCTTACCTTGCCGAGTTATTATGAAACGGAAGAGTATCCTGCCGGCACTTTAAGTGTTCCGGTCGGGAAAAACAAGATGGAGATCGAAGAAGTCATCAACGAGGGGCAGTTTATTTATCGGCACAATGATCGTTATTATCTTACGTACAGTCCTTACGGATTCGGAAATAAAGGATACTGCGTGATGCAGGCGGTTTCCGATTCGCCGCTCGGGCCTTATAAAAAGATTGAGATCGGAAAAGGCAATCCTGTAATAGATACCGTTTATTCCAAAATCGATTCGATCGCAGGCCCCGGGCATCATTGCATCGTGGATATCGGAGGCGAACCGTTTTCGTTTTATGCTAAGCATGCGAATCCATCGAATTTTACGGATGCGAGTCTTCGCTTGATCGGTATGGATCGTCTGTCTTTTACAACGATCGAAGGACGAGAGGTTTTAGCGGGAAACGGCCCTACCGAGACGCTCCAGTATGCTCCCGAAATATTGACTGGGTATCGCAATTTAGCAAAGGACGCAACAGTGACCGTGAAGTCCGGAAGCGGAGAGGAATATCTTAGCGACGGTCTGCTCACGATTCAATCTTCACTGCAAAACCGTGAATTTGAAACAAATTCGGCTACGACCATCACGCTCGCGTTTTCCGAAGCGGTGGAGGTCAGTTCCGTTATGGTTTACAACAGCGAAGACTATTATAAAGCATTTTCTAAGATAGACAGGATCGCTTTTTGGTTTGAAGATAAGACGGAAATAAACGGAAAGCGTTATGATTGTGCGGTAATAGAGGAACTTGCTTTTCCGTCTTCGCAGTACGATCTGACAAAGAAAACGATTGAGAAAGGATCGGCTGCCGTAGCGGACTTTTTACCCGTTAAAGTCAATAAGATCACATTTACCGTTTCAGCAAAAATTTCCGATACGGACAGGCGTGGAAACGCGTATTCTACGATCGGGATCTCTGAGATCGTTGTTCTCGGAAAATAAAGAATTTCAGGAGGGGGAATCATGAAAAAGATTTGCGGCGCCGCCGTATTGTTCGTTGTCATCATCATCGCAGCGTTGGGATTAAGCCTTGCGGGGTGCAAAAACGCTTCTTTGAAGTCTGATCCTGCCGCAGACGGATACGATTCTTCATATGAAGAAATCATACCGTCGAAGTGCGATGCCGAAATGCGAATTGACGGAGAACTGACTGAAAATTGGTGGCAGGGGAAGAAAAACTTTGTAAATTATTTTTTGGAAGATTCGGGCGGGGATATGGCGCACATTGAGGTTGTCTCCTGCGCAAGCGAAAAAGGTTTTTATATCGGCGCGGTATGCTATGACGGCGACATAAGGTACAGCGGCTATATGGGGCGCAATCGTAATACGACGTTGGAACTGTATATGACGGTCCCCGGGCAGACGATCATCGATGTAGTGTGCGTAGATGTGGAGCAACTTTATTCCTACAACAATCCCGCGGTCTCTCAGTGGGAATATGCCGTTAAAACGGAGGGAGAGATTAACAGCGGGGAAACGGAATATTTGTCTGTCGAAATATTCATGCCTTGGGAATCTTTGCAAATACAAGATTTCGACGTTGCCGACGCGCAGGCGCAGCAGGTGCTCATCTATCCCGTTTACCGCGTAGCGCTTGCGGAGGGCGGTGTCGCACAACTGTGCACAAAACCGTGGAGAGGGGATAAAATCGATCAACTGTTCATTTTTGACGGAACGGGTTATATCGGCGCGGATGCGGCCGACGCATTGATCGGAGACGCCCCGAACGGGTATTCCAAGCAAGGACTTTGGACCGGCTTGGAAGAGATCGAAAAAGATCGCGATGAAAGCAACGCAAATGTTACCGTCTATACAGGAGAAGCGAAAACTGTTTCGGGGTATATGAACGCTGCATATTTGAAAACGGCACGGGCGACGAATTTTTCATTTGAAGCGACCGTACTGCCGTATGGGATTCCTCACCGCGACGGCTCTGCAGACGCAGGTCTTACCGTTACGGGTACAACGGGAACAAGCGTCCAGTTGCTTTTGAATCTTGGCGATGCTGCCAATACGAATTACCGGACAAGGTCCGACGGAAAAATAAATTTCAGCAAAATATCCGCTGCCGCGGTAAACTGGAACCTGGCGGCGAACGGATCTATCGAAAAGACACAGGTGTATGCCGTCGATAAGGATCCGGAGGGCGATCTCGGGGTAAAGTTAAAAATCGTAAAAAAGGGAGCGGAGTTTTTTGGCTTTGTCGACGGAGTAATGGTTTGGACAGCCGAGCAGAACCGCGTAGGCGGCGACGCGTATCTCGGTTTTTATTCGGCCCGCAGCGAAGTCGGCTATACGGATATCCGCTGGACGAACTATGACGGTACGGGCGGGCTTGATCGGCTTGACGCCGAACTCGCTCAATCCGGTGTCCGCTTTGCGGACGCGGAGATGGAAGGGGAAGGCTCCGTAACATTAGACAAAACCGCGTTTGTTTCAGGCGATTCCGTCAAATTAAGCATTGCCGGCGGCGAAAATCATATTTTGGTCGATCTTTTAATAAACGGACAGAGTGTCTACGATGACTTTACAGCCAATGCGGTTATTGTCGGCACCCATACGGAATACATGATTCAAAACGCAACGCAGAATATTCACGTAAAAGCCATTTTCCGTTCCTATCAAGGCGTTGCGTTCAGCGGGAGGCTTTCCGTCGAAGAAGGCAATTATTCTTTTGCGGACATCGTGATATATGCGTTCCGTAGCGATAAAAGTATAATCTCCTTCTATCAAGCGGTTGCAGAAAACGGGGCGTATTCTATACTTCTTCCGTCAGGAAGTTACGATAAACTTTATTTTATAGACGGCAAGTACAAAACATTTTTCAAAACTTTGCCGAATGGAAGCGGTATCGTTATCGGAACCGATCCGATTACGGACGCCGATTATACCTTGGAAATGCCTGAGTTGAATGTGCAGAATGATCTTGACTGCGCCTCTGATTGGGAATACGTAAACGAGCATACTTATCGGGTGACGATTTCGTCGAGCAACCCTTCGTTCTATACCGCGAAATATTTTGATGCAAGCGCGTCAAGCGGTTTTGCCGGGCAATTTATCGTAAAATTCACCGTATCGGGACTTCCCAACGGGCAGAGTGCCGGTATTGCATTCAAAACGAATAACGGAAACGATTTGTTTCTGCGTATCATGCCGGACAGCGCTCAAAACAAGGTTTGGATCGGGTTCACACGCCGCGGTCAGGACAACAGAGATTATAATATCGGAACGCGCGTCGGCTCCTCGGCATATATCGGGGAAGATATATCTGTGACGGTCGTGTATTACGAAGGAAAACTGCTTGTGATCCTGAACGGACAGATGTATGAACCCGCGGTGAGCGGGTATATGCAGGAGGCGTTTGATTTTTCTCAAATATTCCGCGAAAACGTGGAAATGATCGGATTGGGCTGCTATCAATGTACGGCGTCTGTTCTCTTTTCCGATTGTTTCTACGCAACGGATACGGACGAAATATTTGCCGCTGTCGGCAGAAGCGTTCGTTTTGAAGAGTTGGATGCGTCAGACGGGAAAATTTCATCCGTTTCAGGCGTTTACGGAGGAAAAGCGCTTGCCGGCAGTGAAATAAGTTTTGATCTGACCCCCGCGGCGGAGAGAACGATCACCGTAAAAGTCAACGGCGAGGCGTTAGAGAGCATCGAAGAGAAAAACGGAATATTCACGTATGTTTATGTGATGTCAAACAGCGACGTTGTCATCTCTTTCGAGGTGCGCCGAGGAGGGGAAGTGACCGGAACACTGCCGTCAGGGCATTCGATCGATCAGATTCGGGCTGTTTCCGATTCGGGCACGATCATTTTCGGTTCGGAGGTCATCGAAAACGACAGGTATCGCTTATATCTTCCGACGGGAGCAGAATACCGGTTATATTTTGAATCTGCGACGCACGAGGGTGTTATTTCGAACATTACGCCTCAGAGCGCAGGAGCGGTTACGGCCGACCTCGATTACATGTCGCAAAAATTATACGGCGCAGAGAACGGAAGTTGCAGCGCGGATTGGCAGATGACGCAAACGGGGACATATAGCGTTACGGTATCGGACGATACGAGCGCAAATTATTGGACGGGAAATTATTTCGGTTCCGCGCAAAATTTTATGGTGAAGGTGAGAATCCAAAACTTGCAGGCTTGCGGACAGGGAGGGATCGTATTCAGGACGGATTCGGAAACTGCGATCCTCAGAATCAAACCTGAAAACGGGCAGGCTTATGTAGGAGTCATGGCGATCACGGCGAATCAGACCACAGGCGCCAGGGCGTCGCTTTCGTTCGACGGAAACGACTTTACCATTACCGTCGTTAGAGACGCATCCGGTGTGAAATTTTATGTCAACGACGTTTTATTCGGAAATGATACATACCAACAGTATCCGTTCAGCGCTTTGGGCAATGATGTAAAAATCGGACTCGGTTTATATCAGGCGACGGGAACCGTTACTTTTTCGGAATATTCATTCGTAACCGACGAGGAAAGCATCGCGGAATACATTGCGCAGCACGCATAATTAAAGGAAGCGGCTTTTTCTCAGAAAAATTTTTATATTGGTGTTCTGTACAAATTCGGCGGCCGATGAAAAAATCGGCCGTCTCGATATTGCAGACGGTTTTTGGCAGTGTGTTATCGGGCGAAGTAAGCGAAGAGGAAAGAGAGGAATCGGATTGACGGGAAAAATATTTTCAATTGAAGAGTTTTCTACTTACGACGGCCCTGGGATCCGGACGACTGTATTTATGAAAGGGTGTCCCCTTTCCTGCTCTTGGTGCCACAATCCTGAGGGGCAGAGTTTTGAAACGCAGTATATACGAAGTCCGAACGGATGTTTGAAATGCGGCAAATGCGAATACGCAGGGAAGCGCATTGGTGAAACAATTATTCTTACGGAAAAAAGTGCGGGGGCATGTCCTCGCGGACTTGTAAGGGTGTGCGGGATAGAATATACGTCTCGTCAACTTGCGGACCGCCTGAATATGAACGCTGAAATTTTGCGCACATGGGGCGGCGGCGTTACTTTTTCAGGCGGAGAACCGCTTTGCGCGATCGATTTTATCTCTGAAACCGTCAAATTTTTAAAAAAGGGGATTTCCGTTTGCTTCCAAACGAGCGGCTTTTCTTCTGCGGAAGTGTTTGAAAAGGCGCTTTCGGTGAGCGATTTTATACTGTACGATCTTAAATTGATGGATAATGACGAGTTCCGCAAGTTTTGCGGTGCGGATAATTTATGTATCCTTCACAATTATAAAATACTTGCCAAAAGCGGCGTACCTTTCGTTACGCGTATCCCGCTTATACCGAACGTAACGGATACGGAAAAAAATTTGAAAGCAATCGCTCGGTTTATGTATGATAACGAAGTGAATTATGCGGAACTGTTACCTTATAATAAATATGCGGGAGGAAAATACAGGGGGCTTTTACGTGATTATAATCCCGGCTTTGATGAAAGCTTACCCGTGTGTGCCCGAAAAGATATTTTTGAAAGGTATCATGTCATAATTAAAATTATGTAAAGGAGAAAATATGGACGAAAACATTTATCGAAGCAGAGAATTTTTGCTTGACAAGGGATATAGGAAGATGCGTTGTCAAGATAGGACGGATATGCGGGAAGCGCTTCGCGGATTGAGTGATACGGAGAAGTTGTGCCGTAGGTTTGAACAGGCGGTCGCGGACGAAAAGCCCGTTTTTTATTCATATGATGAATTCGGGTTTAATCGGTATCGCGCCAGGCTGCCTATAATCTCCCTCGATAAGGATTATCCCTTTTTTTATCATGACGAGAGTTTTGGGAACATTACCATTGATTACGAAACGCTTTTAAAAAAAGGATTATCCGGGATCCGTGCAGATGCGGAAAGGTTGTATGACAAAGCGGATGAAGAAGGTAAACTTTTCTATTTCTACATATATCGTTATTTCGATGCGTGCGAACTTATTGTGAAAAAATATACGGAAGCGGCAATAAAATGCGGAAAGGAACGCCTTGCCGCAGCGCTTAGGCGCGTACCCATGGAGGGCGCTGCAAATTATTTTGAAGCGCTCGTTTGCATAAAGTTTATACATTACGCTTTGAGGTTAAACGCTTGTTGCCATCTTACCCTCGGGCGGTTTGATCAATATATAAAGCCTTATTTTGACGTTTCGGTACGCGGTGGGATGGATAAGGCGGAGGCACTCTATCTTACTGAGGCTTTTTTTATCTCTCTCAATTACGACGGCGATCTTTATCAGGGGATTCAGCAGGGGGATAACGGCCAAAGCATGGTTTTGGGCGGCTGCGATGAAAACGGAAAAGATGCGTTGAATGAGATTTCAGAAATTTGCTTAACTGCGAGCGAAGAACTGAAACTGATTGATCCGAAAATCAATCTGCGCGTCAATAAAAAGACGCCTCTTTCACTGTACGAGCGGGGAACAAAACTGACCAAGCAAGGACTTGGATTTCCGCAGTATTCCAACGATGACGTGGTGATCGGCGGACTTGTCTCTCTCGGTTACGATTTGAAAGACGCGCGCAATTATACGGTGGCGGCTTGTTGGGAATTTATCGTTCCCCGTTGCGGAGCGGATATTCCGAATATTGAGGGAGGAATGAATTTTCCATTGGTGATCCGTAATGTGATGCTCGCAGACTTAACTGCATGTAAAACCTTCTCCGACTTCCGTGCCAAAGTACGCGAGGCAATCTTGAAAGAATGTGAAAAAAAAGTGGGGGAGGACAATGCGATTCCCTTTCACGATGAGCCTTTTATTTCGGCCTTCGTTCAGCCATGTATTGCCAAAGGGCGCGAAATAAATCATTACGGAGCAAAGTATAATAATTACGGCATTCACGGCGTCGGAATCGCAAACGGGGCAGACGCTATGGAAGCGGTTCGGATTGCAGTCTATAAAGACGGATTCGTTACCAAAGAAGAGTTGATTTACGCGATAGAGCAAGATTTTAAAGGATATGAAAATCTGCAAAAAAAACTTTTGAGTCTGCCGAAAATGGGAAATAATATCGATAGCGTAGACGAACAGGCCGCCTTCCTTATGGATGCTTTCGCTGACGGACTGAATGGAAAAATGAATAATCGAGGAGGCATTTATCGTGCGGGAACCGGAAGCGCTATGGAATATCTGCGCGCGGCAAAAAACGTCGGAGCCACTGCGGACGGACGAAACGCAGGAACCCCGTACAGTTCATCGTTTTCTCCTTCATTGACGGCTAAACTGAACGGTCCGTTTTCTGCTATTCAATCATTTACGAAATACGATCTGAAAAAAATTATAAACGGCGGTCCGTTTACAATGGAAATTCACGATACCGTATTTCGCAATCATGAAGGAGAAAAGAAAGTCGCAATGTTGGTAAAAACATTTATCGACTTTGGCGGGCATCAGTTGCAGTTGAATTCGGTCAATCGTGCCACATTGCTCGATGCGCAAAAACATCCGGAAAAATATCCAAATCTTGTTGTTCGAGTTTGGGGGTGGAGCGGTTATTTCAATGAACTTTCTCAAGAATATCAGGATCATGTGATCGCACGAACGGAGTTTCGATGCTGAATGAAAAATATTTGTTGTTTATAAAAAAGATTACCGGTTAATATTTTGCTTGTTGTTTCTGTTAAAAAAATTCTGTTGCCGCCTGTACTTTTTGCCTTTCGGCGGAAACAGCCTAACACGCCCCGACTCATGTCAAGAGCCTTTCGCGGCAAAAACCGCTGCTTTTCGCCAAACGGGGTGAAACGCCAGAAGAGTTCGCCCCCCTTAGGGGGGAACTCCTCGGGTGTTAAGTGCTTTTGAATCGGTTTTATGCTTTTTACGGATTTTCTGCCTGAACGTAATTTCTGTATGCGTTGATCATGAATATGTTTGCAAATTTTTTAAATGTATGTATGCACTAAAAAACGGAAAAAATCTTTTTTATCGCGGGCACACAAGTGGTACCCAACCGAACCCGTAAAAGGTTCGGTTGGGGTTATATTTTCTCCACCATCAATTCGCGACAAAAAAGATGTCGCCCCAAAAAACCTCGGTTTTACCGGGGTTTTTGACTATTTTACGGCAAAAAGTAGCACTTTTTTGAGGGTGAGTTTTTTGTCAAACAAAGTGCAAAATCGTAGATGCTTTTTACAAAATTACCGTGTTAGGCGAGATTTGAACTCGCGGCACTATAAAAATTATACTGAAAACGAAAAAAGTTATGAGAAATAAGCCATACTGAAGGAGAGGAAAACAGTATGGCTTATTCTTATAAATGCAGTATCAGTTTTGGATTGGTTTATATTCCCGTCACCCTTCATGCATCCGTCAAAACGCAAGATGTCGGATTTAATATGCTGGATAAAAAGACGATGAGCAGGGTGAAATATAAAAAGACGTGTGAAGAATGCGACGGCCGCGAGGTCAAGCAGGAAGACATTGTAAAGGGGTATGAATACGAAGACGACAAATACGTCGTATTTACCGAGGAAGACTTTGAAAAATTAAAGACGAAAAAAGACAAGAACATCACGATACAGAAGTTTGTGGATATAGCGCAAATCGATCCGATCTATTATGATCGACCGTACTACGTAAACCCTACGGGTGCGGAAAATGCTTATTCGCTCTTGCTTCGAGCGATGGAAGAAGAAAAGAAAGTCGGGATCGCAAAGACGGTTCTCGGAAACAAGGAAACGCTTATCGCACTCCGTGCAAAGGACGGGCAGATGCTGCTGAGTACTCTCTTTTTTGCCGATGAGATACAAAAGAATCCGACGAAAGAGGTGAAAGCGGAATTCAGCAGTTCGGAGCTTTCGCTTGCAAAATCCATAGTGGAAGGCATGAGCGGTGATTTTAAGGCGGAGGACTATAAAGACGAATACCGTGAACGGGTAAAGGCGGCGATCGAGCAAAAGATCGCAGGAAAGGAAATCGTCAAAGCAAAAGAAGGCTCAACCAACGTGGCGGCAAATCTGATGGAGGCTTTGCAGGCAAGTCTGAAAGGGCTGAATAAACCGCCCAAGAAGGTGTCGCGCAAGGCACCCGCCGCTAAGAAGGAAAAACGGGCGTGACAGATCTGTTTGAAGAGAAAGAAATCTCGCCCATGCTGTTGGGAGAGGAAAAGGAGCCTTTCGACGATCCAGATTATATCTATGAGCTGAAACTGGACGGTATCCGCTGTATAGCCTATCTGGAAAAAGGGAAGGTGACGCTTCGCAACAAACGCAACAAGGACGTAACGGACATCTATCCGGAAATTTCTGAAATCTGGCGCACTGCGAATCAGCGGTGCATTTTGGACGGGGAGCTTGTTGCGTTTACGGACGGCAAGCCTGATTTTTACGCCCTGCAAAAGCGGAGCCTTATGACAGACAGTTTCCGAATCGGGATAGCGGCGAAACGAAACCCCGTCCAGTTTGTGGCGTACGATATTTTATATGTAGGCAAAAAGACAATCACGGACAAGACGCAAGAAGAACGGAAGAAGATCCTGTCCGATACGGTCAGGGACGGGGAAAATCTTAGTGTATCGCGATGGGTTGAGGGAAAAGGGAAAGACTTTTTTGCACTCACGAAACGGCAGGGATTGGAAGGGATCGTCGCCAAGCGAAAGGACGGGAAGTACCATATCGGGAAGCGAACGCGCGATTGGATCAAAATCAAAGTCATGCAGGATGAAGACCTTTTGATTTGCGGATACCAGCCGGACGAGAACGGAGACGTCAAAGATCTTGTTCTGGGTTACAAAGATGAAAACGGAAAGCTGAAAAACCGCGGGAAGGTTTATCTCGGGGTATCCAAAGAGGATAAGAAAATTGTCCGTGAGTTTGCAAAAAAGAATACGGTTGCACGGGCGTTGTTTGATAAATATAAAAACGTCGTATGGTTGAAACCCGAACTTGTGGGTACCGCACATTTTATGCAGGAGACAGAAAATGGAACGATGCGCCAGCCTGTCTTCAAGGGCATACGGGATGACAAGTAAATAAAAAGATAAAAGCCGATTGTTTGGTAAATGAAGTGAACCCCAAAGTTTGGACAAAAATTTAATTAAATTGTTTGGTAATGAGTTCGGTATTGCACCGGGCTCA
>CALVHR010000055.1 GCA_944328495.1 uncultured Clostridia bacterium
CCCTCTGACGGCAATGAACGATACAGGGCAAGCAGCTTTTTTTTCAGCTCGCGTTCGTAATCATTCCAACCGTGTATGCTTTCTTGAAAATTTCTTTTTGAGGCTCCGTTAAAACGCTTATAAACCGTTTTATAAAATCTTCGTTGATAACTTGCTCGTCCACCGCGGGCGCATCGTCAGGCATGTCCATTCCAAATTCCTTTTGCAGTCTTTCCAAGGACATTTCCTTATTCCTTGTCCGCCAATCGAATTTTTCTTCGTTACGGAGATATTCTTTATCGATTTCTTTATACTGTTTCGCAAATTCTTCCGTCACTTCGATTTCTTCTATGTGACCGTCTGAAAATTTGTATTCTATTGTTGCCATCTACTCTGTCCTCCTGTTTCGAATTTTGAATTTTTGTTTTTCAAAATCCGAACAGGGGATGCGCGTATTGGCATTAATCTACATTTTTCGCAAGCGTAAGAAAAAAGGCACCTGTCAAGCGAGCTCTTACGTCGCTTTACAAGTGCCTTATGTACTACTATTCTTTTATTTTCCTTGCGCCGCTTTTTGCTTTATTTGCTGTCGCTGCTTTTAATCAGCAGCGATATGCGGTCGTTTCTCCAACGCATTTTTTCATTTCCTCCCTTGTATAATCCTTCATTCAATCTTATTCCTCGTCGCAACGTTCTACGGAAAGGATAAACGGATTTTCCGCCATAATTTTGTTGAGTGTTTGCGAGGAATATTCCTTATCCGTATTTAGCACCGCGTGATACACGGTGCTTTCTCCTTCGCGCTTTATAGAAAGACTATTGAAATGCTCTGCATCAAACAGTTTTTTTACTTTTGTACTCTCGTCATCCGTATTGCGGAATACAATCTTTACTTGATAAAACCGTTTTGTACGAAACAGCCGGCAGTTAATATGACAGATACATTGCACTACAATAATGACTATCGTCGCACCTACCGCCACGATGTACAGTCCCGCGCCTGCCGCCATACCTACGCCTGCCGTTGCCCAGATTCCTGCGGCGGTCGTAAGTCCGCGCATTTTCTGACCGCGGAACATAATAATACCCGCGCCAAGAAAACCGACTCCAGATACAATCTGCGCGGCCACGCGCGACGCATCCGCTTGCTGTCCTTCAAAGGCGTATTTACTCACCACCATCATCAATGCCGCGCCTACGCATACGATCGTATGCGTGCGGATTCCCGCTTCCTTATAACGTAACTTACGCTCGAATCCTATAACGAATCCGAGAATTACGGCCACAAGGAGCCCTATTAGATATTCCAATTCATTTATAATTGCGTCAATCATACTCTGTTTTTATTCAAACCATTATCTCCACATTAGCAGAGCATAAAGTAAAAAAAATCACGTAGATAAGCCGACAAATTATACTTTTAAAAAGCACCGTTTAAGAGGGAAACGGGAATAAAATATTTTTCTCCTTTGCCATTTACGGTAATTTCAAAAACAATCTCGTACTTTGCTTTTTGCAGTAAAACAGGCGTAAAAACGATATCAATCGAATTTGTAAAATTCACTTTACAGGAATGCCACTGTTCCAACCCTATCACGCGTTCCGATCCGTCTTGCACATTCCATTCTTGCGGAATCCCATGTATCCTAAGCGTTATAAACTGATGACAATAATATCCGTTTGCAAAAGTTATCCTTATTTTTTTCTCTTGATTTTCTTTTACCATAACAAGCGTTTCGTCGAACTTCACTTTGACCGTAAGCCCCGTGAAATGAAAGCGCACGGTATAGGGACTTTCTGCAAGCAATTCCCGAAAATCTTCCTGTTTATGCATCTGAAATACATCTTTCTGCTTTTCATATTTGAGATTTTCAGCACTGATTACTTCAAATCCGTTTTCCGTAAAATCGCATCGATCGGACGAAACGACAGGAAACAGTTTCACGACCCTTTTGCAAAGTTCCGGAACAGTCTGCGGCACGTTTAACATATTGTCTGTACGCAACGAACATACGGCGATTTTTTCCGAGCAGTTTTTCACCCATTTTTCCGGCAGGGCCGAGCCTCCCTGAATTATGCCCAAAATCGCCCCCAACGAACCGGCCGTGCAATCGGCGTCTTCGCCGCAGTTTACCGCCAGACAAACGGATTTGCCGAAATCGCCGCCGCCATACAGCCAGCCGATAAGGACGATTCCGATACTCGCGGGCGCGTCGTAACCGTGCACGGCTTCGGGAATATCCACGTCCTTTTCCTGAACGGGACATTTTTTACACGCGGGGACCTGTTCCGTTCCCTTCCATTCCCCGCAGATTTCCCCAAAACTGGAGGGTTCGGCAATTAACAGTTTTTTCCTTGCCGTTTTCCAGTCATCGCCGTTTTTATAGCAGTCTATAATCAAGTTGACGGCATTTCTTACGCCGCATTCTTCGGGCAGATAGGAAAGCCCGATTTCCGCAAGCTTATAGACGTCGTTTTCAAAAAACGCCGCCGCCTGCACCGCCGCCATAAACACAGCCGCATAAATCCCTTCCCTGCTGTGATCTACGCACGCGTCATAATAGGCGTAATTTGCAGCCAATGCAGGATTGCCGGCGCAAAGACACGCCCAAATTTCCGTTCTTATCCATGCGCCGTTGCTTTCGCGGTTTTCGTTGCGGATATGCCCAGAAAGAGGCGGCAGTATACCCATAGAGTAATTGTTCTTGCAGGCGCCGTACTCGGAAATGCCCGACGAAACATATGTTTCCCAATATTTTGCCAAAACATGAGAATCAATATTTTTCCCCTCATGTTCTACAGCAGCCAGCCACACGAGCTGTAAATCCACGTCGTCATTCGGCACGGGAGACGATACGTCCTGCATGAAGCCGTCGATATCGTATACTCCTCTCCAGCATTCAAAAGGCGCGCCTAACGTACCGCCTATATTTTTACCTAAATAACAGCCTTTTACCTTGTCGCAATATTCCTTGTAATTTATTACATGCTTATTGTTCATAATATTCCCTTCCATTATTCTTCGGCTTTCAAAGTGATTTTGGCACGCAACTTTTCCTCTATTACATTTGCAGCAACGATAATTTCAAACACGCCCGGTTTTACGACCCAACGGTCTTTTGCAACCGAATAATACGCAAAGGCAGAAGCGTCCAACGCAAATTCCATAGTCGCCCTTTCATGAGCCTTTATGAAAACTTTTTTAAATGCCTTTAATTCCTTGTACGGACGATATACTTCTTTCGTGAGTTCCCGCACGTACACCTGCGCCACCTCTTTGCCGTCTACGTTTGATGCGTTTTCTATTTCAAACTGCACCTTCACGATCGCCCCGTCCTTTTCCACCGCCAGATCACCGTAAAAGAACTCCGAATAGGACATCCCATACCCGAAAGGAAACAGTACAGGTACGTTATAAGTATCGAAATACCTATACCCGATGTTCATCCCTTCGCTGTATACCATGACCGCCTCGTCGCGATAGGCATTTTCCGACGGCACGTCGCCGAGAGAAAGCGGGAATGTTTCCGTCAGTTTGCCGCTGGGGTTGACCTTGCCCGTCAACACCTCCGCCACCGCTCTGTTGGCGTACTCGCCGCCATACCCCGCCCAAACGATCGCCTCGACTTCATTGATCCATTCGCTCATATCAATCGCCGCCCCCGCATAAACCACGACAACGAGTTTGTCGCTTGCCTTCGATAATGCGTGGATCGCAAGTTCCTCTTCCTTAGAAAGTTTTATTTGTTGTCTGTCCGCATCCTCGTACTCGCAGGTGTTCGGCTCTCCTACGCATATTACGGTATACTCACTCTGCGCCGCCTTGAATACCGCAGCTTTCAGATTGCCGAGAATTGCCTGATGTCCCCTTACGGCAGATACGGACTCGGCATATTCCACATTCATTCCCTCGTTTTTCAGCGCGTCCGTCAGCGGCTCAAACTCCCGTTCGGAATATACGTTGGAAGATCCGCCGCCGAAGTAGTAGTTTACAGCGGGAGCGCCGGTGACGAACGCTTTTCCTTTTTTCATCGGAAGGACGCCTTCGTTTTTCAACAAAACGATCCCCTCTTCCTCGATTTTTAAGGCAACCGAACGACGTTCTTCCAAACTCATCTCAACTTTTCGGAGCTTGCTTTCCCGTTCACACTTTTCTGCAAGAGCCAAAACGCGCTCTACACTTTCATTCAATTTCGTTTCGTCAAGCCGTTCCGATTTTGCAAGCATCTCTTTCTGATGTTCTTCGTCATACGGCATCTCTAAATTCAGTCCCGCGTTCAAACTTGATTCGCTGTCCTTTACCGCCCACCAATCGGACATAATAAGCCCATCGAATCCAAATTCGTTCCGTAACACGCCGTAAAGTTTTTCGTGTTCGCTCATGCGCATACCGTTCACAAGATTATACGAACACATTACCGTCCAGGGACGAGCCTCGCACGCAATTTCAAAGGGGCGGAGATAGATTTCACGGAGCGTCCGCTCATCCACTTCCATACTCGCCCAGTGACGCGACTTTTCACTATTGTTACAGCAAAAATGCTTTAACGATGTTCCGACGTGCATACTTTGCACGCCTTTTATGTAATCCCGCGCGAATATACCCGCTACAAACGGATCTTCCGACAAATACTCGAAATTTCTGCCGTTTGTGGGAAGACGTTTGATATTGACTCCCGGGGCGAGCAGAATATCCACTTTCTGCTCAATGCAGTCGTTACCGAGACTTCTGCCCATTTCAAACGCAAGCCCCGTATCCCATGTCTGTGAAAGCATTTGAAACGAGGGATATGCAACTGATTTGATACAATCTGTCTGCTCTGCCGTCATTCTGTCCAGAGGTTGACGAAGTCCCACGGGGCCATCCGATACTATGAATTTGTAAACACTCCCGTCTACGTCGTAATTCGTCCAAAAATCTGCGCCCATGATGAGTTTTATTTTTTGTTCTTTTGTCAGATGCTTCAGTTTATTTTTATGATCCATTTTAAGTTACCGATCGATTTTTATTATTTTATATTACTCGCTTTTACGCAGTTCAAAAAGGAAACAGTTTTCCGTTTCGATATATTCCGCTCGGCCTGCCTGAAGCGTTCCCTCTTTTACGAGCTCGCCGCAGCAATCATATCCGAAATACCGATAATCGGCTTTCGAACGCACGACTGTTCCGCTTTGACCGCTTCCGTTCACGATATAGACTCGTTTTTCGCCGTCTGTCCGAACAATCCCCTCGGCGTACAGCGCGACAATCTTTTCTTCTGCGTCGTACCCTTCCGCCTTAACGATTCCCTTGTCCGTCCGATACACTTTCAGTTTGCTTTTTAACAGAAGCTTACGGTGCCGAGCATGAAAATCCAGGTAAAATTTCAAGACTTTTAATTGCTTTTCAGACAGTTCGCTCAATGTAAACGAAATCTGCGGAACGGAAAAGAGCGCGGAAATCAGTTGCGCGGCAATCGCTTCGGGCGTTTCGCCCGTATGACACGTCAACATATCCGAATGTACGGCGATATGCCCTGATAACAGTCTGAGCCGAACGGATTCGTTCAGATTCGCCAAAGTATCGCCCGGACAATCGGCGACGCGGAGCATGTTTGCGTAGGCGCCGATAACGGGTCCGCAATAAGGCTGGCGAAATTCGATCAGCGCATCCTTTTTCAGCGAGGTGATTGCCTCCCGGATATCCGACAGCAAACGCAAAACGCCCTCTTCCACCGAATAGCAGTCCATTCCTTCACGATAAAAAAACGGTTGTTCAGACTTGAAAGCGTCGATAAAATCCAACTTTAAGCCGTCTACATCGTAAACCTGTAAGAAATCGGCATAGATTCCGACAAGATACTCTCTCACTTTTTTATAACGCGGATCCAATACATTAGTGTGCATGAATTCGTCATGAAGCAGAATTTTATTGCGAAACCGCTCGTAAGCCTTGGCATAATCGCCCATATAAGGAACGGAAAACCAGACCATAACTTTCATTCCGAGCGCATGCACGCCCGCAACAAACGCTTTGAAATCATAAAACTTCGACGCCGCGACAGCCCAGTCGCCGCAGTACCCGTAACCGCGGTTTGTATCATCCGTCTGCCAGCCGTCGTCTACGATCAGCGTCTTTATTCCCAGCCCTGCCGCAATACGGCATTCTTTCAATAATTTCTCCGCGCACAGATTTTGGTGAAAATTGTACCACGTCGAATAAACGGGTTCGAAAGCGGCATCGGGAATAAACGTATTGACATAGCCCGCTTCTTCCCACCAAGCCACGACTCTTTTACAAGCCGCGGCCAAATCCCCGCTTTCTCTGTCGATACGTAAAGACAGGGCATAGGATTTCATCGGAGAACAGAAAGATGTAAACAACTTTACTTTTCCCTTGACGCAGTCCGTTTCTTCCACATAGCCGAAAGAAAGTTCGGCGGGATGAATTACGTCGCTCAAAGAAAGAGTCAAAAGACACTCTCCGTCTTTTCCGAGCAAGGCATAAAACGGCATATTGGTACATATACCGCTCTTTACCGCCGTCGGTTCCCACTCGGGCCGCAAATGAGACGAGCCTAAAAAACCCGGTACATATACCGAATAATAGTGACGCGCCCCTTCCTCCCATTCGAGGGTGATTTCTTCGGGAGATATTTTTTCTCCGAAAGAAAACAAAAAGCGATAAATCGATACCTCTCCTTCCGTTTCTTCCGAAATCTCCGCCGTATATTGATTTTTCGTCGTAATCCTGAAATTCATGCAAAGCACCCTTTTCGGTAATCGGCTTAACGGAACAGTACTGTCGGATTCTCCTTTCGGAAAAGGGATTTGCCTCCAATCAAACCGAAGACAAATCCCCCTGCTTACATAACGTATACGGCACAGACCGTCTGTTGTTACATTTCCTTATTAATCGGCAGCCGAATCTTTTCCGAGCAGTTCTTCCGCCGTTGCCGCGTAGTCTACGTTATGAATCCAACCTTTCTCGCTTTCCGTCGAGCCTGTGTATATCGTGTTCAACCGTACTCCGAACGATATGACCGCTCCCGTTCCTATCACGTTCTCCGTAAACGTTACCGCTTTTTTCAGTTGTCCGTCTATCACGAAATATACTTCCAGCTCGCCTTCGGACGTACGGCATACCGCCACTCGAATACCTTCGCCTTTCAACTGCGCGGTCTCTTCTTCCGTCATAACGTGACCCACCGTACTGTATTTCTTGTTCACGTTATCGTAATATTTCACGCCGCCGTTTCCCGCAGACGCGCCGCTCAGTCCGTCCGGATGGCCGATCTCGATCCAGCTCGACCCCGCTTCCGTTTCAAAATACAAGCCGATCATCGACCCGTAGTTCAGGCTCGCTCCGGCTCCAGACAGTCTCACCGTCGCTCCGAACCATACCTCGCCTTCCGCGTTAAGTCCCGTCATGACCATATTACCGCTGGGGCGGTTTCCGGTTATCCCGTTTATCTCGAACGCTTCCCCGAGTTCCGCTTTATAACTTCCGTTCCCGGCAATCCCGTTCGTAAGACGAAGCTTCAACGTCCCGTTCAGCCTCGTCTCCGTACTCTCGCACACAAATTCCGCGACTTTCAGTTTCCCGTTCATCGCCGTCGTCGTTACGTCGTACGTCCCAAGCTTCATTCCGGAAATTTCCGAAATCGCGTTGTTCTCGCCTACCGTTACCGTGTACTTCTCGTTTGCGTCCGCTTGGCTCGTCAACGTAATCGTCGCTCCCGCAAGCGATACTTTCCCCGCGTCGATCTCCGTTCCGTTTTCATAACTTAACGCAAACGTTACGTCCGCTTTTACTACCTTGCTTTCTACGGTGATTTCAAATCTGCCCGTATCTCCGAATTCGCGGGTATATATCCCGTTCGCTGCCGTTACTTCTTCGCCGTTCACTTTCACCGCAACGATTTCGTAATACTCGCTCTCGGGTTCTACCGTGAAACTCACCGTATCTCCGTTGTTGTATTCGTGCTGCAGATCTTCGTTATCCGTTACGGTCACCGCAGCGCCCGTATGTTCGCCTAACGTCACCTTCCCTTTCGCTGCCGTTTCCACCGCTATTTCGGTTTTTCCGTTAAACACGAAAGCATATTGCCCGTCCGTCTCCGTCGCCGACTCACCGTTCACCGTTACCGAAGTCACGTTATATCCTTCCACAGCCGTCACCGTAAACGTGTACCTCTCACCCAACTCGTAACCGCTTCCGTTCACCGTTATGATCGCCGCATTGTTCGCATTCCCGCTTTCATACGCAGCTCCGTTCAGCTTGATTTCTACCGTACCGAGTTCGTCTCCGAGCAGTTCCTCCGCCGTTGCCGCGTAGTCTACGTTATGAATCCAACCTTTCTCGCTTTCCGTCGAGCCTGTGTATATCGTGTTCAACCGTACTCCGAACGATATGACCGCTCCCGTTCCTATCACGTTCTCCGTAAACGTTACCGCTTTTTTCAGTTGTCCGTCTATCACGAAATATACTTCCAGCTCGCCTTCGGACGTACGGCATACCGCCACTCGAATACCTTCGCCTTTCAACTGCGCGGTCTCTTCTTCCGTCATAACGTGACCCACCGTACTGTATTTCTTGTTCACGTTATCGTAATATTTCACGCCGCCGTTTCCCGCAGACGCGCCGCTCAGTCCGTCCGGATGGCCGATCTCGATCCAGCTCGACCCCGCTTCCGTTTCAAAATACAAGCCGATCATCGACCCGTAGTTCAGGCTCGCTCCGGCTCCAGACAGTCTCACCGTCGCTCCGAACCATACCTCGCCTTCCGCGTTAAGTCCCGTCATGACCATATTACCGCTGGGGCGGTTTCCGGTTATCCCGTTTATCTCGAACGCTTCCCCGAGTTCCGCTTTATAACTTCCGTTCCCGGCAATCCCGTTCGTAAGACGAAGCTTCAACGTCCCGTTCAGCCTCGTCTCCGTACTCTCGCACACAAATTCCGCGACTTTCAGTTTCCCGTTCATCGCCGTCGTCGTTACGTCGTACGTCCCAAGCTTCATTCCGGAAATTTCCGAAATCGCGTTGTTCTCGCCTACCGTTACCGTGTACTTCTCGTTTGCGTCCGCTTGGCTCGTCAACGTAATCGTCGCTCCCGCAAGCGATACTTTCCCCGCGTCGATCTCCGTTCCGTTTTCATAACTTAACGCAAACGTTACGTCCGCTTTTACTACCTTGCTTTCTACGGTGATTTCAAATCTGCCCGTATCTCCGAATTCGCGGGTATATATCCCGTTCGCTGCCGTTACTTCTTCGCCGTTCACTTTCACCGCAACGATTTCGTAATACTCGCTCTCGGGTTCTACCGTGAAACTCACCGTATCTCCGTTGTTGTATTCGTGCTGTAGATCTTCGTTATCCGTTACGGTCACCGCAGCGCCCGTATGTTCGCCCAAGGAAACCCTTTTGCTCTTGCCCACGCTGAGAACTTCCAGTTCGAGCGGTCCGCCATAGTAAACAAACTTATACGCGCCGTCCGTAAGTTCCGCAAGCGGAATGTTCTCTCCGTTCAGTAAAATCTGCGTAAGCGTATACTCCTCTTCTACCTGAACAGAGAAAGTAAGCTCTTGCTTATAGTTATACGCTTTACCGTCTTCAATTCCGCTGACGGTGACGCCTTCGCCCGTTTTGACGACAGCGGTCTGGCTTAACCGCGTTCCGAAATCCGCCCTCGCCTGTTCGCCGCAGGAGAAAGTATAGTCCGTAACCTTTACGGGAAGATTGACTACCGTCAGCCCGATATACGCTGCGGTATCTGCCGTGATATACGGAACGTTTACGGTAGCGTACAGAATATCGTTGCAGAACAGATAAAAAGTTTCGCCGTCACGGTAAGCGGTGAGCGTAAAGCCTTCCGGTCTCGTCGGGTCAAACGGATTTGACGTATCATAATGCCTGCTGTCTGTAAAGCTTGCGCCGTTTAAGGGATCGGCCCAATAGAGGCTGTTAAAGTTATTTTCCGCGTCCAAAGAGAGCGTAACGCCCATGCTCAAGGCGCAAGACGCCGTTTTTCCGTTCACCGTGGTCTTGTCACCATAAAACGTAAGCCCGACCATAGGCCAGTTATCGCCGTTATTTTTCGTTTGCTCTAAAGCCTCAGTATCTACCGTGATCTTCACCTCGGCAAACAGCTCGGTATCCTTCAGATTTTTTACATACAGACGCGCCTGTCTGCGTTCCGCAGCTGTAACGGGCGCGGTAAACGAAACTTCGCGTCCTTCGCCTGCAACGTCGCCACTGAGGTCGAACCCGCCGTCGTACTCCAGCCGATTATCCCACATGCCGAACACATTGCCCTGTGGCTGAAGTACTTGCCCCGTCGCGCCGTACTTTAACCACGTGGACGGAGCTAGCCAGGAGTGACCGTTTGCGCCGTCAAGAAATTCCCAGCAGCGCGTGGCCGTAGTCGTCGCGTCCAAATCGAAATCCCCGTAGCGGTGGGAGGCAAACGTCGCCACCACCTGTTCGGGCACGTCGTCTGCGTCGATAAAAGGAAGCGCGCTCCACGGGATAAACGTTTCTATGCCGTAGCCCTGTGCGTTTTTGCTGTTCAGTTCAACACCCTTAGTATCTACCCCCGAATATATGTTTATCGTGCCGAGTTTTGTAGAAATGCCGTTCGTCGTCCAATAGGTTCCTGAAATGTCTCCGTCCACAGAAAAACCGATCTCGGCAATGCCCGGGTTAGATTGCAGTTTCTTGCTTTCGTCGGCGAAGTAAACGGAAACTCCCGTTTTGCCGAACGCCTTTTGCGGGACCTGACCTTTAGTACGGTTGAAATCGTCCCATTCGCGTCCGACATACAACACGGAATCTTCCGATTTTACGCCTATATAAATACCTTTTTCGTCCGTGACGACGGTCGCTTCGTACGACACGTCCTCGTCAAAGCCCGCAAGCCCCGCATTTTCGCCCGTACGATTGCTCGGATCGGACGTCATGGCGTGCCAGACGGCGCCCGTCCATATATCCTCGTCGAATTTCCCGTCCAAAAGCGCGCGTTCCGCCTGATAAGGTTCCGATTGTTCCTCATTCCTCTCATATTCGCCGAACGTATACGACGGCACAGACGCCTTGGCAGCGCACCCCGCAATCAGCGAGCTTAACCCGACGAGAGAAAGAGCCGTGACAACCGTTACAAACGTCTTCTTTTTCATGTTCTGAATCCCTCCTTATTTCCCGAGCACATAAATTTCGGAAATCGAGAACGCTTTATCCGAATCTATGGTGATACGAACGGTCTTTACCCGTATTTCGTCAAACTCCACGCATACCGAGCCGCCCGGACGCGCCGTCTCCATTACCTCATACGTATAGAGTTCTTTATCGAAAATCAAATCTTTCATATACGCCGTAGCCTTAATTTCCTGTCCGTCTTTCACGGCGGCAAAGTCTAACTCGATACGGTCGATTTTGTCAAACCAATTTTCGAGATCGCGCGCATTGAATATCATAATCGCGCGGATCGTTCTGTACTCTTCGAAATCGAGAGTAATCGTCGTCTTGCCGGCTGCCGCGCCAAACTCGGGAATCTGATCGTGATGCGTCATAATGTTGATCAATCCGTCGTTGAGCGCTTCTTTCCGCTCGCCGCGGTTCACGGTAATCTGCGCTTCCTCCGCGATATTCCGGTACTGCGCGTCGGGACCTGCCTTAGGCATCGGCGCATAGGAAGGGCCGTTGGCGTTAAACACCTTCGTTCCGTCGTCGTTTCTGTACGATTTCACCTCATCTACGCAGATACCGCGGGCGTTGGATTGGTTATTGGCACGTTCGTACAAGCCTTGATAAAAAATATACAGCTTCCCGTCGTACCGCAGGAAACAGTGATGCCCCGGTCCGGAAACGTGATCCCACATCGAATCGGACGCAATTACCAATCCGCCTTTCTCCATGGAGACTTTCTCGAAGGGGCCGAGCGGCGAATCGCCGATTGCCTGACCGACGGCGTATTCTTTTTCATACGCGCCGTTGACCGAAAACGTCATATAATAGTTACCCGTTTCCTCGTCATACAGCATATGCGGACCTTCTTCGATAGCGCTCGTGCCTCTCGGATAATCGATTTCTTCCTCTCCGTCTACGGTTTTATAGCCGTAACGGGTCAACGGCGTCAATGTTTCCCACAAAGGATCGTCCGTCCAATTTTCCCCCAGCTGCATACCGAAAATGTATTCCTGCGTCGGTTCCACGCTGGAAAAATAAATGTATTTTTTACCGGTTTGCGGATCGAGGAACGGATCGGCGTCGATCATCGTCATACGATCGGGAAGAACCGATTTCAAAGCCTCGTATTTTTTTGTTTCGCCGTTCTTTTCGAATTCGGCGAGAGCTTCGTAAAAGTCCTCGTGCGTGATGAACGGACGCCCGATGCCGATCTCGCGCGCATCTTCATTATACGCTTCCTCGGGCATAAATTCTTCACTTTCGAGATTTGTATATTGATAGAACGGACCAACGGGGCTGTCGGAAACTGCCACGCCGATGCTGTGCACGTAATTTACCGCCGCCTTTCTCGTAATGTGCGCGGTTTTAAGACCCAACGCGCATTCCTGTGCCCAAACCAACTTTTGCGTCTCGTCTGCGTCCGGTTCGCTCATGTGCGTGTCGTAATCCGCAAGCAGCTGCTTTGCCTGCGCCCACTCCTCGGCGGTATATCCGGCCGCGGGAGTTTCCGCGTCGAATTTTGCGCGCAGCGCATCGATTTCGGTCTGCGCCGCGTCGAAATCGTATTCCCGTATTTCTTCCTCCGCTCTCTCGTACTCCGCTTTTTCCGACAAAGAATCATAAAGGTTGTCGTTTTCGCGTCCGTCCCAGCTCGCCGAGAAAAAGAGATAATATTTGCCGTCCGTTTCGTCGTAAATACACTCCGGCGCATATAAACGATCCTGCGCCCAGCTCGCCGTATCCGGAAGAAACGCCGTCTGCACATACTCCCAATCGATCATGTTTCGACTGCGATTCACCCCGAAACTTTTCACGTTACCGGCGTCTCCCGTCGAAAACATATAAAAGTATCCGCCGTATTCCGAGTCGCGTTCTTCAGGCACCCACAGCACCGAAGGATCGGCGCTGTACGTCGTCATGTCGTTGCGGTAAAACAAGTCGGGATTATAATTCTGATCTGCCGACTGATCGTAGCAGGGCAGCTCTATTCCGCTCTCCGCGGCTGTGCCGCACCCCGCGAAGCTTCCCGTCAGCAGAATGCAAGCCAAGCCGACGCCCAAAAGTTTTTTTCTCATATCAACCTCCTGTATTTTGATTTAACGGCCGCCGTTTAAAGCACGTTCCCGTATTTTTCCCTCGGTTCAGCCTTTAACGCCGCCCACGGCCACGCCTTCGATAAAAAGCTTTTGTAAAAAACAATAGATAACTATCAGCGGCAGCATTCCTAAAATTGCGGCCGCGCAATGAATGTTGTCTTTTCCCAAGCCGGGAAACGTCCCCCGCACGTCGCTCAAAACAAGCTGCAACGTGACCAGTTCCGGCACTCCTTCCAAGTATAACAGCGGTCCCATGTAGTTGTTGTAGCCCCCTACGAATCCGAAAATGAACTGCGCGACAAACGCGGGAACCGCAAGCGGGAATAAAATACGGATAAACGAACCGACGATCCCCAGCCCGTCTATTCTGCCTGCTTCCAGCAAACTGTCGGGAATCCCCTCGTAATACATTTTGAGGAAAAACACCGTACCCATACCGCCGAACATTCCGGGAACGATAAGCGGCAGCGGCGTTCCCACCCAGCCTATCTGCGAATAAAAAGTATATGCGATCACGTTGAACGCGCCGAGCGGCACCGTTGAAATCAGGTACGAAACCCTGAACAGCGTTTTCTGCCCGGGAAATTTGAGTTTCGAGTAGGCAAACGCCGAAAGGCCCGAAACGATCAATCCAACAATAAGGGGCAAAAGCGTCATCCACAACGTATTGACAAAGCCGACCAACAGCGACGGCGCCCCGAGATAATCGGCGGAAACGTCTTCGGTAAACACAGCCGCATACGGCTGAAACGTTACTTCGGGAAACCAGACAAACGAAGTAGTAGACGTCAGTTCTTCCGTAGACGTCACTGAAGTCAGAAACACGATAAGCAAAGGCACGAACAGGAACAACGTATAAAAAACCAGCACGGCAAAAGCGATAACTTTGCCCGTCGGGAAAGGCTTCCTTCTCTTTTGAGCGGTAAAAACTCCTTCCATATCAGCCCTCCATGCTCTTGTCCCGACGGCGGAACAGCGCCAGCGTAACGGAACCGATTACGATAAACAGCACCCATGTGATTACGGAAGCCGCCGATACCACCGAAGGAGCCAATCGGTCGTTTTTGATCAGATAATATACCAGCCGCACAAGCGTAAGCCCCATGCTTTCCGTTCCGCCGATATCGCCCAGGAAGCCGTCCGGAATCATAAGAGCGGCCATATCATAGGTAAGCAGCCCCGCGCCGATACCGGCAATCAAAAGATAAAAAGTCGTGGGCGAAATTTCCGGCAGCGTGACGTAAATAAACTTTTGCCATGCGTTCGCTCCGTCCAGCGACGCCGCTTCGTAATGCGTATTGTCGATATTGGCAAGCGCCGCTTTATACATCACGATTCCGTAACCGGGCGCCTGCCATATGACGGCGACGATGATCGTCCAGGTCATTGTGGCGGGATCGTTCAGCCATTTGCGCGACGTCCCCAAAATCGTGTTGAGCACGCCCGACGGCTCTCCGCTGAATATCCAACGCCACATCAACGATACCGCGACGGTGGAACAGATATAGGGAACGAAAAACAAAACCTGAAAAACCTTGTGTCCCTTTACTTTCGTGGCGAGCAAGACGGATACGACAAGCGCTATCAGAAGCGAGACAAACTGCGCCGAAGCAACCCAAAGAGTAATTCCGCATGCTTTATAGAAATAATGCGCCATATTCAATCCGTAAGAAGACAAGGAATATTCGTTCAGAAAGATGACCTTAAACCCTTCGAAATTGTTCCAAGTAAAACTCCCCGGATTGTACAGATCCACGTCGCAGAACAGCGCAAGAAAGGAAATGACAAGCGGAAATCCGTTAAAAATAAGAAATCCGATAAGCGGAAGCAGAGCGAAGATAAGCCCGCATACCGCTTGCTTGTTCCATTTTCCGCGTCCGGCTTTTTTTCGTTTCGGCATGACTTTCTCCGTTTCTCGCCCGGCCGCAAGCTCGCCTTGCCCTAAAAAATCGTTGCCCGACCCGATTCTCATATCAAGACCTCTTCATATAAATTTTCATGGCCGCCAACGCCATATCGGCGTTTTCGGTATAGTCCTCGAAAAACTTCGTCAGCCGCATATTTCCTTCACGCACCGTAGAATTGAGGGGAGTAGACCAACCTGCGATCCACGTCGCTACGTTAAAGTACGACCAGTCGCCCACGTAACTGCTCCGAGTGGCGAGCGCCGCGGCATAAGCGTTCCCGCACGCTCTGTCGTCGGAATTGCCGAACTCGTCGCTCAATCCCAGATCGATCTGATTCGGGACCAGCGTATTACCCTTTGCCACAATGCTTTGCCCTTCCGGACCGCAGGCCCATGAAATGAATTTGAACGCAGCATCGTAATTATCCGGATCGGCGTTCCTTGGAATGGCAAGCGCGCTCGCCTCAGGACTGATACAGGTCGTAGCCTCGCCCGTTACGGGAACTTCATTCCCGCTCGCGGAAGTAACCGTCTTTATCTCGCCCGTATAAACCGCGCCGTCATACGTCTGACCGATCACTTTGAGATATTCGTTTGCAAACCCCGCTTTTCCTTCTTTCTGATAGGTGCTGCCGCCGACGTATTCGCGGTAATTGCATAAAGGAGCAATATCGAATTTCCCTCCTATGGCGCTGTCGGCGTAGTTGTTAACGTAATTGTAATACTCGTTGAGCATGGGGCTTTCACCGCTCGTAAATCTCGTCTGTCTGTTGGAAACGCTGGGGGGGGCAACGCCGTAACCCGCGACTCCGTCCTCCGCATATTTGGTTTTCGGGATTCCAAGACGGTTAAATTCGAGAAACGCTTCGTACGTGGAAGGAAGTTCCGTCACTTTTCCCGCGCGGTCGGCCTCGCTCCAATTTTCCCTGAGCCACACCTTGTCCTCGTAATCGATCGCCTCCCCCTGCGTATAAGTCGTTCCGTTTACCTCAATGGTTTCAAGAGCAAGATAGTTTTCCGTCTTATCGTTTAATATCAACTTATAGACCGCTTCGTCCTCGTGCCAGCCGATGCAGTCGCCGCCGACAGACCAAAGATAATTAAACCACCATTCCGACATATACCCGTAAACCGTATCGCTGCCCTTGAAGGTCTGAAAATCGCGCGCGAGGATACGCTGTTCTTCCCAATTCATCGGAATCCGGTTGTTGAATACCTTGTACACCGTTTCGCCGGCACTGTTTTGAGAGGCTTTCAATCCGCTTACCGGCGCCTCCGTGTATTCGGCATAGCCGTGCGGCATAAGGCGCGCATATTCCCCCGTTCCGCAAAGCTCTTCGGCAACGGAAACGATGTTGATGCCCATTTGTTCGAATATTTCGGTATTATAGAACAAGACCTGCGGAGTGCTGCCGAACGGCATGGCGACCAGCTCCGCCCCTTCGCCCGCGCTGTATTTTCCGTTTTCCTGCGTCGCATTGAACCGCCAGATATTTTTGGAGCTTTCGGGTATTTGATCCCATGCAAGCGTTTCTTTGGCCTCCTCGTCCAGATACTGTTCGAGACTGACAAAATAATCCCCGCGGGTCATTACGTTCTTGAATTGAGACGAATCATTCGAAACGGTCACCACGTCGAATGCTCTCCCCTGTTTCCCGATAAGGTTGTTGTAGCTGATCGCCGACGTCGCCGACTGCATCGACGACACCTGTACTTTATCGATCTGCCCCTGCGTTTCATTGTAAACGGCTACCATTTCCTCATAAGCGTCTTTGGAATAAGCGGTCACGTACGAAGCATAGTACTTGATGCCCGTAAACCCTTCGGGGACGGTCTCCTTTTTTCCGCATGCCGCGGAGGAAAACGCCATAACCGCGACAAGCCCCGCGATAACGAACAGTTTGTTGATTTTTTTCATAAGAGCCTCCTTATTTCAAATGAGTTTTTCCGATTCCACCTTGCGTTTTTACGATATAACCCCGACAAGCCGCAGCAGGCCCATACAAATGGGATAGGTACTCCAGCCGGCATAAGCCGAAAATTCTCCCCCCTCGTCCAGAACCATGTTCTTTTGATTACAACGGCCTGCCCATTTCCCCGTTGCGAGAGAAAAAGCGCCCCGCCATGAACCATCCCATTTCGGGCTTTCTCCCTCGCACTGAACGCGAACGGTCCAATCCGCCAATTTTTCCGCATACCGCAGCATTTCCGGATTTCCGAACGCTTCGAAAAGCTCTAAAAAGGCGTGTAAGGCAAAGCCCTCCGTGTACACAAAATCACACAAATCGGGATCGTTGTTTTCGGATGCGCTCAGGCAGGAATCGTCGCAGTTTCGTATGGCGCCCGTGTTTTCGTCCACCAAGCCGAGAACAAAGGGCAGAATCGTTTCGCACGCTTTTTTCCATGCGGGATCGGGATACGCTTTATAAGCATGGGCAAAGGCATACAGCGCTATTACGTTTTCCGAAGATGCCGGACGCCAGAACTCATCGGGATCTTCCGTTTGCTCCATGCTGGTACGCATCCGTCCACCCGCAATCAGGCTTCTCATATATTCAAAATTCTTCTTTGCGCTTGCAAGATATTTTTCTTTGCGCGTAACTTTCCAGCAATCTGTCATTCCCGCGGCCATCCAAAGCCCGAAACAGGGACCCAGAAAAGATTTGCCCATAAACTGTTTTTCCTTTTCGGAAAAATAATTCCCCCTGTCGGTCTGATTTTCCGTCCAGTAATCCGCAAGCTTTACTGCCATATCGAGCAGTCTCTTATCGCCGGAACACCGATACAGCGCAAGAAGATTGAGCAGTACTTTTCCGTTGTCGTTCGGGAACCTCGTCGGTATGGTATAGTAGGCGGGCGTTCCGTCCGCAAACGCAAAACAAAAACTACCGTTTTCATTCTGGATACGCTGAAGCCACGCGATCTGATTTTCATAAATATCGCGCCGATCGCTCCTTCCCGTAACCTGTTCATACATCCATAACAGCCGAGCAAGTTCGCTTGAAGTATCCGGACGGCAGTGACACACCCGCTCGTTTCTGTCGATCCTGATCCGTTCATATACTCCCCAATATCCCCTGTCGAACGTAAGCATGACGTTTTCCGTCCATCTAAGGCTTTTTTCCACCGAATCAACCGCCGTTTTTCTGTCCATATTATACTCGCCCCCTAACGCCCGCTAAATACTGCCGCAGCATAAACGCCCAGTCGGTCTGTATGAAATCGGCGTCCTTTCGGCAAAGCCATCCCCAGCCGCGCGAAGGGTCTGCCGTTAAAGATATATCGTCGGTATGCCCGGCCGATATAACCTCCTTCTCATTGTAAATAATCGCGTTCATCCATACGAGCAGACCTTTTTCATGCATGGCGCGTATATACTCGTCGGACGCAATTTCATCCGTCTCCTCGTCAAACAGCGCTTCGATTCCGATATAGCGAATATTTCTCGATAAAAGCCGTTCGGTAACGTCGTCCTTATGCCATGCCATTGTCATATACATTAAATCGGGCGCATACCGTTCCGCTTCGTCCCACGATTTTTCGTCGGCATACGTTTTGACGATAACCTGATTTTCTACGCCCGCCTTACGGATTTCCGAAGTAATGCCGGGTACGTCCGTCCAGAATTTATCCACGTTGATATACGCCTTGTCTTTCAACAAAGCGAAAGCTTCCGAAAGCGGCGGAATCGTATAATGCGTCTCGGCCCCGTCCGAATTGAGAAGCCTCAATTTACGGATTTCCGCCGCCGTCATATCGCAAAGATATTTTCCGCACCGGATAAATTCAGTCTCCATGCCGGGATGAAACGCAAAATATTCCCCGTCTTTGCTTTTGCTTACGTCAAGCTCCACTACGTCTGCGCCCTGATTTACGGCGATTTGATATGCCGCAAGCGTGTTGCACGGTATATTCGCCCCGCATACGCCTCTGTGCGCCGCAATAAAAGGGCGTCCGAGAGCGCTTTTTATATCCCGTATCGGTTTGGAAAAATTCATTTTTACTGCCTCCTAAAATACCCGACTCTTTTTCGTTCTAATTATAGTATAAATAAATTTTTTATATTTTTATAGTATTATCTACCAAAAAACTTGTACGATCGTATTTTTTAATCAACTTCAATCGTAATACATAAAATATGACCTTGTTCAACTCCGGAAATTGAAGATCCGGCGCGGAAACAGTGCCGAAAGCCGCTTCGTCCGCATTTTTTAAGGGGGGCTTGTCGTTTCAAGCCCCCCTTAAAAATATTATAATTTAGATAATTTACTTTTTCTGTATTCTCTCGGCGACATATTATATTTCTTCTGGAAGAACCGAGTCATGTGCGAATTGTCAAAAAAACCGCATTCCAACGAAATATCCGTGATCGTCAATTTGTCTTCCTGCAACAGTTTTTCCGCTTTGTTAAGCCGTATATCGATTAAATAATGCATCGGCGTATCGTTAAACAGATTTTTAAACTTAATGCAATATTCGGAACGCGACATATGCGCGAAATTTGCCAGCTCGTTTAACGTGATATTTTCCTGAAAATGCGCGTTCATATAGTCGACGCTTCTCAGCACATTCAACGAAACGTTATCCTTGTCAAGGCTTTTTCCCCGATCCCCTTCAAACATGTAATATGCCAATTCGCCCATCAATCCCAAAGTGTAAAAGTTAAGCGTTTTCACGCATTGCTCCTGTTTTTTGGCCAGATGAACCAGATTATTCAGAAACGGAAAAATTCTCTTTCTTCTTTGTTCGTTCAAATTCAAAAAACACGCGCATTCTTCGTTATTGATACGAACCATGGGCTCTATATTCAAAAACGCCTGTATGTAGGGCATCGTTTCGATTTCTTTGGAATAATCGAAAAAAAACTGTTTATCCACCAGCAAATGGAAAATCGAAAAATTATTTTCGTCATACGGAACATAACCGTGGCGCACGTTCGGAGGAATCATTAAAGTATCCCCGCAACTTACTATAAAACGATTCCCTTCTATATAATGGCAGCCGACTCCCTGCACGATGATGTTCAATTCGAAAAAGTCGTGCTTGTGCATCGGAATGGGAAAATCGTCCGAATGGTAATACGCCATATGACTGCGCAACTGAAACTTTTCGTCATCCAGATAAAAAATCAGGGCTTTGTGGTGATCGACCAACTTCAACGGAAAGTCGTTTAACGTTATCATAGCATCTCCCCCTTTTTATACGCATTCAACCGATATATTCTTCGATAAACGCAAGAACGCCGCTCGACCAACCGTGACATAAGCTGTGACGAAACCCCGCGTAACAATGCGAGCCGAAGTCGCCGTGAATGTCCTTTTGCCCCTCGCGGGGCAGTTCGTCCAGAACGGACGAATTTTGCAGCCATTGCAGATCGAAGTCCTCGAAAAACGTCGTCGCTCCGACCGACAGCATGCCGCCGTAATACTCCTTCATAAGGCGGACGGCAAGCGCCGCGTCCCGCGATCCTATTGCTTTCAAAATGAAATAGCTCATAAAAGTCGAAAATCCGTTCGCGCCGTTTTGGATGAGTATTGAGTACTCTTCATCGGAAAGTTTCCCCAACGCAAAGTATTTTAATCCGAGAACCTGTTTTAATTCATAGACCGTAAAATCGTTTTGATATAATGCAGAAAACGTTGCCTCGAATGAGGCTGTATCAAACCCGAATTTTTTAAGCACTACAATCGCTTTTTTATATGCTGCAATTGCTATAAATACCGCTCCTATATACTCGTCTCGGTTGCCGACGCTCTGCCAATCTACAAAATAATTACTTAAACAGATTCTGCCGTCCGTGTTTATCTTTGAATCGAAAACTTTCAACAGCCCGAACATATAGTCGAGCTGATTTAAGATAAATTTTTCCGCGTTCGTTTTTTCATAATAATCGCAAACGATGAGAATCCACCACAAGGAATAGGTCGGCATATCGTACATAAACTTCGGAAGCGGATACTGCGCTTTCGCAAAATCGAGAGAACGTTCCAAAGCGGGAAAACTGCCGTACAATGTTGTGAGTGCCAGCATTTCGGGATACATATCCCCGACCCAGACAAGTCGATCACGCTTGATTCCGTCGTACACATACCGCCCTACCGAACAAAGGTCTATCGTACGTTTCGCAACGTCGAAAATTTTTGAAATGAGCACGTCATTTCCCGTATAAGTATAAATCGGCTTTCTGTTTAATTCATAAGAATTCGCCACGATTGCCTTAATACGGACTTCCCTGTCCGAAAGCAAATCTATCCCGACAAAGCGGAATCCCGTATCGCCGAAACACAAATCAGACCAGGCAGGCAGATTT
This sequence comes from uncultured Clostridia bacterium, assembly GCA_944328495.1. GTDB lineage: Bacteria > Bacillota > Clostridia > Christensenellales > Borkfalkiaceae > Borkfalkia. Next base: position 21,456 of record CALVHR010000055.1, read on the forward strand.
ACTTCCATATCCCGCGGCGAGTGATCGTTTGTCGCATTCTTCTCCCCCAACTCCGCATAACATTCCGAAAGAGACTCGCCAAAGCGGATACGAACACGCGCGCATTTCATATCCTGCGTATCAGAAGTTAAAATCCGAATCCCGCCCCTGATTTCTTTTCCGAAATCCAAAACAACTGCGGCATTCGGTTGAAACGTGATAACGTCCGGTTCGTTTAATCCTATCTGCAACTGTTTTTTTCGAAAAAAACTATCTATACTTTTAATATTCTGAGCTTGCTTGATTTTCTCAGGGAATAAATATCGTATCATTTTTTCTTTCCTTCTATAATTTTAGTATAACATAAAAATACAATAAAATCAACAATTTCTTGTACTTTTACTGAAAATGCTAAAAATATAGTGCTAACCACCCCGGCAAAAATTTAAATATTATTAACTTAATTTAACAATCCGTTTTGAATGGCTCAATCTATTTACCAAAATCGTTCCAATTCTTCTTAATTCGATTTTGATGGCACATACTAACGGCGTTGATTTTGCTAATGATCTTTTCAATATCCGCATTCAAATCTGCCGGTATTTTTTGTCTTTCTTCACTCCAGTCGTGATTTACAGAAAGTCTTTATCGTCCCCGCCTCACCTGAAACCGCACTTTTTCAGCTGTTTTTCTTCTATTTTCTTCACGATTTATAGTAAAAAGAACGGAGCGTCAGCCCCGTTCTTTCGGATTTGTTACAATTACTTTGTCGAGTTCTTCCATCATCGCTTTGCGTTTGGGATATTTTTCTTTCCATTCCGCAACGAGTTCCCGAACCAATTTCTTTCCTTCATCATATCGGCTCAATTTTCGAAGTTGTTTAGCAATCTCCCTGTATGTAGCCCTTGTCGATGCGCTTTCCGTTAACTTTTGAAATTCAACTTTATATTTCCCTAATATTTCCTCCGCGTATTCTTGCTTCAGATCTTTTTCATATTTTTGAATATAATATAAACCCGGATATGAAACAGCCAATTTTAACAATCTGTCTTTCATGCCTTCGCGGAGCAGAATTTCAGGCAATAACTCTCTATTGTTTTTCCATATATTTTGAAGCATTGTTTCTCTTACGGTAAGCCATTCTTCCGCATTGTAAAGCCGCTTTAATTCTTCATACTTTTCAATACCGCTATTGTACTCCAACGAAACATAATCCGATAAAGTCTTTCGATAGCCCTCTTTATCTCCCGTCTTTTCATAAACGATCAATAACTGTTCCCGACAGTATTCCGTTGAAACGCCTTTCCCGAACGGCATGGCAAGACATTCAAGCAACAAACTTTCCGCTTCTTTATATTGTTGTTTTTGGATTTTTTCTTCTATACAGTCGGCTTGTACTTCCGCATAAGACCAATACTTTTGCCGGAATTGCTCAAAGGTTTGTTCCGATACATTCGATTTCCGCATCAGGTCGATTTTCTGTTTCAGATAATAGCCGAGTTTGTAGTCGATTAAATCTGTTTCGTTGCAAACTTCTGCAATGCGATTTTCTATGTACTGCATTTTCCGTTCATAGTATTCCGACTTGTCAAAGTTAGTAAATAGAAAATGCTCGGCTTGTTCTTTTAAGTACCATTCTTGATCGGGGGCTTTGTATTTCAGCAACTGTTTGAAAACATATTGTTCCGATTCGGCATCTTGCAAAACCTGTTTCCATATTTCCAAACCGATCTCGCAAACCATTCCCGTTCCGCCGTCAGAATCGTCCATATCGGTCGCACAAAACTTTCTCAAAGCGAAGAACGAGTAATCGAACGCTTCTTTATATCTTCCGTCTCTCAAATAAATTCCGGCGTTCGTTTCCATTGTTTCGCTCACTTGCATCGCGCACTCATAAGCGTATCTGTATTCAATGTATCCCTGCCGCTTATAATGCGCTATGATTTTTTTGATTTCATCTTTCAGAGTTGCCATATCCGCCGGCAATACGGGAAGGGTATCAATACTTTTTTCTGTTTTTGACTTTTGGCTTCCCTTCGGCTTTTTTACCGATTGTCTTTTTGAATACACGGCGGGAACAGCTCCGCAATACTCCCGATACAATACGGCAGCCATATGTTTGCAATATTCGCCGTTTTCTGCATATGGACAACTGCATTGCATATCGATAATGCTGCCGGCCTGATCAAATTCCACGGAAACAGAATACTCCTCGGTTCCTATGACCGTTGCTGTACGCTTTCTTCCGTCCGCTTGGAAATCAACTACTTTTCCTTTCCGATAATATCCCTCGCCCCGCTTTAAGATATTCTCGTCAAAATACTTTTCCCATTCCATATCGTTACCGCGTAAACAATCTTAAGTTGCCGAACGCTACTAAACTGCTTGCCTTGATGCAATATATAAATCAATATCGTTTACAATATATTTAGGACCTGTCGTATGCAATGCCTCATAAAACGACTCAACATATTCGCACACGGAATATTTATTAAAGAGTTCTATAACAGCTTTACCCGTCAGTTTTTTTTGCCGCCTGTATTCTTCTATGCAAAAGACGATAAAAGGCATCTCTTTACTCATACCAATACTCCCTCCTCCGGCAACTCTATTTTTCCTGTTTTTCTTTCCGTTTTCCATATATGATAAATCGTTAAGGGGCTATAATGCCATATCTTTGTTTCTTCTTTCTCAAGTAAAGCATACGTTTCCGATTGATAGAATACATTAATCGCCTCTACATCGCTCATGTGTTCTTCTCTCACAATTATATCTACTACTTGCGGAACTATCGCCATACTTAACAATGCAGAATACTTTTCTTCGTTCATTATTTTTGCACCTCCTCCCAGCCTATAAATCTCAAGTACCTCAGAGCCTTTTCAGTCGCAAATACATATTGATCATACAGTTTCTTTATTTTCAAAGCAGCAAGTGTCTGCTCTTTCGTGTATAACCCCGTCAAGTAAAGCTGTAACGATTGAAACACATCATCGTTTGCAACTGCCCCGATAATTAAATCGTACTTTTCTCCTTTATAAAGGCCGTTCCGATTGTCCGCAACGAAATCCAGCCATTCTTCATCTGCCCCTTTGAATCGCTTTACATCCAAGTTTGAAAATACACTATCATCTATCTCATAGATATTCACTATTGCATTTCCACCACGACGGGCAAAAACTTTCCCCGCAAAATTTTCTGCTTGAACCTTATTGGTCGTTGTATAAAATCCAAAACCAAAATCAAGAAATCGATTTTGAACAATGAGTGCAGGCTTTTCTACCTTTACGTTACTACCGTGATAAATTATCATATTTTTTCCTCTAACTTTGCTATCTTTCTATTTTCCGCTTTTAGTTCCTTAACAAGTTTTTCTACAACCTTTCGCCTATTAAGTTTTTCTTCCGTCTCAGCAAGAGTGTTTTTATCTTTCCCCAAATACGAAGTACAGACCTTTTCCCTGCTTCTAAATCGTAAATAAAAATATGTTCGTCCGTTTTGTATCTTCGGTATTATCTTCCCTTTCGGTAATTTAGAAAGTTCTTCCTCATATATACCGAGTAAAATCTCGTTTCGTTGTCTTTCTTTTTTTAGTACAGTTTCAATCATACTCATTCCTTATATACTTATTATACCCTACAATTTCCAAAAAGTCAACGCTTAATGTGTAGTATATTTTGGCTTAAAAAATAAAACAGGTAAAATATAATTTGCCCACCCTTCATTAATGTGAATAATTATGCAGCAATACTTTACCTACTTTTTATACTTTTTAAGAAAAAATCAAATTTATTTAACTGTTTCGAATCGGTTCAATTTCGCTCTTTTCTTAAGCAAAATCGTCAATCTCAAAACTATTTCGCAAGTTGCCACTAAAATTTTGAAAAAATTAAAAAATTTCGATTTTAGAAAGGCTTTTTTTAATGATTTTTGCGATAATTTTACCGTTTTTAACCCGATTTTACGGCTTTTTGCCATAAAATCAGCCTTTGCCTAAATCGCGTCTCCCCTGCCACAGGTTTCCGACCACAATATATTGTGGTCGGAAACTTCTTTTAGCACAATATATTGGCAAGCGCCCCTGAATGGCCCCAAAGTGGCCCTAAAAGTGGCCCTAAAAATTTTGAAAAGGCCACTTTTGTCGTGCCTTTCAACGTCTTTTCAGCACCTATATTATTTTAGCGTAAACGACAGATAAAGTCAATTCAATCGCGTTCGTTTTGATGATTTGCCTTTAACCTTATTATATAGTCAAAGAGAGAGTCCGCACATAGCGTCCTCTCTCTTTCTTTACATCTCGAAATCTAAAGCGTTTATGATCTGCTTCTGTACGTTCGGCATCAGGTGGCTATATGTATTCAAAGTTTGCGTTATGTCGCTATGCCCAAGCCGTTGCGAAACGATTAGTATGTTCTGTCCCTTATTGATAAGCAATGAAGCGTGCGAATGGCGAATGTCGTGCACGCGAATTCTCTTAACCCCTGCTTTATCGGCATACTCATTCAGCCGTCGCCTGATTGTTTGGTCGGACAACGGTTCCTCTCCTCCGAAAACAAACCAATCCGGAC
>CALVHR010000056.1 GCA_944328495.1 uncultured Clostridia bacterium
GGCGAATTGGTCAAATATCATCAGGCTGCTCTTCCCTTTGAGTATCCCCACCCTATTTCAACCCCAGTAGAACAAATACAACAAGAACAATCCCTTCCGAATTTTGCTTTTCGTTGTGGCGATGGTAGCATAGTTCTCGCGGAAGTCAACGGAAAAAATTATCGCTGAAAAATAGAATAGCGTATAAAACGAATGCCGAGTAGGTCAACGACCTGCTCGGCTATTTTTTTGCAATGCGCCTCTTACTCTGTATCTGTACGCAATAATTTTTTCGTTTTCGTTGACTTCCGTATAACTCCCCTGTCAATATCCTCTACCCCTATCTCGCCCGATGCTACTGCGCCGCTGCCGAAAAGGCAAAATATAATTCGGAGGAAAACTCTATGAAAACCAATGTTTCCAATTTCACCGAGTTCAGAAAGTATTATCTCTCTGAACTTGAACTGTACGACGGAGAAGCGTTCATCACCTTCAATATCGTCGGCATCGACCTTGACCGTAATGAAGTACAGGTTGCCGTAACGAACAGAGGCAGAATCAGTGTTGTAACGTATGACCTCTTAACAGATAAAGACGGAAGACTGTATTTCGAATACGGCGTCATGTTCGAGCGCGCATATCTGGACGATTTCGAGGAGGCTGCATAATGGAAAACTGCGAAAAACACAGCAAACTTCTCTGCTCTGAGTGCAGGCACTACGACTATTGCGACATAGCAAAAAGATGCGACGGCATCTGCTATTCCTGCGACATCACGGAATGCGAAAACAATCCGGAATACAAGGAGGGCACAAAATGAAACTCACCCTTTCCAACGTCAAAGAATTGAAACGTACTTCCACTAACCCGCTTACAAAGCACGTCTGCAACTATGTCATAGACCGTTGGGGCGACTATGACAACAAACGGTATATCTTCACAGACGTGCTTGACCACGGCTGTCAGTCCGGCATCGTAGGCGAACTCATCTATTATTCGGACACGGTGCGTTTTTACAAGCAATACCGTCAGGAAATCAACGCGCTGCTGTATGAACTTATGGACAGCACCGGGCTGTATGCTCCCTCGGAACTCTTCGGAGATAAATGGGACAAGGAAGATCCCCTAGCGCAGGACGACTTCAATCAAAATTTGCTGGCGTGGTTCGGCTTCGAAGAGACACTTAGAAATATCGGCTACAATTTTGAAACTTTACAGGACTGTATTTGAAGGAGGATACGAAAATGACAGACAAAAACATTGCAAAGAAAGAAAAGGCTATCGAACTGCTCAAGCAAATGAATATTTATGCTCCGTACATAAAGGGTTTCCGCGAAAGCGACAAAGTATGCTTCTTTGAACGCTTCGGCGGTTATTGGGCTGAACAGGAACCCGAACTCTACGAAAAGATGAAATCGCTTGAAAAAAAGTACAAATGCCTCGTATATGCCATCACGCACGAATTTACCGAGTTCGGCGAGTGCTACTCATTCCTCATCGTTACAGACTATAAGTCGGAATGGAAAACGCTTATGTACTCAGAGGGCAACCGTCATACGGCTTTCGCCTATGTCTGGAACAAAGACGACGATTGGTGCAGCGAGTTCGGCAGCGTGACTGTACAGAGTTTCGGCGGCGGTATCCGCAGGATCGCGTGAGGTGGAACATGAAAGTATACGGAGTTGTTTTTGAATGGTCTACAAGCGATGACAGTCTTGTAGAAATCGAACTGTTTGATACATACCAAAAAGCATTTGCCCGCTTTAACGAGATAATCGCCAACGAGAAAAAGCCTGAGATAAGCTGGGTTGCAGATGCGTTCGACGAAAACGGCAACGTATCAGATAGATACGAATTTGACGAGCATATCGAAACAGATGGCATACAGGAACTTGACTGTTGGTGGAACATCACGGATAAAAACGACTGGTATCAACACGACTTTTTAGAAATACGGATCATGGAGGTCAAATAATGAAACCGTTCAAAACGCAGGCTCACATCCACTCCCTTGACGGAAAAATGGACGAGATAACAGTCCTGAAAGAACTCGAAAACAACAGTTATTTAGTGGATTATCGCGGAGTGAAATGCTCCGCGATTTTTAATCCCTTCAACTGCACCTACTACGTAGACGACATATACGGGAGGCTCAAAAAATGAAAGTCATCTTCTATCACTACAACGCGACGGGAACACTCTTCCTGTCTTACAGCGACGGAAAAAGCGTTTATGCCGACCACGCCTATGTATTCTACTCCCTTCGGGAAGCAATACAGAAATTCCGCCGCGAATACGGATTGCAGCGCAAGCATATCCGCGTCATCAAACTTTACTGAGGAGGACTACCAAAATGGCTAAAATCGCAGAACTCAAAAAGTATCTCGGATATGAATTTTCTTCCGGCTCTTATACGGGAGAAGATTACAAATCGTTCCAGACTAAGTACATCAACTACTTGAAAGCGATATGCCGGAAAAACCATTGGCAGCTTGTCAATGTCGGAAGAAACCACTACTGCTTTTCGGCGTTCATCAAGAGCGCGGAAAACAAATGCGTGTACCTTTCCATTCCCGATGTACGGTATTTTCCCAACGAATGGTACGGCTATATCCTCATCCGCACGGCGAAAGACGAACAGGATTACCGCGGTGGCTTTAATCACCACACAACTTTGGAAAACCTTGACGTCAAAGCGGCAGAATTGCTTGAAGACTTACCTTTCTAAGGAGGCTCACGATGGAATTAAACTTGGAAGCAAAAAACAGAGAACAGCAGCGTATCAAAGCCTATCTCGAAGAAAACGCCTCGGATATCCTTGCCGAAAAAATCAACAATGGCGTGCGTATCGAAAAGGACGGCAAGATACTTCTAAATCGCAAAACGCTGGACGGCTTTATGTCCTATGCAAACGATGAAGCGAGAAAACTTGCCGAGAAAGGCGCTAAGGCTGCCTGTATAGACGATGCTGTCGTATTCGGCTGGGCTGTCCATTATTTTGAAGAAAATAGCATCGAAGGCACGCTCTTTAACGAAGATGGTACAGAATACAAGATACAGTCCAAACAGGTTGCAAAGGCGCCGACGGCGAAACCTGCTCCTCCTAAACCGCAGATGTCCATGTTCGACCTGATGGGCGAAAATCTTGAAAACACTTCTACCCCTTCCGAAGAAAAACCCGAAGAAGACGATGACGATATGCCGTCCTATGAAGAGATACGGGAGATCATGGCAGAAATCGCCGAAGAGGAAGAACGCAAACCCAGAGAACAAAAACGACGCAAAAGGAAACTCAAAAGCAGTCCGTCTCTCCCGTATGGCAGAAATACGCCGATATACAAGAAAAATACCCTCATGCCGTTGTAGCAATGCGCTTGGGCGACTTCTATGAGGTGTTCGGCAAGAACGCAGAGGTACTTGCAAACGAACTCCCTCTTACCCTTACAGGCAGAGATTGCGGACTTGAAAGTCGTGTGCCGATGATCGGTTTTCCGTATCACACTGCGGAGATGTACTTCGGCAAAATCCTGAGCAACGGGCACACGCTCGTTGTCATGGAAAACGACGATGAAGTACGTGAACTTCCTTCCGCACGGGATGTTGACCTCGAAACGGGCGAAATACTCTCCGAGGAAGAGATGCGTGAATTTGACGGCGATATCGAAGAACCCGACCTCTCGGACGATGAGCCGGATATTTCCGCTTTCGATACCGAAGCCCTCGCCGTTCTGGATGAAATGTTCGGCAAAGAAATTATATTGAGGTGAATACCATGAACGCAAATTATATCAGACCAATCCCCAAAAGAATCGAAAAACGCATCCTCGATTACGACGCCAAACGCACCGATTACCGCGGCTTACGGTTCTATTCTTATCTTACCACGATACAGAAAGAACTCGTCAAGATAACCATAGCTGTCCGCAACAAAAGCAAAAAGGTGCGGCTTATAAAGCAGGTCGCCATTCACGGCGTGTATTCGGACAAATGCCTTGTCAGGGATATGGAATATTCCTTTATGGGCAATTACCGCGTCGGCTGGTATGACGAAGGCATCAAATACCCGTACAGCATACGTCCTTTCTATAACGACGGCAAGTGGTACCCGGTAGACATCAAATACTATAATCCGTGGACGCATACAATCAACCCGCAATTTGCGCTCTCACTTCCGGAGTTCCGCTATTCAGCCGTGGATATTCAGAATCCTTCCTGCATTATCACTTACCTTCGCACCTATCTCAAATATCCGCAGGTAGAATATCTCGTCAAAGCAGGGCTCGGCAAATATGTCGACAGTACGATGATATTAAAAAAGATAGGCAGCGACAAAGGCTTCCGCAAATGGCTGATGGCGCACCGCGAAGAACTGCGGGCGCGTCACTACTATGTAGACGTCGTATTACGCGGATACAGAACCGGAAAACCACTTGAAACCCTGCAATCTTACCGAGAAGCGAAGATAAACTTACGAAGCAACACCACCCTTGCTCCTATATCCGAGCTATTCAAAGGTACGGAGCGCGAAAAATTCTTCGATTACATATCCGAGCAAAACACCAACGCAAACACCTATCTCGATTACCTCAAAGCCTGCAACTATCTCGGTTTGGATATGTCACTGCCGAAGAATCGTTTCCCCCACGATTTCAAACGCTGGCACGATATGCGTATCGACCAATACGCCACGGCACAAGCGGAAGCCGATAGAAAGGCACGGCAGGAATTGTACGATAGGTTCGCCGCTATTGCCGAAAAATACCTGCCGCTCGAATACGATAAACGAAGCGCCTTTATCTGTATCATCGCCCGCTCCCCTGCCGACCTCATCCGCGAAGGAGAATTGTTAGACCACTGCGTGGGGCGAATGAACTACGACCAACGCTTTATCCGCGAGGAATCGCTTATCTTCTTCGTCCGCACAAAAGAACAGCCGGACACCCCGCTCGTTACGCTTGAATACTCGCTCAGCGAACACAAAGTCCTGCAATGCTACGGAGAACACGACCACAAACCGAGCGACGACGTTTTACACTACGTCAACAAAGTGTGGCTGCCTTACGCCAACAGAACCATCAAAAAACTTGCCGCATAGGAGGAAATCATTATGGCAAACTATTTCAGGATCACCGCTTACCACCCCGCCGAAAATCTTTCGGCT